>CAXYVC010000057.1:0-15915 GCA_964292295.1 uncultured bacterium
GGTCCCGGCGGTCTTCCGCGGAAGGGCCCCGCTGCGGCGGGGCCCTTCTTGTGATCCAAGTCCGGGGAGGGGCCCGGCACCGTGGAGGCCGCATCCCCTTCCATCAAGGAGTTCCGCCATGGCCCCCGTCGCCGTGAACCCGGCCTACGACCACCTCCGCGACATCCCTCTCTACGTGCCGGGCAAGCCCACCCAGGAGGTGCAGCGCGAGCTGGGGCTGGCGCAGGTGGTGAAGCTGGCCAGCAACGAGAACCCCTGGGGCCCCACCGAGGCCGTGAAGCAGCGCCTGGCCCGCGCCATCGCCGGCTCCGACACCGAGGGCGTGGGGCTCTATCCGGTGTCCGACGGCTTCTACCTGAGGCAGGCCATCGCGCGCCGCCGGGCCGTCCGGGAGGAGCAGGTGATCCTCGGCAACGGCAGCGCGGAACTCATCGAGCTGGCGGCCAAGGCCGTCTTCCTGTCGGGCGGCAGCGCCGTGATGCCCCGCCACAGCTTCGCCATCGGGGCCATCGCCACCCGGACGGCCGGGGGGCGGGTGCTCGAGACGCCCGCCAGCGCCGACGAGGTGGACGTGGACGCCATCCTCCGCGCCGTGCAGCCGGACACGCGCCTGGTCTACCTCGCCAACGTCAACAACCCGACCGGCGTATTGCTGGGGCGCGAGGAGATCGCCCGCCTGGTGCGGGAGCTGCGGGAGGACGTGCTGCTGGTGGTGGACCAGGCCTACGCGGAATACGAGGAGCCGGGGAGCTTTCCGGACGCCGCAGCCTTCCTGCCCGAGCGCGAAACCCTGCTCGTGCTGCACACCTTCTCCAAGATCCACGCCCTGGCGGCCCTCCGCATCGGCTACGGCCTGGGCAGCCCCTGGCTGCTCGGCCTGCTGGAGCGGGTCCGCAGCCCCTTCAACACGAACCACCTGGCCCAGGTGGCCGCGGAGGTGGCGATCCAGGACGAGGCCTTCGAGGCCCTGTGCCGCACCCGGAACCGCGAGGCGAGGGAGGCCTTCCTGGGCGAGGCCCGGAAGCACCGCTGCCGCGCGGGAGGCCAGGCCGGCAACTTCCTGGTCCTGGAGACCGTACTGCCGGCCGCCGACCTCTTCCAGGAGCTGCTCCGGCGCGGCGTCATCGTGCGGCCGCTGCAGGGGTACGCGCTGCCCCACCACGTGCGGGTGAGCCTGGGGACGCCGGCGGAGATGGATGCCTTCTGGAGGGCCGCCGCGCCGGTCCTCGACGGCGGCTGCTGAAGCGTCTCCCCGGGGGGCGGAAAGCCGCTACCATGGCGGAGCACCCCGGATCGTTCATGGACGCCTGCTTCATCGCCAACCAGTACCTTCACGCGGAGTTCCGGGCCCGGGGCGCGGAACTCCAGCGGCTGCGCACCCTCAGCGGCGTGGACTTCCTGTGGAACGGGGATCCGATGGTGTGGGGCCGCATCGCGCCCACCCTCTTCCCCATCGTGGGACAGCTGAAGGGGGACCGGTACCTCCTGGACGGCCGCAGCTACGCCATGGGGCGCCACGGCTTCGCCCGGGATCTGGACTGGGAGCTGCTGCGCTACAGCCGGGAGGCCTGCACCTGGCGCCTGCGGGACGACGAGGCCACCCGGGCCCTGTATCCCTTCGCCTTCGACCTGCGCGTCACCTACCAGGTGCGGGACCTCTGCTTCGAGGCCCGCTACGACTTGGCCAACCTGGGCGACCGGCCCATGCCCGCGAGCCTGGGGGCGCATCCCGCGTTCCGGTGGCCCCTGCAGGGCGCCTCCCGGGAGGCCCACGCGCTCGCCTTCGAGAAGCCCGAGCCGGCGCCCGTCCGGCGCCTGGTCGGGGGACTGCTGGATCCCCATCCCTTCCCGAGCCCGGTGGACGGCCGGACCCTGAAGCTCCGGGACGAGCTCTTCCGCGAAGACGCTCTCGTGTTGGACGGCCTCCAGAGCCGTTCCCTGGCCTACACGGCGCCCGGATCCCTGGGGCTGGAGATCGCCTGGCGGGGCTTCTCCCAGCTGGGTCTCTGGACGAAGCCCGGTGCGGGCTTCCTGTGCATCGAACCCTGGCAGGGCACGGCCAGCCCCGCGGACTGGGAGGGCAGCCTGCTGCAGAAGCCCGGCATGCTGCTCCTGGAGCCCGGCGGACGGCGCAGCTTCGCCTGGTCCGCCACCGTGCTGCCCCCCGCCTGAGGAATCGGCCTTTCTCGCCAAGGGAAGCTCTGGGACACTGGAGGGTCCAAGGGAGGTAAGGCATGGCGGTCCAGTGCGGCATCGTGGGGCTCCCCAACGTCGGGAAGTCCACGCTCTTCAACGCCCTCACCCGCGCGGGGGCCGCGAGCGCCAACTACCCCTTCTGCACCATCGAGCCCAACACGGGCGTGGTGGACGTGCCCGATCCGCGCCTGGAGCGGCTGGCGGCCATCGTGAAGCCCCAGCGCATCCTGCCCGCCAGCCAGGAATTCGTGGACATCGCGGGCCTCGTGCGGGGCGCCAGCAAGGGCGAGGGCCTCGGCAACGCCTTTCTGGCCAACATCCGGGAGACGGATGCCATCGTGCAGGTGCTCCGCTGCTTCGAGGACGGCGACATCACGCACGTGGAAGGCGGCGTTGAACCGGCGCGCGACCTCGGCATCATCGACACCGAGCTGATCCTCAAGGACATGGAGACGGTGGAGAAGGCCCTGGAGCGCCACCTGAAGACCGCCCGCAGCGGCAACAAGGAGAGCCAGGCCCTCTGCGCCGTGCTGGAGAAGGTGAACGCCGTGCTGAACGAAGGCGCCTGGGCCCGCACGGCGGAGCTGGCGAAGGAGGAGGCGGCCCTCCTCAAGCCCTTCTGCCTCATCACCATGAAGCCCATGCTCCTGGTGGGGAACATCGGCGAGGCCGACATTCCCGCCCCCGAAGGCAACCCCCACTTCGCCGCGCTGCTGGCCGCGGGCGAGGCGCGCGGCTGCCCCGTGATCCCCATCTGCTCCAAGCTGGAGGCCGAGATCCAGGAACTGCCCGAGGAGGAGCGGCCGCTGTTCCTGGAGGAGGCGGGGCTCACCGAGCCGGGACTGAACGTGCTGATCCGGGCCTCCTTCCGCCTGCTGGGCCTCCAGACCTACTTCACCGCCGGGGTGAAGGAGGTGCGCGCCTGGACCATTCCCGTCGGCGCCACCGCGCCCCAGGCCGCAGGGGTCATCCACACGGACTTCGAGAAGGGCTTCATCCGCGCCCAGACCATCGGCTTCGACGACTTCGTGCGCCTGGGTGGCGAGCAGGGCGCCAAGGAAGCCGGGCGCATGCGGTCGGAAGGCAAGGAATACGTCGTCCAGGACGGCGACGTGATGAACTTCCTGTTCAACGTCTGAGTCCTCGGGCCTTGCCTTGCGCCTGGGCGCTCGCGGGGCTCGCGCACGGCGCTTGAAACCCGCGAAGGGGCCGTCCGCCGGACGGCCCTTCCGCATGCCCTGCGCATGGCTTGGGCCTGCGGAGCGGGGCCCTCAGGCAAGGAATACGTCGTCCAGGACGGCGACGTGATGAACTTCCTGTTCAACGTTTAGGGATCCTATGCTGGTGCCTGGGGCGGCCCATCCCGCGCCGCCCCGGGAGGATGCCCCCGCGTGAGCCTGCCAGCCAAGATCGGGAAGTACGAGATCCTTCGGCGCATCGGCAAGGGCGCCATGGGCGAGGTCTTCCTGGGGCAGGATCCCCTGCTGGGGCGGCAGGTGGCCATCAAGACGATCCAGGCGGGCAGCTCCTTCGAGGGGGAGGCCCGGGCGCGCTTCGAGCGCGAGGCCCGCGCCACGGCGGCGCTGAACCACCCGAACATCGTCACCGTCTTCGAATACGGCGAGGCGGAGGGCCTGCACTACCTGGTGATGGAATACGTCGAGGGTGAGGACCTGGAGCTGCTCATCCACAAGGGGGACTGCGGGAAGGCCGAGCTGCTGGAGCTCCTGGCCCAGACCTGCGAAGGGCTCGCCTACGCCCACGAGCGGGGCATCATCCACCGGGACCTGAAGCCCGCCAACGTGCTGGTGAAGCGCCAGGGCAAGCGCCTCCAGGCCAAGCTCTCGGATTTCGGCGTGGCCCTGGTGGACCGCTCCACCCTCACGGAGCAGGACGTGCGCATGGGCACCGTGAGCTACATGGCGCCCGAATACCTGGACACGGGGCGCGCCACGGTGAGCACGGACCTCTTCGCCGTGGGCGTGATGCTCTACGAGGTGCTTTCGGGCGGCCAGCGCCCCTTCGTGGCGGACACGCCCGCGGCCACCCTCAACGCGATCCTGCGCGCCGAACCCACGCCCCTGGACGTTTCCCGGATCCGGGACCTGCCGCCCGCCATCCTGGAGCTGTGCCGCAAGGCCCTCTGCAAGGACCCCGAGGGGCGCTTCCCGGACGCGGAAACCCTGGCCGCGGCCATCCGCGAGGCCCTGGAGGCTCCCGCCCAGACCCTGAGCGGCGCCCACCGCCTGCCCGCCGATGCGCCCATCGTGGTGGGGAAGGGCGGGCACGTCCTGAGCCTGCGGGTGGCCCTGCGGCAGGCGCCTCCGGGTGGCACCATCCGGGTGCTCCCGGGCTGCTACCGCGAGGCCCTGAGCGTGGGGAAGGACGTCACCCTCGAAGGCGAGGGCGAGGGCGTGATCCTGGCCCTCCCTGAGGACGCCAGCTTGGTCGTGCACGCGGGGCGGGTGACCCTGCGGAAGGTGCTCCTGCGGCGGGAGGGGGCTTCCGAGGCCCCGCTGCTCCAGCTCCGGGCGGGGCGCCTTCTCTTGGAGGACCTGCAGGTGGAGGGCGGGGCGGCCCCCCTGGTGCGGGCCGAGGCCGGTACGGCCCTGGAGCTCCGGAAGGTCCACCTCCGGGGCGCTTCCGCGGCCCTGCACCTGAAGCCCGGGGCGCGGGCGGAGCTGGAGGACTGTGCCGTGGCCTGCGCCAGCGGTCTGCGCCTGGACGGGGGCTCCCACGCCCAGCTCCTGCGCAGCCGCCTGGAGGGCGGGGGCGGCCTCGGGCTCCAGCTGGCGCCCGCCTCCCAGGCCGTTCTCGAGGACTGTGCGCTGGAGGCCTTCGGGGCCGGGGGCGCAGAGCTGGAGGCGGATGCGCGCCTCAAGCTGGTCCGCTGCAGCCTGCGCGGGCCCTCGCCCGTGGGCGTGCTGGTGCTGGAGAAGGCCCAGGCGGTGCTGGAGGACTGCGCCTTCGAGGGCCATCGGGACGCGGCGGTCCACGTGGCCGCGGAGGCCACCGCCCAGCTCCGCCGCTGCCGGCTGCACCGCAACGCCGGCTACGGCCTCAGCCTGCTGGGCCCCGGCATGGCTTCGGCGGTGGACTGCGAGGTGTCCGCCAACGGCGAGGCGGGGGTGCTCATCCACCGCGGCGCCACCGTGCAGCTCAAGGGCTGCCGGCTGCTGGACGGCGGGGGCGTGGGCGTGGCCTGCGCCAAGGGCGGCCAGGGCGTGCTGGACGGCTGCGAGATCGCGGGGAATGCGGGCAGCGGTGCCCGGGTGGAGCCCGGGGGCAGCCTGCTCCTGGTGCGTTGCACCCTGCGGGACGGCCGCGCCTCGGGCCTCCTGCTCTTCGAGGAGGCCGAGGCCACCCTGGAGGCCTGCGTCGTCCACCGCAATGCCCGGGGCGGCATCCTGCTGGCCAAGGATGCCTCCGACCCCGTGCTGCGGGAGGGGAATCGGCTGGATGATGCCCTCTTCCGGGAGGACGCTGCGGGCGGGCTGGTGAAGATCGCGCCCCTGCGGCGGTCCTGAACCCGCTTCCCGTTCCCTGTCACGAAGGGGCCTTCAGTCCTCCAGACCCGCCCGGGCGTCCAGGCGCTCCAGCCAGCCAGGCCCTTCCTTCAGGGAGGCCAGGTGGCCGCTGGCCAGGAGGAGGGAGGGATCCTCCCCTTCGCAGAGAGCCAGGGCGGGAATGCCGTTCCAGGTCTCGGCCTCCCGCTCGAGAATGCGCAGGGCCGCCAGGGGCTCCTCGGCGGCGCCGCCCAGGGCGAGGGCCACGATCAGCAGCCTCGGTCGGCGTTCCGCGGGCTCCCGGCTGGCGGCGGCACGCAGGCCCTTCAGGTCCTCCAGGCATCCCAGGCGCCGGTAGCCGCCCTCGGCCAGGCGTTCCGCCAGCTCCGTCCGCCGCGTTCCCGCAGGCATGGCCAGGGCCAGGCGCAGCGTGCGCCGGGCGAGGCGGCGCAGGGGGCCGGCCTCGGGAAGGGGCACGGAAGGGGCGCTTTCCTCCTCCGGGGGCAGGGGGGCCTCCATGTCGTCCTCCGCCTCCTCCTGGGTGGAAGAAGGGAGCCCCGCCCGGGGGCTCCGGTGGGCGCCGCTTCCGGGGGCGCGGACGGGGGTGAGGCTCCGGTCCCGGGCGGCCAGGGCCGCGGAGAGCTCCCGCGTGGCGGCGTCGGTGAGGTGGGTGAACTCGAAGGCCACGACCAGCTCGTTGGTGCGCTCGATCACGTGGGCCACGGCGGCGTGGGCGTGGAGCCGCTCCAGCCCGGGCAGGTCCTGCACGCAGAGCATGGGGAAGGCCTTGCCCCGCTCGAAGCGGGCGCTGTCCATGCGCAGGCGCATGCCGTCGTCCAGGCGCACGATGCGGTCCAGGCGCATGGCCAGGCCGCCCATGGAGATGTTCAGCAGGGGGCCGGCGATGCCGATGCCCGGCAGGCCTGCGTCCTGCGCCACCACGAAGACGCGCTCCCGGGGGCGGAAGGGGTAGCGCTTGTGCAGACGCCGCCCCGCGGGACGCAGAAGCTCGGGCCAGTCGAAGCGGTAGTGCAGGTACGAGCTGCGGCCCCGGTACACGAGGGCGGCCTCGAAGCGTCCGCCTGCGACGCCGAAGGTGGTGCGGAAGCGCGTCCCCTCGGGCAGCTCGTGGGGCAGGGGGCGGATCAGCTTGAGGACGGACTGCCGCCGCGGCGGGTCCAGCTCCGCCACCACCGCGCCGTAAGGGGGGGGGTGGGCTCCCACCACCTGGGTGGGGAACTCCTCCTGGCTGTTCCGCAGCGCCTCCGCCGCCGCCAGGACCGGATCGGCGGCGTCGGGCAGCGGGTTGGATGGGGCTTCGTCCAAGGTGCCTCAGGCCTCCGGGGCCGGGCGGGGGGCCTGGGGCCTGGGCGCAGGGGCGGGGGCCGCCGCCGGCGCGGCGGGTGCGGGCGGCGTGCTGCGGAAGACCTCCGCCACGGAACCCAGGGCCGCCAGGGCGCCGCCCACCTCCGTGGGCAGGAAGATCTTCGTGGCCTTGCCGTCCGCCACCTTCTCCAGCGCCTCCAGGCTGCGGATCGCGATGAGGCCGGGGTCGGGGTTGCCGGCGTGGATGGCGTTGAAGACCGTCTCGATGCGGAACTTCTCGGCATCCGCCAGGGTGCGCACCGCCTGGGCCTGGCCCTCGGCGCGGATCACGGCGCCCTTCCGGTCGCCCTCGGCGCGAAGGATCTGGCTCTCCCGCTCGCCCTCGGCCTTCAGGATGGCGCTCTGCTTGAAACCCTCGGACTCGAGGATCGCGGCGCGCTTCTCGCGCTCGGCCTTCATCTGCTTGGACATGGCGTTGGTGATGTCCGCGGGCGGCTCGATCTTCTGGATCTCCACGCGCACCACCTTCACGCCCCACTCGTCCGTGGCCTCGTCCAGAACCTGGCGCAGCTGGCCGTTGATCTTCTCGCGGCTGGTGAGGGTCTGGTCCAGCTCCATGTCGCCCACGATGTTGCGCAGGTTCGTCTGGGCCAGCTTCACGGCGGCGTACTGGAAGTTCGCGATGTTGTAGATCACGCGCACGGGGTCGGTGACGCGGAAGTAGATCACCGCGTCCACCGTGACGGCGGCGTTGTCCTTGGTGATCACCTCCTGGGGCGGCACGTCGATCACCTGCTCGCGGGTGTCCACCTTGATGACCGTCTGGAAGAAGGGCATCACGAAGGTGAGGCCCGGCTCCCGGGGCGGGGCGGAGTACTTGCCGAGGGTCTCCACCACGCCCTTCTCGAAGGGGCGGATGACCGTGAGGGCCTTTGCCGCGAGGATCAGCAGGAAGAAGCCCAGGACGAGGAGGACGAAGGTCTGGGGCATGGCTCACTCCTTGGGGGTGCTTGGATCGGGAAGGGGGCGGACGCGCAGGCGGGTGCCGACGACTTCCAGCACCTCCACCCAGGTTTCCGCAGGGATGGGCAGGTCGGCGGCGGCCCGCCAGAGGGCGCCGCTGGCGAGGCGCACCTGCCCCTCGCCGCTGTCCGGGTGGATCCCGTGGGTGACCCGCGCCCGCTGCCCCGCCAACGCGGAGAGGCCCACGGGACTTTCGGGAATGCGCTTCATCCAGCGGCGGGCCAGGGGCGCCACGATGAGCACGAGGAGGGTGGAACTGCCGAAGAAGGTGCCCCAGCAGGCCCAGGCCCCCGCGCCGGCCCAGGCGGCCACCGCCGCGGCCAGGGCGCCCGCGGCGAGGCAGGCGAAGAAGAAGAGCCCGGGCGTGACCATCTCCACCACCAGCAGGATCAGCGCGGCCACGAGCCACCAGAGCGCGTTCATCGGGGCACCTCGACGAAGGGTCAGCCCCCACGATACCTGATCCCGGATGGGCAGGTTGCGGCCAACCCCCTTCCCACGCCACGTTCCGGCGGAAGGTGCCCCTGGCCGGATGCGGGGCCTGCGCCGCGGTATCGTGTCCCCATGGCCCAGCGTCCCCTTCACCCGCCCCCGCCCCCGCCCAGCTCCGTGCCCGAAGTGGCCTTCGTGCTGGAGATGGGCCGCGCGCTGCAGACCTTCGGCGTGGCCGTGCCCACCCTGGAGAAGGCCCTCATGCGCCTGGCGGAGCACCTGGGCCTGGAGGGCGCGCTCTACGCCACCCCCACGGGCTTCCTGGCCTCCCTGCGCCCGGAGGGCCACCGCGGGAAGACCTATCTCCAGCGTGTCGAATCGGGGGAGAGCAGCCTCGAGAAGCTGGCCGAGGCGGAAGGCCTCGTGGATCTCGTGCTGGCGGGCAAGGTGGACGTGGCGGGCGCCCGGGAGCGCCTGGCCGCGCTCCTGGCGCGGCCCCCCCGCTTCGGCGACGGGCTCGTGGTCCTCGCCTACGGCCTGGCCGCCATGGGGGTGGCCCGGGTCTTCGGCGGCGGATGGCGTGAGCTGCTGCTGAGCCCCCTCGTGGGCCTTCTCGTGGGGTTCGCCGTGGTGCTCGTCCAGCGGCGGCGCGCCCTCGCCCGCCTGGCGCCCCTGGTGGGCGGGGCCGTGAGCGCGCTGGGGGCCGCCCTGCTGGCCCACCTCCTCCTGCCCGGTGCCTCCCAGGCCGTGCTGGTGCTGGGGGGCATCATCGTGATGGTGCCGGGCCTCGGCCTGCTGGTCTCGATGCAGGAGCTTGGCACGGGCAACCTCGTCTCCGGTACGGCCCGCCTGGCGGGCACGATCCTGTACCTCGTGATGCTGGCCTTCGGCGTGGGGCTGGGCCAGCGCCTGGGCGCGGGCCTGGTGCCCCGGGCGGCGGAGGCGCTCCCCGTGCCCCTGCCCCTGTGGACCCTCGTGCCCGCCCTGGCCCTGGTGGCCCTCGCCTTCCTGGTGGTCTTCCAGGGGCGCCTGGCGGACTACGGCTGGACCCTGGCGGCCACCGTGGTGGCCTGGGGCGCCGCCCGCATCGGCGCCGAGGCGCTGGGACCCGTGGCCGGCGCGGGCCTCGCCGCCCTCGTGCTGGGGGCCCTATGCAACGTCTACGCGCGGCGCGCCCGGCGGCCCGGCGCCACGCTGCTCCTGCCCTCCCTGATGCTGATCCTCCCGGGAAGCCTCGGCTTCCGGAGCCTCACGCTGATGCTCCACCAGCAGACCCTGGATGGCCTCCAGGCGGGCGTCCAGTCCCTGATCGTCACGGTGGCCCTCATGCTGGGGCTCCTCCTCGCCAACGCCACCGTCTCCCGTCGCAGCTTCTGAGCCATGGCCGCCGCGCCTTCCCCCCTCGCCCCCGAGCACCCCTGGAGCGGAGACGACCTCTACTTCATGCGCCTTGCCCTGGAGGAGGCCTGGGAGGCCGAGCGCGCCGACGAGGTTCCCATCGGCGCCGTGCTCGTGATGGACGGGCGCCTCGTCTCCCGGGGGCGCAACAGCCCCATCGCCCGGCACGATCCCAGCGCCCACGCCGAGATCCTGGCCCTGCGCAGCGCGGGGGAGTGGCTGCGCAACTACCGCATGCCCGGCGCCACGCTGTACGTGACGCTGGAGCCCTGCCTCATGTGCTTCGGCGCCCTGGTGCACGCCCGGGTCTCCCGCGTGGTCTTCGGCGCGCGGGATCCGAAGGTCGGCGTCACCCGGCACCAGGCCTTCCTGGACGAGGCCCGCACCAACCATCACTTCATCCTGGAGGGCGGCCTCCTGGAGGCCGAGAGCCGCGGGATGCTGCAGGCCTTCTTCCGCCGCCGCCGCGCCTGAGGCGCTCCTGGACGCCTCTGCTACACTGGCCGTCCCTGGAGAGTTGTCCGAGTGGTTGAAGGAGCCTGACTCGAAATCAGGTTTGCGGGTGACCGCAACGGGGGTTCGAATCCCTCACTCTCCGCCACTGACGCCCGATCTGATGATCGGGCGTTTTGCTTTCGTATCCCGCCCGTATCCCGGACGGCTGAATTTGTCCCTTTTCCTCCTGCCTCGCAGATCCATGCGGGGATCCGAAGGGAAGGAATGGGAATCCTGGGAACCGTGGCATCGAGTGCTGGTACATGACATGTCTTGTTCCCATGCTTGATGAGATGGAGTGGGAATTTCAGTGGTAACCATTTACTACTGCGTTTGGTGTTTTCGGTGGATTTTGAGCGAGTGACCGTTATCACTAGCATATTCTATAAGTGTTTGGTGTTGTTTTTGTTTGTTTTGTATTTGTTAAGCCATCTTGCGGACGTAGAAATAGCGTCCATTGTTGGCTTAAAGGCTGGTTGAGGGGGCGATCGCAGATCGAACCCTTCGGGTGGCAAGTTCGGCGTGGCGCGTGACTGTGGCCTCTCCAGGCCAAGCCCTGTCTTTCGACAGGGATGGGGATGGTGCATCCGCGTGGCGTCCGAACCGGTTCGCAACAGGAGATGCACCATGGACGAGCAGAAAGCCCCAACCCGCAAGGCCTCGCCTCGCACCCGAAGCGTGGTGCATGCCCGTGTAGGGGCCGAGGGCTGGAAAGTGCTGGCAGAGCTGGCCACGCGGAAGGGCGTGAGCCAGACGCAGGCTCTTCGGGATCTCCTGGACGACGCGAAGGAGCGCATGGCCGAGGAAGCGTTCGGCCCTCGACTAGAATCCCTTGCTCGCACCCTCCTAGGAGTTGTGGAGCAGCAAGCGCGGCACGCCACACGAATCGAGGCGCTGGTGGCCATCCTGCGGAAAGTCGAGGAGGGCCAGGCGGAGCGCGAGGCGCAGATCCTCCAGACCCTTTCTGGCGTGGTTGGACTCTGCCAACTCAGCTACGCACACCTCCTGGGCGTGGTGGAGTCCAGCCCGCGAGCGGCAGAAATCACGACCTCCGCCCAGGCCAAGATGCGCGCCCTGCGCGGGGAGGGCTGATGCCCATCATCAAGCCTGGGTTCCGTCCTGGATTCAGGGGACGCACAAAGGCGCCCGCCTGCAATCGCCGGATGCACTACTTGGCCAGCCAGCAGGATCGAGATTCGGCACGCCTGCTGGGGACCAACGGACAGGAGCTGACCCCGAACCAGGCCGTCAAAGTACTCGGAGGACCCGAGGCCAACTACCACGAGGTCATCGTGGCTCCCAGCGATGCGGAGTGTGCCGCGATTCGAGCCCGATGCCCGGAGGATCCGTATCGGGCCGTTCGGGAGGCCGGAGATCGCATGGCGAAGGCCTATGCGAAGGGACGTCCGCATGTGTTCGCCATTCACGAACAGGATGGGCGCTTCCACTACCACTTTGCGGTGGCGGGGCCCATGCCCGAGCGGGCTCTGGGGCGTCATGGGCAGATGCAGAAGACCTGGGATTACGAATTCCACGGCGACGAACCGCGGATCCAGGATTGGGCCGCCCACCGGCGCTTTCAGCAGGAGCGGACCCGCCTCAATGAGGTGATTCGGGCACAAAAGGAGAACGAGCAGGAGCGCCGGGAGGCTGTGAAACGAGCCACGCCGGAGCGCAAAGCCGACGCAGCCAGGCCCTTCGAACGACGGGCCCGCAACTTGGTGGAGCAGCGCTACCAGGTGGAGCTACGGGCGATCCAGGCGCGCTACGAGGCGCGGGGCACCCTGGGGAGCCCCAGGCACCTTGCGGAGCTGGAACAGGCCGAGCATCGCCGCACGGGATCCCTGCGGCGGCTGGAACGCCGGGAAACCGCCCGTGAGATCGGAGCGGTGAAGGCGAAGCTCGGGCGTGCAGTCGAGACTGGCGGTCGGGGCCTTCAGAAGACCGCACGCAGCGGCGGGCGGATCGCCCGCCAAGCCGTCGACATGGGGCTGAAGGGCCTGGGTGTGCCCAGGCCCGTCCGGAAGCTCACAGGGGCCAGTCTGGTACTGGCTCAGGAGGCGGTGAAGACGGCGCTGCGGGCGGCCCAAGAGGCCGCGAAGGCCGCTGCCCGCAGCAGCGTGCATGTGACCCAGGCTTCACTGAAGCTGGGCGTGGGCCTGGTAGCGGCCCTCCCCACGGCAGGCGCCAGCCTGTCGACTGCCGGGAAGGAGGCGGCCCAGGACCCTGCCCCGGCCGGGAAGGAGCTGGGGCAAGGGGCCCTCCGGACCGGAGCCGCCGTGAGTCAGGGGGCCGCACGGGCCGCCGTGGCCACCGGTCAGGAGCTCATTCCAGGCACGCTCGGCCTCGCAGGGCGGGCCGCTAGCGTGACGGCCCACACCACAGCCGAAGCCGCCAAGGACGCGCTCACCCTTTCCCCCCTGTCCTTGGGCCAGACCCTCGTGGAGGGCGCCCTGAACCTCGGCAAGACCACCGCCCCCACTTCTGAGGCGAACGCCAGCCTGCCTGAGCCCATTCAGCGGGCCTTCCAGGTGGCGGGCTGGGTGCCCGTGGTGGGCATCGCGGCAAAGGCCGCCCAAGTCACGACTGAGACCGCTCAGACCGTTCATTCCGCCGCATCCCGCGGCATGGAGGTAGACCGATGAACAACCTCGTTCGCAACCTGCTTCAGCTCTGGGGGGCCGTTGGCGCAAGCGCCTGCACAGCCCTTGGACTTGGCGGTCTGCTCTGGTGTGGTATCCGCTGGGCATTGATCGAGAGGCGGGATCCACAAGTCCTGCTGCAGGATCGCTTTCACTGGCTCACCCGTTGGTTGCTGCTGCATCGCCGCTCCCCCAAGACCATCCCCCTCAGCGGGGCGCTGCTCGCCCTGGGGCTGGGCATGTCCTGGGCTATGGAGCAGGAGGCTTTTGTGCGCGGAGTCTTCCGGAACGGTCCGCTCTTCCTGGGAGCCCATGCGGCTCTGGTGATCCTCGCGTTGGTGCTCTGGATCACCTGGAACCGGGAGCCCAAGTATGTGAAGGCGGGCGAGGGCCGCGCCGATGCCCGGTTCTGCGACGTGTCCGAGGAATGGAGCACCCGCGTCATCGAGGGCGACACCACCCACACGGACAAGTGCCCCACTGCCGAGTTGCTGGTGTACCGCAGCCCCTCACGTCTGGCCCAGCGCCTCGTCGTGGACGGCCAGCACAAGGGTTGCCATCTGACCCTGGTGTCTTTTCGCTGGGACATCCTCTCGCGGCACGTCATCGCGGTGGGCCCGCAGGGGTCGGGCAAGACCGCCAGCCTCTACGCGCCCATCATGCATTCGTCCCTGGTGCCCTGGGTCTACCAGGACTCGAAGGCCGAGTTGCCTTTCCGGGACGAGTTCCCGGATCGGCCCGTCTTTGGGCTGGACGTGCGCGGCCACGCTACCCGCAGCGGCATCTGGAACCCCATGGAAGAGATTCGCAGTGTGGAGGACTTCGATCTGCTGGTGGACTACTTGTTCCCCAGTGATCCGAATGACAAGAACAAGTGGGTCCGCGATTCCTCCAGGGTGCTCTTCAGGGCCATGCTGCAGACGCAACGCTGGCAGAGCATCCAGGAACTCGCTCGAACGTTGAGAAGGACTAGGTTGGAGCCTCTGCTTGAGCGGCTCGACCCCATTCACCTGGACACCATGAAGGACCCACGGAGTCAGGCGATCGTGCTTTCGGATCTCGTTGTGGGCCTGAGCCGATGGGAAACCGTGCGGGTGCGCAGCATCACCGAAGGAAAGAGCACCGTCACCCTGGATGACTTCATCGCCAGGGGTGGCTACGTCATGAACTGCGAGGACAGCGACGCCCTGAAGGGCCCTGTGCATGTGTTCTGGGCGATGCTGCTGGGTCGCCTCCGCAACCGCCCTGAGGGCGCCTCGAAGATCCTGCTCCTTCTCGACGAGTTCGGCGATTGTGGAAGGATTCCCAATATCCAGCGCGCCCTCGTTCTGCTGCGCTCCAAGGGTGTTTCCATTGTGGCTGGCATTCAGAACCTGGGTCTGCTCCAGGATGTGTATCCCCAGGACTGGAAAGCCGTCATGGAGGGCTTCGGGACGCGCATCTGGCTAGCCCGGAACTTGGAAGACGAACTTCGACAGCGACTGTCGCATGGTATCGGGAAGTTCACGCGTCGCGTCCCTCCCGCCGGCAAGAACGCCAAGGAGACGGAGAAGGAGACTGACCTCATGCCCCTGGACGCTTGGGGCCGCTGGTCTGCGCTTCGGGTGGCTCTTGGGCGCCTGCATGGCTTCACGTACTGGTTCCCCGTGCCCATTGATATTCCCCACACGCCCCTTGGAGAGGCGCTGCCCGGTGGCGATCCCTGGGCCGATTCCGAGGTGGAGGCCAAGGCCGCAGCCCAGGACGCCCTGAAGGCCGTCGCTCTTCCGGATTGGTGCCTTGAGGTCCCCACTGGAGCAGCTGCTGGGACGCCCGAGGCCGAGCCAGAGCCTGCGCCCATGGACGAAAGGGAGGACTGGCTGTGATGCGGCAGTACATGGTGAATATGGGCGAGGCCGTGGTGGAGGATGGCCTTTTGCACGAGGATGGCTGGGTCGCGATCGCCGAGGACCTTGCGACTGAGGGGCTGGTTGACGAGGAGATCGCGGCCCTTCTGCGCCAACACGGAGCCTGGGAGGCCGAGGCCAGGGAAATGAAGCTCGCAGGCTATCCCTACGAGGAGATTGCCTGCCACCTCCTCACCCTCAAGGCCACCTGGATGGATGTGGCGATGACTTTCCTGGCTGTGGGGCTTCCTGCGGCCGACATGCTGAGGGCGATTCTCCCTTTCCTCGAAGGTGAGGAGTGCTGGCCTGTGGTTCGCGCCGCGCTTCTCGATGGAACGGATGATTCGGACTTGGAGGAGGTGCGGGGTGTCCTCGGCTACTACTTCGAGGGGGAAAAGGAAGTGCTCGCGGCGGCCAATTTAAACGACGCCCAGCGTGAGTCCATCACTCAGCGCTGGGAGGGGAATGTCAGAGACAGGGCTATGGGCCCCACAGAGGTGCAGGAATGAAGACCACACTCTCACCGGAATCCTCCGAAATCCTGTACTGGGCTGTGGCCTGCATCCTGGCGCATAGCCATGAGGGGGCGCTGGAGGCATGGGCCCATGTGGAGGCCTTACGCAATGAGAACAATGCGAATGCCGCTGTCCATAAGGATTACAAGGCCTGTTTCCAGCTCGGATTCGCCACCATGGCGGCGTCTCTGCGCATCGGAGGGGTATCCGCGCTCAATAACTTCCTCGGAGAGGTTGAGCTCTGTCTGCCTTCGGAGATGGCGGAATCGCTCAGCATCCTCCGCGATTACGGGCAGCGGGGAGGATTTGGTGCCAGCAGCCACTAACGGCGCGAAGCCGTGAGGTAGGGAACAAGGGCTAGGCCAATCGGGTCAAGTCGGGGGCATGGGAGGCGCAACTGTGGCAGGCAGGCGGGCTGTGCTGGCTGGCGTTTTGGGTGTTGGGTGCAGCGGTGCCGGTGTTGAGCAGCTACGCCACGCGCCGCGATGTGCTGGCC
>CAXYVC010000058.1:0-15756 GCA_964292295.1 uncultured bacterium
GCGACACCGCATTGGGCCGATTTTTCGGGACCAACTGCAGGATGCGGGCTGAAGCTGAAGGATGCGGTTCCGGCCAGCCTCCCTCGGCCGAGGGAGGCGTGGAGCGTGTCCGGGCCAGACCGTCCCGGGGACGGAGCTGGACCGGATCGCGTGCCGGAAGCGCTCGGATGCACGGCGTCCGGGAGGGACATGGCAACCCACATCGCACAATCCGGGCTGAAACCGAAGGATGCGGTTCCGGCCAGCCTTTGGCCCGGGCTTCGCCCTCGGGCCTTCGGCCCTGCCTGATGCGCCTTCCTACAGGTCCTTGATGCCCTTCGGCGGGGGCTTCTGGGGCAGCTTCTGCTTGATGCCCTCCAGCTCGTCCTGGCGGGCGCCCTGGCTGGGCCGGGGCGGAGGCGGCGGAGGCGGCGTCTTGGGTGGCGGGGGACGGCGGTCCGGGCGCAGACTCTGGAGGTTGTGCACCGCCTCCGGCTGGCCCGGGCGCTCCTGGAGGAGCCGCTCCAGCAGAGCCACGGCGGCCTCGGTCTCTCCCCGCTCCGCGTGGGCCCGCGCCGCCAGCAGCAGGGCCGGCACGCGCCAGGGCGGCAGGGGCCGGGGCACGCCCTGGCCCGCGAGGGGCGCCAGCAGGGCGAGGGCCTCCGCGGGACGCTTGTCGCGCAGCTCGACCTGGGCCGCCACCAGACGGTGCAGGGGCCGGTCCCCCCGCGGGCGGTAGGCCCGGGCCGTCTCCAGGTCGCCCCGTTCCAGGGCGTTCTGGGCCACCCAGGCCCGCACGCTCTGGGGCAGCGGCAGCGCGGCCCGCCCCGGCAGGCCGGCGAGCAGCAGGAGCCCAAGCACGGGACGCCAGGCCTTCAGGGGCCTGCCCGCGGCGAAGAGCCAGCAGGCCAGCCCCGCCAGGGCCAGCCAGGCCCCCCACTCGGGATGCCCCGGCTGGAGGGAACGCCGCAAGGGCAGCGGCTGCTCGCCCGAGGCCAGCTTCTGGAAGAGGACACCCGGATCCTCCTCCGGGCCGAGGAGCTTTCCGCCGCTGGCCTCCGCCAGGGCCTTCAGGAAGTCCGGCCGGGCGGAGGAAAGAGCGGGCTCGCCCTCCGCGGCCCCCGGCACGGGCTGGGGCACGGTGCCGCCCACGGCCAGGGCGTACAGGGGCAGCCTCGCCTCCTTCAGCAGGCGTCCCGCCCGGGCCAGGGCGTCCGCCTCCGTCTCCCAGGTCTCCTCGCCGTCGCCCACCAGCAGCAGCACCGCGGGCGCCCTGCGGTCGATGGCGGCCAGAACCTGGGGCAGGCCCCGGCCGAGGCTGGTGCCCACGGAGCCGATCTCGCCGGGGCGCACCGCCTGGAGCGCATCCCGCAGCAGGGCGCGGTCCTCCCCCGGCGGCATCAGGGGAATGCTGTCCCCGGTGAGCAGGTCCAGGCTGTAGGCCACGCCGGGCCGCGGCTGGCTCCACAAGCGCTCCAGGCGCGCCACCGCCGCATTCCAGCGGCTGGTGCCCCCCGAGTCCGCCGCCAGCATGGAGCGGCTCGCATCCAGCACCACGTGCACCGTGAGGCGCGGCACCTCCGGCAGGCCCCAGCGGGGCACCGCCAGGCCCGCGCCCGCGCCCAGGAGCACCAGGGCCGCGCCCAGGCCCAGCAGCCAGGGGCGCTGCCCCACCACCCGCACGCCCACGCCCGGCCGCGTCTGTGCCCACAGGCCGAAGGCCAGCGCCAGCAGCGCCAGCCCCGCCGCCGGGGCCAGCAGCCAGGGGTGGGAGAAGGGAAGCGCCGTCATGCGCCCTCCAGCCACGCGGGACGGGCCTTGCCGCGCTTGCGGGCAAGGTCCAGGGCGAGGGGCAGCGCCAGGAGCGCCGCGGCACCGAGCAGCCAGCCCGCCAGGGGCCGCCCTTCCGAGGGCGCGTCCACGGGCAGGGCGGTCTTCTCGAGGCGGTCGATGGCGGCGAAACTGCGCGCAAGGCCCGCCGGGTCGTCCGCCCGCAGGGCCTCGCCGCCGGTGAGTTCGCTCACGCGCTTCAGGGTGAGGGGGTCCGTCTCCACCTTCAGGCGCGCGGTGCCGCCGCCCTCCAGGGGATACAGCGCCTCGCCGGAACTGCCCAGGGCCACGGTGTGGATGCGGATGCCCTCGTGCCGGGCCTCCTCCGCCGCCTCCAGGGCGCTCACGCGGCCGCGGTTCTGGGCGCCGTCCGTGAGCAGCAGGATCACGCGGCTGCGGGCGGGGCTGTCCTTCAGGCGGCGCACGGCGGTCATGAGGGCGCTGCCGATGGCGGTGCCGTCGTCCCGGCTGTCCAGCTCCAGGCGCTCCAGCATGGTCCAGAGGCGCAGCTTGTCGGCGCTCAAGGGGCTCAACGTGACGGGATGGGCACTGAAGAGCACAACCGCGAAGCGGTCGTCGGGGCGCCCCGCGATGAAGGCCTTCAGCACCTGGCGCGCGGAGGTCCAGCGGTCCGTGCGGCCGTCGTCCATGGCCTTCATGGAGCTGGAGCCGTCCAGCACCACCGCGAAGTCGACCACCGGCGCGCGGCCCGCCACGGTGCGGCGCCACTCGGGCCCCGCGGCGGCCAGCACCAGCAGCGCGGCCAGCAGCGGCGGAAGGGTGCGGGCGCTGAGGCGGGCCAACGGCCTGCTCGGGCGGGGGCCGGGGATGCCCCAGCGGTACACCGCCCGCCAGGCGCCCCACAGCGCGGGCACGAGCAGCAGGAGCAGGAAGGGCGCGCGGAGGTACAGCACCGGCGGGCCTCCGCCTCGTCCAGCAGCGCCTTCAGGGGGGGAAAGGGCGGCTCCGTGCGCCCGAAGCGCGCGGCGTCCAGGCTGGCGCACCAGGCGGCCCAGGCCTCCAGGTGTTGTTCCCGGAAGGCGGCCACGCCCCAGGCGCGGGCCTCCTCGCCGTAGCGGGCCGCCAGCAGCGCACGTCCCGCCCCGTGGGCCGCGTCCAGCGCCTCCCGGGCCTTGGAGGCCGGGGGCCAAGCCTGGGCGAAGGCCCGCCGGAGCTGGCGCAGGCGGCGCTTCCCGGCACTCCGGCGCCAGCGGCGCAGCAGCAGCCAGGCGGGCAGCAGCAGGGGCGACAGGGCCGCCAGGGCCCACCACCAGGGGAAGGGCAGCGCGTCGAGCAGGTCCTCCCGGCCGCCGCCCAGGCCCATCCAGGGGGCGCCGTAGGGCGTGGTGCGGGGCACCGTGACGCGCAGCTCCGGCGCGGCGCGCCCGTCCCCCAAATCCATGGCGGGGATCACCGCCGGACCGGGCTCCACGGGCTGCACCGTGAGCCTCCAGCCCCGGCCGTCCGGCAAGGGGTCCACCCCCCGCACCACCAGGGGCCCCAGGCGTTCCTCGCCGGGCCGCGGCAGGGGCGGCGCCGCGGGGTCGTCCTCCGCCAGCTCCAGCACCGAGAGCGCGCCGAAGGGCAGCTCGGCGGGCGCCTTCCAGCGGGGCGCGGCCGGAAGCGGCGCGGCCAGGAGCAGCATCAGGGCGAGCGGGCGCCTCATGCGCCGCTCCCCTTCAGCCAGGCCCCCAGGCGCAGGACGGGGTCCTCCTGGATGTCCCAGGTCACGCGCTCCACGGAAGAAGGCAGGCCCGGGTCGGGCCAGTGGGGGGCGCGCTTCAGGTGCGGATCCTCGGGGCGGAACCACACCACGCGGTGCCGCGCGGCGACGGGCTTGAGCAGCGGCGCCAGCCCGGCGAGCCCCGCGCCGTTGCTGAGCAGCCAGAGGCGGTGCCCCCTGCCCCGCTCGCCCCAGTGGCCCAGCGCCTCGCGCCAGGACGCTGGGGACGGAATGGCGGGACGCCGCGCCGCCAGGGCCTCCAGCAGGTGCAGGCCCGCCACCTTGCCCCGCTTGGGGGACAGGCGCAGGGGCGGCACGCCCCGGCCGTCGCCGGGCACCAGCAGGCCCAGGCGGTCCCGCCCCGCGTTCACGGTGGCCATGGCCGCGCCGGCGATCTCGAGCGCCCAGCGGTAGGGGCTCACGGGATCGCCCAGGAACATGGAGGGGCTGGGGTCCACCAGCAGCCAGAGGATCAGCTCGCGGCTGGCCTCGAAGCGCTTCACGATGGGCTCCCCGGTGCGCGCCGTCAGGGGCCAGTTGATGGCGCGGGGATCGTCCCCCGGCACGTAGGGGCGGTTCTCCACGAAGGTGAGGCCCGCGCCCTTCAGCTTGCTGGGATGCAGCCCCTCGGTGCCGCCGGGCAGCGCCCGCCGCAGCCGGATCGGCAGCTTGCGCAGGCGCGCCAGGAAGCGGACGGGAAGGGGCATGGGCCCATTATTCCGGGAAGCGGCGCGCCCCGCGCGGGGGAATTGCCAACGGAACGGGTCTATCCTGCACGCATGCGCATCCCCGTCAGCCTGTGTCTGCCCCTCGCCCTCGCGGGCCTCGCCTGCGCGCCGACGCGCCTGGAGACCCGCGTGAACGGGCGCCCCGCGGAAACGCTCCAGGCCGCCTGCCGCCCCGTGGACGGCGGGTGGGAACTGAGCCTGCGCCTGCCCGCCGGGCACTGGGAGGTCCTGCCCGACGAGGCGCAGCGCGTGGAGCTCCGCCCGGGCGAGCCCCGGGAAACCCTGGTGTGGCGGGTCCCCCAGGCGCGCTGGAACCAGGCGCGGCCCTTCACCTTTTCCCTCCGCTCCGGCGAGCTCCGCATGGCCTTCAGCGTGCGCTATCCGGGCCCCTCCGTCGTGCCCGAGGTGCTGAAGGAGCTGGCCGTGGTGGCGCTGCACGGCTTCTCCGGCAAGCACCTGTAGGGCTAGTCCTCCAGCCCCGTCACCACGCCCTCCTTCGGCGCGCGCACGGCGAGGCCCAGCTCCAGGCGGCGCGTCTCGCCGGGCGCCACCTTCAGCTTCCAGCTGCGCACGCCGGGCCGCGCCTCGGTCCAGCCGGAGCTGAAGTCCGGCAGCAGGCTCACCTTCACCTGGTCGCTGGCGGGCTTCAGCATGCGGTCCTGCACCTCCAGCTCCAGAACCTCGGGGCCGTCCTGGGCCAGCTCGATGCGCTCCCGCACCGTCCATTGGCGCTCCTTCGTGAAGGTGCCCACCTCCTCCTGGCGGCGGTCCACCTTCACGAAGCTCACGCGCAGGCTCTTGTACGGCCCGAAGCCCAGGGAGAAGGGCTGGCCCGCCGCCGGGATCTCCAGGGGCGCCTCGCCCAGGCGCTGGTTGCCCGCGAAGCGCAGCACCGGCGCGCCGGGAAAGAGGGGAAGGCCGGAGGGCGCCGTGAAGCGCGCCATCAGATAGGCGGTGGGGTCCAGCCGCGGCGTGGCGAAGAGGCTGAGGCTCGGCGCCAGCTCCCGCACCTGCACCTTGAAGCGGTGCGGCTCCCCGTCCGAGGGCACGTCCTTGGAACCCTCCACCCGGAAGGTGGCCGCCAGGCCCGAGGCCTCCTCGAGGACCGAGGCCGTGGCCTCCCGCGCGGCGGCGGGAGGAGGAGGCGGAGGGGGCGGCGCCATCGGTGCGATGCGCTCAGACACGAAATTCTGGGCAGGCGCGGGTGCTTCCATCTCATCCCGCAGGTCGATTCCAACAGTCTTCTTGATGACACCACCCGGCCTCCACCAGTTCACCTCCTGCCCCTCGGTGTAGGCGGGTACGGCGAGGCTGCGGCTGGGGCGGGCGTTGCTGATCTCCAGGTCCACGCCCTCCCAGGCTTCGCCGGTGCGCTGGACGACGGAGGCGTAGAGGGCCAGCTCCAGGCGGGCGCGGTCCTCGCTCAGGCGGGCCTCGTAGAGGGGCGTCCACCGGGCGCTGCGGGTGCGGTAGGCCAGGGCGACCTCCGCCACGCCCGCCGCCGGGGTGCCGAACTCCACCAGCACGCGGCTGGGGGCGTTGCGCCGCTCGCCCGCACGCTTGCGCAGCTCGGCGTCGAGGCGGGCCTCCTCCCGGGCGAGCTTTTCCAGCTCCCGCCGGCGCTTCCGCTCCGCCGCCAGCAGCTCGCCCAGGCGGCCCTGCACGCCGCGGCTGAGCTCCAGCACCGCGGTGGCGCTGGGCGCGGCCAGGGCGAGGCGGGCGGAGAGCTCCTTGTCGTAGGTGGCCTGCAGGCCCTCCAGGAAGGCCAGCCCCTCCTGGCCCGCCCCGCTGGCCGATTCCAGGCCGCCCCGCCGCTCGCGCAGGCCCTCGCGCTCCGCTTCCAGCGCCTTCCACTCGGGCGTCTCCGTGACCGCGCGGGCGTCGCTGGAGAGGGCCAGGTCGCCCAGGCGGCTGCCCGCGGGCCCCTTGGCCGTGACCTGCAGGTCCTCCAGCCGCAGGCCCGGCGGCAGACCCTCCAGGCGCAGGCGGTGCATGCCCGCCCCCGGCAGCTGCACCCGGCCCACCCGCGTCACCCAGGCCTCGTCCGGGTGCAGGCGCACCTTCTGGATCGGCGCGTGGAGCGCGATCGGCGCCTGGGCGGCGAGGCAGAGGGCGCAGAGGGAAAGACCGGGCAGAAACCAGGAAGCACGCATGGGGACCTCGCGGGGAATGTCCCAGTCTAGCGACGCCGATACGCGAGAGGGGCGGCCCGGAAGCCGCCCCTCTCTTCTCGCGGAAGCGCGTCACGCCTGGGGCGCGGGCTCCTTCGGGGCGGCCTTCTCCTTCTTGAGGTACTTCTCGAGGATCAGGCTGGCCTCGGCGGGGGAGACCGGGCCGTAGACCTGGTCGTCCACCATGATCACGGGCGCGAGGCCGCAGGTGCCCAGGCAGCGGGTGCTCTCCAGGGAGAACATGCCGTCCTTGGTGGTCTCGCCGAACTGGATGCCCAGCTCGTCCATCAGGCGCTGGCTGAGCTTGTCGGCACCCTTCACGTAGCAGGCGGTGCCCATGCACACGTTGATCACGTGCTTGCCCCGGGGCGTGAGGCGGAAGTAGTGGTAGAAGGTCGCCACGCCGGTGACCTTGGCGTAGGGGATGCCGGCCAGCTGGGCGACGGCGTGCATCTGTTCCTGGCCCAGGTGGCCGAAGTGGGCCTGCACCATGTGGAGCATGGCGATGAGCTGGCTCTCGCTATGGGCGCCCGCGCGGTTGGCGGCGATGTAGGCGATGATGTGCTCGGGCAGGACGGCCTTACAGGAGGCTTCGATCTCCGCCCAGTTGTCCGTGTTCGTGCTGGCGTGGCTCAACGGATCCCCCTCGGCATACGGGCATTGTAGTGGGTGTGGAGCAGCTCGTGCGCCTTCTCGCCGTTGGGCTCGCCCAGGAACTCGGCGTAGAGGTGCTCGATGGCCGGGTTCTCGTGGGAACGGCGCAGCTGCTTGTGCGTGTCGATGTCGTAGAGGGCCCGCGCGCGCAGCAGGGGCAGGCTGGGGTCGAGCACGTCCATGTCCAGCGGCGGGTAGGGCTGGCCGCCGCCCGCCACGCAGCCGCCGGGGCAGGCCATGATCTCGATGAGGTGGTACTGCTTCTCGCCCTTCTTCACCGCCTCGATGATCGTCTTGGCGTTCTGCAGGCCGTTGGAGACGGCGATGTTGATCTCCTTGCCGTCGATCTTGAGGGTGGCCTCCTTCAGGCCCGTGACGCCGCGCACCTCGTTGAACACGAGGGGGCCGAGCTCCTCGCCCGTGAGCTTCACCGCGGCGGTGCGCAGGGCGGCCTCCATCACGCCGCCGGTGGCGCCGAAGATGTCGGCGGCGCCGGAGCTGATGCCCAAGGGGCGGTCGAACTCGCCGTCCGGCAGGTTCACGAAGTCGATGCCGTAGGACTTGATCATCCAGGCCAGCTCGCGGGTGGTGAGCACCGCGTCGGTGTACGGCGTGCCGTCCTCCATGGCGTGCTCGGGGCGGGAGGCCTCGTACTTCTTGGCCACGCAGGGCATGATCGCCACCACGTAGATCTCCTCCGGCTTCAGGCCCTTCTTCTCGGCGTAGTAGGTCTTGAGCAGCGTGCTGAGCATGCTCATGGGCGACTTGCAGCTGGAGGTGTGGGGGATCATCTCGGGGTAGAACTTCTCGAGGAAGTTCACCCAGCCGGGGCTGCAGGAGGTGAGCAGTGGCAGCGGCCCCTCGCCGCCCACGCGGCGCAGGAACTCCGTGGCTTCCTCGAGGATGGTAAGGTCGGCGCCGAAGTTCGTGTCGAAGACCGCGTCGAATCCCAGGCGGCGCAGGGCCGTCACGAGCTTGCCGGTGACGGGCGTGCCGATGGGCAGGCCGAAGCACTCGCCGATGGCGGCGCGGATGGAGGGCGCCGGCTGCACGACGATGTGCTTCACGCCGCGGGGGAGGCTCAGGGCCTGCCACACGCGCTCGGTGTGGTCCTTCTCCACCAGGGCGGCGGTGGGGCACACGTTGATGCACTGGCCGCACTGGATGCAGACCGAGTCGTCCATGGCGCAGAGGTTGGCGGGGCCCACCACGGTGTGGAAGCCGCGGCCATGCTGGCTCAGGTTGTGGACGCCCTGCACCTCCTCGCAGACGCGGATGCAGCGGCCGCAGAGGATGCACTTCTCGGGGGTGCGCACCACCGACTGGCCGCTCTCGTCCGTCTCGAAGCGCTTGCGCTCGCCCTCGAAGTGGCGCTCGCGGACGCCCAGGCGGTAGGCCTGCTTCTGCAGCTCGCAGTTCCCGTCGCGCTCGCAGGTCTGGCAGTCCTTCGGGTGGTTGTCGAGGAGCAGCTCCACGATGTCGCGCCGGGCCTGGCGGATCTGGGGGCTGTTGGTCTGCACCTCCATCCCCTCCCAGACCTCCTGCGAGCAGGCGGTGAGGAAGTGGTTGAAGCCCTTCACCTGCACGATGCAGACGCGGCAGGCGCCCTCCAGGCTCAGGTTCGGGTGGTAGCAGAGGCGGGGGATGTTGATGCCCAGCTTCTCGGCGGCCTTGAGGACCGTGGTCCCCGCGGGCACCTGGAGGGGCTCGTCGTCGATGGTGAGATTGATCAGCTTCGTGGTCATCGGGCTCTTCCTGTGTCTTTACGTCCGGACAGGGATCACACGCGCTCGACGGCGTCGAAGCGGCAGACCTCGTAGCACTGCCCGCACTTCACGCAGCGCTCCTGGTCGATGGCATGGGGTTCCTTGCGCTTGCCGGTGATGCACTCCACGGGGCAGTTGCGGGCACAGACCGTGCAGCCGATGCACACGTCAGCGTTGATCTCGTAGCGGATCAGGGCCACGCACTTCTTGGCGCGACAGCGCTTCTCCACGATGTGCTCGATGTACTCCTCGCGGAAGTGCTTCAGCGAGCTGAGGATGGGGTTCGGCGCGGCGCGGCCGAGGCCGCAGAGGCTGGCCTGCTGGCAGAGCTTCGCGAGGCGCTCGAGCTTGTCGAGGTCACCCAGCTCGGCCTTGCCGGAGGTGACGCGCTCCAGGATCTCCAGCATGCGCTTCGTGCCCTCGCGGCAGGGCGTGCACTTGCCGCAGCTCTCCTCCTGGGTGAAGGAGAGGTAGAACTTGGAGATGTCCACCATGCAGTCTTCTTCGCTGAGGACGATCATGCCGCCGGAGCCCATGATGGAGCCGGCCTTGGCCAGGGTGTCGTAGTCGACCTGCATGTCGGCCCACTGGGCCGGGATGAAGCCGCCGGCGGGGCCGCCGGTCTGGATGGCCTTCAGGGCCTTGTCGTCCTGCACGCCGCCGCCGATGCCGAAGACCACGTCCCTCAAGGGCGTGCCCAGGGGCACCTCCACGAGGCCGGTGTGCTTCACCTTGCCGGCGAGGGCGAAGACCTTGGTGCCGCCGGAGCCCTCGGTGCCGATCTGGCTGAACCAGTCGCCGCCGTGGTTGATGACGGGCGGGATGTTGGCGAAGGTCTCGACGTTGTTGATGATCGTGGGCTTGCCCCACAGGCCCTTCTGGGCGGGATAGGGCGGGCGCACCTTCGGCTGGCCGCGCTCCCCCTCGATGGAGCGGATCAGGGCCGTCTCCTCGCCGCAGACGAAGGCTCCGGCGCCCAGGCGGATCTCCAGGTCGAAGGCGTAGCCGGAGCCCATGATGTTCTCGCCCAGGAGGCCCGCGGCGCGGCAGCGCTCGATGGCGTTCTGGATGCGCTTGATGGCCAGCGGGTACTCGGCGCGGATGTAGTAGAAGCCCTTGCAGGCGCCGATGGCGTAGCCGCCGATGATCATGCCCTCCACGATGCTGAAGGGGTCGGACTCCAGCAGGCCGCGGTCCATGAAGGCACCGGGGTCGCCCTCGTCGCCGTTGCAGATGATGTAGCGGGTCTTCTCCTCCTGCTGGCGGGCGAGCTGCCACTTCTTGCCCGTGGGGAAGCCGCCGCCGCCGCGGCCCCGCAGCCGGGCCTTCAGCACCTCGTTGATCACCCACTCGGGGTCGCCCTTGCCGAGCGCGGTGGCGAGCGCCTTGAAGCCCCCGGCGCGCACGTACTCGTCCAGGTTCTCGGGATCGATGATGCCGTTGTTGCGCATGGCCACGCGGCGCTGGCGGCTGAAGAAGGCCACGTCGCCGTAGAGGTCGAAGAAGCTCTGGCCGATGGCGGGTTCCTTCACGGCCACGCGCTCCACCACCTTCCCGCCCTGCACGTGCTGGGCGAGGATCTCGTCCAGGTCCTTCTCGTTCGCGACGCGGTAGATGACCTTGGAGGGCCGCACCAGCACATGGACGGCCTGGCCGGCGGTCTCCTCGGTGCAGGCGCCGAAGCAGGTGGCGGGGCGCACCCTCGCCACCTCGGGGCCGATGCCGGCGGCCTTGAGCTTCTGCTCGAAGAGGGCCTCCAGGTCGCACTCGGCCTTCTTCTGCCCGCAGCGGCGCCCGTGGCAGAAGAGGAACTCGTAGGTGGTCTCCGCGTCCAGGCTGGCGTCCAGCGCGTTCTCCACGACGGGCAGGCCCTTCTGGATGTGCTGGGTGAAGATCTTGTGCACCACCTCGCGGTTCACGCGCTCGTATTTCACGGGCATCTTGCCGGGAACCCGCACGCCGACGATGGGCTCCTTGCTGCAGCGGCCCGTGCAGCCGGTCTTGTGGAGGACGACGTCCTCCCGCCCGGAGGACTGGATGTGCTTGACGAACTCGTCCAGCACGTCCATGGACCCGGCGGCGTGCTCGCAGGTGGCGGACCCGATCTGGATCACGACCTTGCCGGCATCGCCGCGTTCGGCGAGGGCCTGCTCGGCCCTGCCACTCAGGGCCTGGTAGAACTCGGTCACCGCGTTCGACATGGGGGCTCCGAAAAGACTGGCGGAAGTTCTAAGGATGGAAACCCGCCAGCGGGTGGATGACGATCGGCACTGCATTCCGTGCGAAGGCGAGCCGGCGGGGAACCGGAAACGCGGGCATCAGGCGGACGAGCGCATGGGTGCGGAAGGGTAGACGAGGGGCAGGACGTCCGCGGAAGGAGCGAACGCCCGAGAGCGTCTGCCGTTCCTGGAACGACAGGGCAAAGCGGTTGTCAAGTGGTCAGGGAGACTCTATAGGTCCAATCGTGATCGGGCTTTGATTTGGGTCACATCGCGCGGGCGCGGTTTTCAGGCAATCCAAAGGGCTCGAACCCAGGCACAACAAGGGTCCGGCTTGGAACAAGGCGCGCTACCACCGCACGCGGACGCGGTAGGAGAGTTTCGCACTGCCCCCGGCGGGCACCTCCACGCGGAAGCGCGCCGTGCCGCTGGCCTCCTTCGCGTGCGGATGGCTGGACTGCAGCACCTCCCAGTCGCCGGGCATGGGTTCCAGCGCGCTCACGGTCACGGCCTCCGCCTTCGCGTTCCGGAACTCCACCTCGAAGGCGCTCTCGTAGACGTAGTTGTAGCGCCCGCTCCCCGCCAGCTTCTTGAAGTCGGTCTGCTTGCGCCGGGCGGTGACGTCGAAGGCATCTCCCAGCTTCAGGCGCACGGTCTCGTTCTTCGGCGTGTGGTCGATGCGGTCCTCGCCGATGAACTGGGCGCGGCCTTCGGCATCCCGCTTGTAGACCCGCACCGTGCCCTTGGGCATGGGCCTTCCGAGCCGCGCGGCCTCGCGGTTGTCGAACTCCATGAAGACGCCCACCTTCAGCTTCTCCCCCAGGTTCCCGTAGCTGCCGCTGTAGTAGTGGCCCTGGCCCTGGAGGAGGTATTCCTTCCGCACGGGCACGGAGGAGGCCGACAGCAGCGCCACCTGCTTGGTCTGGTTCTCCTTGAGGGTGGTGGGGCGGTCCAGGGTGTAGAGGTGGTACTCGAAGAGGCTCTCCTCCTTCATCTCGGGCGCCGCGGCCTTCAGGGCCATGTCCCGCATGGCCATCCCTTCCGCCCGGAAGCGCGGGCTCTCCTTCACCCGGTTCACGTCCCCCGCCACGAGCTGGAGGGTGGCGTCGGGGTAGCTCGCGCCGCTCATGTTCGTGAGGGTCACCCAGCCGCTGAGATCCAGGCTCCTCTCGTCGCCCGAGAGGTTGGCCACGTAGTCGGCCTTCCAGGAGAGGCCACCCGTGAGGTAGCTCAGCTCCAGCTTCTGGGCGCGCTCGGCGGGGCTGTGCAGGTTCAGCACGAGGGTGGGGCGCGCCCGCAGGTGCTCCGGCACCCGCGGGTAGACGATGCGGCCCGGAACGCCCGTCTCGATGCGGTCCGGGAACTGGAGCACCACGCCGTCGTTGGCGGCGAGCACCTTCGCCTGCTCCCGCACTTCCACGCTGCCCGCGCCGTCGGACTTCGGCCTCTGCTGCACCACCGTCACCGTCTCGCCCACGTACTTCTCCAGCAGCTTGGCCGGGGTGAGCAGGTCGAAGTCGAAGTTCTGTTCGATGACCCAGAAGTCCTTCGGGTTCGTGAGATTCCGCAGCAGGGCCGTCTCCGGGCGCATCTGCGCCGAGACCTCCCGGAAGGCCAGGGCCTGGTCGCCCCGCCCCAGGCGCACCTCGCGGGTGTCCTTCACCAGGGCGAGGTTCTCGTTGTAGATGGTCACCGCGAGCGCCTGCTGGTCATTCAGCGTGGTGGAGGCCTCCTTGGGCGCCTGGGCGGCCAGCGTGAAGGCGAGGGGGGCAAGCAGCAGAACGCGCATGGTCACTCCTTGGAAGAAGCCGGGGGGCATGGGCCACGATACGCCGGCTCCGGCCCCCGATCCATGGCGCGGGCCAGGATGCGCGCCAGGGATACGAGGCCCTCCCGCTGGAGGGGAGAGAAGGCGTCCCGCGCCTCGGCCTGGTAGCTGACGAGGCCGAAGGGCCTCGGGCGAAAGTCCAGCCCCAGCGGCACGCCGAACCAGGTTTCGGGCACCAGGCCCGTGGAGAGTTCCGCGCGGCTCAGCACGGCCCCCATCACGCTGCCCGCCGCCGCCGAGGGCACGTAGAGGGGGCGCCCCTCGGCCAGGGCACGGGCGGTCAGGCCCCCCAGGGGCACGGGAGGCAGGCGCCGGGGGCGCCCCCCCTCGTGGAAGAGCGGAAAGCGCAGTCGCCCCTCCCCCCAGTCGACCCGCGCCACGAAGAAGCTGGACAGGCGGAAGGGCTCGAAGACGAGGTCCCGGAGTTCCTCCGCGAGCCGTGCCTCCTCCAGGCCGGGGCGCAGGCGGTCCAGCGCCTCCTCGAACAGGCCCCGCTCCGCATCCAGGATCCGGAGCTCCTCCCGGAAGCGGATCACCGTTTCCTGGCGCTCCTGGAGCAGCAGGGACAGGCGTTCCGCCCGGAGGTGGGCCTCCTCCAGGGGGGAGGGCGGGCGGCTGAAGCGGGAGCGCAGGCGCATCGCGTCATACGGCGGAGGGAAGGGCCAGGGCGAGCAGGCGGACGAGGGCATCCAGCCGCGCGCGCCGGACGGGGGGAAGGGCGTCCGGCTGGAAGCACTGGAAGGCCGCCAGCCCCCAGGGGCGGGCGTCCCCCCGCGCGTAGACCGGCACGCCGTACCAGGTCTGGGGCACCAGGCCACTGCTCCGTTCGGCCTCCGTGAAGAGCGCCCCCGCCGCCTCCGCCTCCTCCAGGGTGCGGATGTAGAGGGGGCGCCCGTCCAGCAGGGCCCGCCCCGTGAGCCCCGGCACGACGCTCAGGCTCCGCCGCGGATGGAGACGCAGGCGGCCGCCCTCGTGGTAGAGGGGGAAGTCCAGGGCGTCCTGCTCCCAGAGGGCCCGCGCCAGGTAGAAGCCCACCAGGTCGAAGGGGCGGAAGCTCAACTCCAGGAGGGCGGAGGCCAGGGCCTCCGTCGCCATGCCCGGACGCAGGCGGTCCAGGGCCAGGTGGAAGAGATCCCGTTCCGCATCCAGGTGGCTCGCCAGCTCCTGGAGGCCCTGCGCCTCCTCCTGGAGGGCCGCCAGCTGGGCCTCCAGCCGGGCGATGCGCTCCGCGGTGCGGGCCAGCTCGGTGCGCCGGCCGAAGGTGGGGAAGAGGGACCACATGGGAAAGGGGAAGGCTTGGGGATGCCCCGCAATGGTGCTTGACTAAAGGCATGACGGCAACCCGTACCCTGCGCCTCTTCAACACCCTGACCCGGACGGTGGAAGCCCTTGAGACCGTCCAGCCCGGCGTGGCGACGCTGTACACCTGCGGCCCCACGGTCTACAACGTGGCCCACATCGGCAACCTGCGCACCTTCCTCTTCCAGGACCTGCTGAAGCGGGTGCTGCGGGCCTCGGGCTACGAGGTGCGCCACTGCATGAACATCACCGACGTGGAGGACAAGATCATCCGGGACAGCCAGAAGGGCCTGCCCCCGGAGGCGGACAACGCCGCCCGCCACGCCGCCATGAAGGCCCTCACCGACCGCTACACGGCGATCTTCTTCCAGGACCTGGAGGCGGTGGGCATCCCCGAGGCGAGCTTCACCTTCCTGCCCCGCGCCACGGCCTACATCCCCCAGATGATCGCCCTCGTGCAGAAGCTCGAATCCAAGGGCCTCGCCTACGTCCGGGAGGGCAGCGTGTACTACCGCGTGGCGGGCCTGCCCCAGTACGGCTGCCTGGCCCACCTGGACCGGGAGGGCATGCAGCTGGGCACCAGCGTGGACGCGGACGAATACGACCGGGAGTCGGTCAGCGACTTCGTGCTCTGGAAGGCCACGAAGCCCGGCGAGCCCTCCTGGGAGAGCCCCTGGGGCCCCGGCCGCCCGGGCTGGCACATCGAGTGCTCGGCCATGGGCATGGAGCTGCTGGGCGAGCGGGTGGACCTCCACAGCGGCGGCGTGGACCTCGTCTTCCCCCACCACGAGAACGAGATCGCCCAGAGCGAGGGCGCCCTGGGCCACCGCTGGGTCACCCACTGGGTGCACGGCGAGTTCCTGCTGGTGGAGGGCGAGAAGATGTCCAAGAGCCTCGGCAACTTCTTTACCCTGCGCGACCTGGTGGAGAAGGGCCACGACCCGCGGGCCTTCCGCTTCGCCATCCAGTCCAACCACTACCGCCGGCTCTACAACTTCGGCTTCGAGGGCCTGAAGGCCGCCAAGGCCTCCATCGAGCGCGTGCGGACCTTCCGGCGCCGAATGGAGGAGGACGCCGCCCCGGCGGGTGAGGGCACCTGGAAGGAAGCCATCGATCCCCGCACCCGCATCGAGGCGGCCCGCACGGCCTTCTGGGAGGCCCTCTCGGACGACCTGAACACGCCCGAGGCGCTGGCTGCGCTCTTCACCCTCATCAGCGACCTGAACGCCCAGGACGACCGCATCGCCCTCACCCGGGAGGAGCGGGACGCCGCCCTGGCCTTCCTGGACGAAACCGACGCCATCTTCGCCTGCTGGCCCAAGGAACAGGCCGCCGCGCTGGACGGGGAGGTGGAGGCCCTCATCGAGGCCCGGAAGGCCGCCAAGGCCGCCCGGAACTGGGCCGAGGCGGACCGCCTGCGCGACCAGCTCAAGGCCATGGGCATCCTGCTGGAGGACCGCAAGGACGGCAGCGTGGCCTGGAAGCGGGCCTGAGCCTCAGCCCACATCCTGCAGTTGGTCCCGAAAAATCGGCCCAATGCGGTGTCGCATAACGGCACT
>CAXYVC010000059.1:0-15673 GCA_964292295.1 uncultured bacterium
TCCGTCTTGACCATCCGCAGGTCCTCGCGGTCCGCCCCCCGGGGCGTGAAGGGCCAGGAGGGCGGGAGGGGAGGGATCGCGAGGTCCATGGCTCCAGCTTGGAGCAGGCCGTTCCCCAGCGGAAGCGCCTTGCAGGGATGACGGGGGGAAGGATACTTCGGCATGCCCATGGATCAAGCCCTGCCCAGCATCGCGGTGCTGATGTGCCACGCGCCCATCGTGATCCCCGCCATCGGGCGCTCCGAGGCGGGCCGCTGCGCGGCCAGCACCGCCGCCATGCGGGAGGCCGCGCGCCGCGTGGTGGCGTCGGGTGTCGAGACCGTCGCCCTGCTGAGCCCCCACACCCCGCGTCTGCGCCATGCCTATGGCGTGGTGGCGGGAGAGCAGATCCGGGGGGACTTCCACGCCTTCGGCCTGCCCGGCCCCGAACTGGACATCCCCGGGGACGCGTCCGTGGGGGCCACCTGCCGGCGGCGGGCGCAGGACGAGGGCCTGGAGCTCGAGCCGCTGGCGGTGGGAAGCCTGGACCACGGCGCCTGCGTGCCCCTGTGGTTCCTCGCCGAGGCGGGCTTCCGGGGCCGCGTCGCGGTCTTCGGCTTCCCCTGGGAGGTGGACGGGGAGTTCAACCGCGCCTTCGGCCGCGCGCTGGCGCGGGCCCACGCCGGGCTGGGAAGGTCCTGGGCCCTGGTGGCCTCGGGCGACATGAGCCACGCCCTGCAGCCGGGCGCCCCGGCGGGCTTCCACCCGCGTGCGGCGGCCTTCGACGAGGCCGTCTGCGCCTGCGTGGAGCAGGGGGACTATGCGGGCCTCTCCGCCCTGGCCCCCGAATGGCGGGCCCTCGCCGCGGAAGACGCCGTGGCCAGCCTGGAGGTGGCCGACGGGGTCCTCGCGGGCGCCGGAAGCGGCCGCGAACGCCTCTCCTATGAGGCCCCCTTCGGCGTCGGCTATCTGGTTGCCGTACTCCACGAGGCCCCCTGATGCCCCACGAGGCGCGCTGGTGGCAGGCGGAGGAGGGGTGCATCCGCTGCGAACTGTGCCCGCGGGGCTGCCTGCTGCGGGAGGGGCAGCGGGGGCTCTGCGGCGTGCGCGCCGTCCGGGAAGGAACCCTGCGCAGCCTCGTCTACGGCGCCACCACCCCTCCCCAGGCGGACCCGGTGGAGAAGAAACCCCTCTTCCACTTCCTGCCCGGGGCGCGCCTCCTGAGTTTCGGGACCCTGGGCTGCAACCTGGACTGCGCCTTCTGCCAGAACTGGCCCATGAGCCACCCGAGGGGCAACCCGGGCCTGGTTCCGGCCACGCCCGAGGGCCTCGTCGCTGCGGCCCGGGAGGCCAACTGCGCGGGTGTGGCCTTCACCTACAACGAGCCCACCGTCTTCGCCGAATTCGCCCTGGACGTGGCGCAGGCCTGCCGCGAAGCGGGCCTCCGCACGGTGGCCGTGACCTCCGGCTACATCTCCGGCAGGGCCCGGGAGGCCTTCTTCCGGGGGATGGACGCCGCCAACGTGGACCTCAAGGCCTTCACGGAACAGTTCTACCGCCGCGTCTGCGGCGGTAGCCTGCGCCCCGTGCTGGAGACCCTGGAATACCTGGCGCGGGAGACGAAGGTGTGGCTGGAGCTGAGCACCCTGCTCATCCCGGGCGCCAACGACGGCCCCGACGAGGTCTCCCAGCTCGCCGCCTACGTGGCCCGCGCCCTGGGGCAGGAGTGCCCCCTGCACCTCACGGGCTTCCACCCGGACTTCCGCATGCAGGACCGCCCCGCGACGCCCCTGGAGGCCCTGCGGCGCAGCCGGGAGATCGCCCGGGCGGAGGGCCTGCACCACGTCTACACCGGCAACCTGCGGGACCCCGAGGGCGGCACGACCTACTGCCCCAGCTGCGGCCGCCCCGTGGTGGAGCGGGACGGCTACGTCGTGACCGCGAACCGCCTGGTGCGCGGTCGCTGCCCCGAATGCCGCGGGAAGGTCGCGGGGGTCTGGCATCCTGAAGGGGCGCCGCGGCTATCCCCCCCGCATCGCTGACCCATGCGCCGCTTCTTCCGCCCCCTCCTGGAACTCCCGCCCCACCTCACGCTGGCGGGGCTCACCCTCCTCCTGGCGCTGCTGGGATTCGCCGTGCTCTCCCTCGGGCTCGCGCCCTTCCGCACCCATGCCCAGAACCAGCGGAGGGCCGCCCTCGCGGAAAAGGTCCACATGGCCCGCAACGCCCTCCAGCCCGTGCTGGAAGAGCTCCGCGCGGGGCGCCTCAGCCGGGAGCGGGCCCTGGAGGAGGCCCGCCAGCGCGTGCGCGCCATGGTGTACGCGGACGAGTTCGGCCTGAACTACATCTTCATGAACGGCATGGACGGCACCGTGCTCGCGCGCCCCTTCCGTCCCCAGGACGAGCTGAAGCAGGACCTGGACTTCCAGGACGCGAAGGGGATGCAGGTCTTCCGGGTGCTGATCCCCCGGCTGCGGGAGCACCCCGAAGGCGTGACCCTCACCTACTGGTTCCCCAACCCGAAGACGGGAGAGCCCGACGAGAAGCAGGCCTTCGCTCTGGTGGTGCCCGAGCTGGACGTGATGCTCGGCACCGGCACCTACATGAGCGAGGCCACCCGGGCCCAGCTCCAGCTCCTGCGCGCCGGCTACGGCGTCTTCCTGGCCCTGCTCGCGCTGCTCGCCCTGCCCGTCTCCCTTTCCCTCCGGGCCCTGGCCCAGCGCAACCGCCTGCTCCTGCGGGAGGTCAAGGTGCGCGAGCGCATGGAACTCGAGCTGCGGGAGAGCCTGGAGCGCCTGCGGATCACCCTCGACTCCATCGGGGATGCCGTGATCGCCACGGACACCGAGGGCCGCGTAACCGGGATGAATCCGGTGGCGGCGACCCTGACGGGCTTTTCCCAGGCGGAGGCCCTGGGACGCCCCCTGGAGGAGGTCTTCCGCATCCTCGACGGGGACACGGGGCGCGAGCCGGAGAGCCCCGTGGCCCGCGCCATGGCCGGCGGCATGACCACGGGCCTCCCCGAGCACACCGTGCTCCGGGCCCGGGATGGCGCCGAACACCTGGTGGCGGACGCCTGCTCGCCGATCCGGGACGGGAAGGCCAACACGGTGGGCGCCGTGCTGGTCTTCCGCGATGTGACGGACAGGCTGCGGGCCCAGGAGGAGCTGCGCCAGAAGGAGCTGGTCTTCCGCACCCTTTTCGAGACGAGCCCCTACGCCATCAGCATCCAGGAGGCAACTTCGGGCACCTACCGCCTGGTGAACGCCGCCTTCACCCGCTTCACGGGCATCCCGGAGGCCGAGGCGCTCGGGCACACCCCCCAGGAATTGGGCCTCGTGAGCGATCCTGCGGGCTACGCCGAGATCTCGAAGCAGACCCGCAGGAAGGGGCGCATCGACCAGGCCACCTTCCGCAGTCGGGGCCGGGACGGCAGCGAGCGCATCGGCCTCGTGGCCGCCCGCCAGCTCCCCTTCGACGGCGAGGACTGCTTCCTGGCGATGACGGTGGACATCACCGAGCTCACGCGCCTCCAGGAGGAGCTGGCCCACGCCCAGCGCATGGACGCCATCGGCCAGCTCGCGGGGGGCGTGGCCCACGATTTCAACAACATGCTCGGCGGCATCCTGGGCGCCGCCGAACTCCTGCGCATGGACCCGGACGTGACCGTGTCCGCGCGCATGAAGTACGTCGACCTCATCGCCGACACCTGCGCCCGGGCGGCGGAGCTGAACCGCAAGCTCCTCGCCTTCGCCCGCAAGGGCAAGATCGAATCCACCGCGGTGGACGTGCACCAGGCGGTGGAGAACGCCCTGGGGCTGCTGGGGCATACGCTGGACAAGCGGATCACCCTCGCCACCGACCTGCGGGCGGAGCGGCGCACGGTCATCGGCGACCTCTCCATGCTCATGAACGCCCTGCTCAACCTGGGCATCAACGCGGGCCACGCCATGCCCGAGGGGGGCACGCTGACCTTCGCCTCCCGCAACGAGGTGCTGGGCACGGCCCGCTGCAGCGGCAGCCCCTTCCCCCTGGAACCCGGCCCCTTCCTGTGCCTCGAGGTGCGGGACACGGGCTGCGGCATGTCGCCCGAGACCCTCTCCCACATCTTCGAGCCCTTCTTCACCACCCGGGCCCCGGGCCAGGGCACGGGCCTGGGCCTCGCCGCGGTGTACGGCATCCTGCGCCAGCACCACGGCGGCATCGAGGTGGAGAGCGCCCTGGGAAGCGGTACCACCTTCCGCCTCCTCCTGCCCCTGGCGGAGATCCAGATGCCCAACGCCGCGCCCGCCCATGCCCCCCTCCAGGGCACCGGGTGCATCCTGCTGGTGGATGACGAGGACATCATCCGCTCCACTGGCAAGGCCATGCTGGAGCGCCTCGGCTACCGCGTGCTGCTGGCCCAGGACGGAGAAGCCGCCCTGGCCACCTACCGGCAGGAACGGGAGCGCATCGACCTGGTCATCCTCGACATGATCATGCCCCGCATGAACGGGCGCGAGTGCTTTGCCGCCCTGAAGGCCCTCGACCCCGGGGTGCGGGCGCTGCTGGCCTCGGGCTTCGCGCGGGAATCCGACCTGGAGACCCTGCGCGCCGAAGGCGTGCGCGCATTCCTGCGGAAGCCCTACAACACGCTGGAGCTGAGCCGGGCCGTGGCCGCGGCGCTGGAGCCTTAGCGCCTATTCCACCTTGGTCAGCGTGATGCCCTGGTAGTAGTGCTGCAGGATGCGGTCGAAGCTCCAGCCCTCCAGGGCGTAGCCGTAGGCGCCGGTCTGGTCCATGCCCACGCCGTGCCCCCACCCGCGTCCGAAGGCGATCCAGCGGCGCTCCGGCGCGCAGCCCACCTGCACCATGCGGAAGACGTTGTCCTTCAGGCCCAGGAGGCTGCGGATGCGCATGCCCGTGAAGCGGCGGGAGCGGCCCGCGCCGTCGCGCAGCACCAGCTCCAGGACGCGTCCCTCCTGGTTGTAGCGAAAGGACAGGTCCTTCAGACCGCGGAAGCCCGGGAGGCGTTCCTTCAGCCGCGCCAGCAGGTCCGCCTCCTTCAGTTCAGCCCTCCAGTGGGCGGTGGGGTTGTAGCGGTCCAGGCTGGCGCCGTCGGGATCCAGGCGGCGCACCAGCACCCGGCTCCCGCCCTCCGCGGGCAGCCAGCGCAGGCGGTCGCCCACCTGGACCCTGGAGGAGCCCACCAGGCGCAGGCTTCCGCCCGGCGCCTCCTCGGCCAGGAGCACCGTCGGCGCCAACGCCAGGGGACTCGGGCCCCCGCCCTTCACGCGCACCTGGCCGTCCCGCAGCAGGGTGCCCTCGGTGAGGGGGAGCGGCTCCAGTTCTCCCCACAGCCGCGCCAGGAGCGCGAGGCCCTGGCCCAGGGTGGGCCGGCCCGTCCAGAGGGCGGGCACCGTGTGGCCCCGCCGCACCAGGAAGCCCGCCAGGCGGAGATCGCTGCCCTCCAGCGGCGTGTCCCCCAGGAAATACCGCGCGTCCTGGTCCCGCTCCTGGCCCTCCGGCACCTCCCCGAAACCGAGCGCACGAGCCATCCAGAGCAGCAGGGGCGCGCCGCCCTCCGGAGGAGGGGGCGGCACGGGGAGCGCCAGGCGCCGGGTGAGCCGCGCCACGGGCTCCCGCAGCTCCTCGCCCGAAAGGGGCCGGGCGAGCCGGGCGCCGTCCAGCCAGGTCTCGGGAATGGCCTCCACCGCCGCCAGGCGCAGCAGCTCAAGGCTCATCCACCCCTGATCGCCGGCCGGGGCCAGCCGCCCCTGGAAGGGGAGCGTCGTGGGCCGCTCCGCGTAGTTGGAGGCGGCCTTCAGGTAGGGCGTGGCCCCGCCGCCGAAGACATGGACGTTGTCCACCGTGTGCCCGCCGCTGTTGGCCATGAAGAGGGCCTGGATGGGCCTGCCCCCATAGGTCGCGACCAGGCCGCGGGTCTCCTCCACCGCGCGGTCCGTGAGGCTCTGCTCGCCGTCCCGCCCCCCGTACACCTGGTCCGCCACCGTATCCAGCAGGTCGAAGCCGTCCTTGGCGCGCTTGCCCCGGTTGGCCACGGCGTAGGTGCGCGCGGCCACGGCCTGGGCCTTCAGCGCCTCCAGCGCCGGGTATTCCCAGGCGCCCATCTCCTTCGGCACCACGCCCCGCAGGTAGGTCTCCAGCTCCACCTCGTTCACCACGCTGAGGCGGCCCTGGGTGTTGGGGAAGATCTCCACGCGGCCCCGGTAGCGCCCCTTCCCGTGCACGGTGGTGAGCCCCTCTCTCGGTACCAGCACCACCCCTCGGGCCGGCAGCGGGAAGCGCTCGTAGCACGCGGTGACGCCGTAGAGGGCCCGTCCCGGGCGAGCGGGGACCTCCCGGGCCTCGGTGGCCACCCACAGTTCCTCGAAGCCCCGCTCCTGCAGCTTCTGGAGCAGCGGCTCCGCCTCCTCCGCCCGCGCGAAATGCCCCGAAAGCACCCGCCAGGTGTCGCCGTCCGCCACCCGCACCCGGTCCGCAGCCTCGCCCAGCCCGCGCAGACGCGCCAGCAGGGCGTCCGCCTCCAGCAACGCCAGGGGGGGCCCCACCTGCACGCGGCACTCGGTGGAGGCCCCGACCTCCCCCTTGGCGTCCCACCAGATGCGCAGCTTCTCCCCGGGGCGCAGGGCCCGCAGGCGCTGACCCTCCCGGCTCCGCAGCTCGCCTCCCCCCTCCAGGCTGACGGTCCACTCCTGGGCCTGCACGTCCAGCCCCACCCGGATGGGGATCTCCGCGGCCAGGGGCGCCGCGGCCAGGAACAGAAGGGCGGGAACGGAACAGCGCATGGTTCCAGACTAGTGCCTCCGGGGCGCGCGCGTGAACCGGGCTCCCGGAACGGCGCATACTGGCCCCATGTCCACGCCCTTCGGCCCCACCCGAGAGAGCTGCCCGGAGACAGGCTGCAGCTACCTGCGCCTGACCCCGGATCCTTCCGGACCGGCGGGCGTTGTGGCCTTCCTGGACGGGCTCGGCCTGGACGGCAGCGGCTACGGAGGCTTCCTGGAGGGGCTGGCGGAGAAGCCGGCCTTCCGGCACCGCTACCCCTACCTGACCCATCTGCACGTGGCGCCCACCACGCCGGGCTTCGGCGCTCCGGTCCCGGGCCAGCCGCCCCTGTCCATGGCAGAGCAGGCGCACACCCTGGCCCGCTTCCTGGAGCGGCGCCTGGAGGAGGCCCCTGGCGAGCTGGTCCTCTACGGCTTCTCCTTCGGGAGCGACCTCGCCGTGGACCTGCTGGAGGCCTGCACCGCCTCCCCCCGCCTCGGGGCCGCCCTGCGCCGCGTGGTGCTCACCGAGCCCAACACCCACGCGGGCTCCTGCTTCTTCAGCTCCCGCATCGCCGAGGCCTGGGAGGCCTGGAAGCGGACGCCCCGGGGGCAGCCCCCCCACGAACTCTTCCGCAAGGCGGTGCTGCTGCCCCACGCCGGGGGCGTGATCCCCAGGGACCGCCTGGACGACATCACCCGCTACTGCCAGGACCTCCAATCCAAGGATTGGGCCCAGCTTGCGGCCTCCAGCCGGGAGATCAGCGCGGACCCCGCGGCCCGGATCCGTCGGCTCCTCCAGCACATCCCCGCCTTCCCTCAACCCTGCGTGGAGGTCATCCTCTGCGCCCCCACGGACCTGGAGGCCCTGCTGGACCTCGTGGCCGACGCCCCTGTGGAGGCGGGGCTCCCCCGCGTCATCCACACGCCCCAGGCGGGCCACTTCCACCACGCCAAGCCGCGCGGAATCCTGGAGAACCTGCGCGGGCACGCCATGGAGGTGCCCCTGCCCCGCGCCTGAGGACCTCAAGCCTCAGCCCGCCACGGCCCCTTCCAGCAGGTGCCAGCGGCGGGCACGCAGACGTTCCAGGTCCAGCAGCTCGCCCCGGGGACCGCGGCGGTGGAGCAGCAGGCAGACGCAGCACCCGTCGGAGGGCCGCACGAAGAGGGCCGGCCCCGTGAAGGCGAAGTGCATCCAGAAGCTGCCCGCAAGGCCCTCTCCGGGCGGCTCCGGCGGCTTGGGTGCGGGCTCCTGCACATCCAGGGAGACGGCCACCCGCAGCCCGGCCCCCTCGGGAAGGCGCGCCAGCAGCTGTCCGAAGCGTCCGGGCGCGAGGTCCGCCCGCTGGAGGCCGAGGCCCCAGGCGGTGCCGTCGGGGGCCCGTGCCTGGAGCTCCGCCATGCGCGCGGGGAAGCCTGCCGCGATCCAGCGCCCCAGCCAGGCGCGCAGTCGCTCCGGCGTGGCGCCGAAGCCCGCGTGCCCCTTCATGCCCGCGCGGGCGTTGAGGTCGTGAGGCCGCCCCGGGTCCGCGGGAGGCGGCGGCAGCTCCGGCGCGGCCAGGGCCCAGGCCTCTGCGTCCGGGCCTTCGGGAAGGACCGGCGGCGCCTCTGGCCAGGGCGCGGGATCGAGGCCCGTCAGCTCCGCGCCCAGATCCCGCCAGTCCCGTCCCAGCTCCCGCTCCAGCAGCTCCGCGAGCAGGCGGTAGCCCAGGTCGGAATAGCAGGCCTGGCCCTCAACGGGCGTGCGGAGCAGCGGATGCGCTGGCACGGCGCGGCACAGCTGCACGGCGAGGGACTCGCCGGTGTAGGGCCGCCACGGGGGAAGTCCCGCCTGGTGGGACAGCAGCTGTCGCACCGTGAGGGGGGAAGGCCTGTCCCGGAAGCCCAGCTGTTCCCGCCGGTCCCGGTCCAGGTCCAGGTGGCGTAGCGCCAGGGGCGCCGGCACCAGGGGCTTGGCCAGGGGGGGCAGGTCGAAGAAGGGGATCAGCCCTCCCGGGGCAGCAGCCAGCCGTTGGGGTTGCGGATCCACCCAAAGGCCTCGAGCCGGGCCCGTGGGACGAACTCGGCGGGGATGGTCCAGCGGATGCCGGGCATCCCGTCCGTGGCCGCGCGCAGCAGCTCCTCCGCCACGCCCTCCCGGGCCACGTCCGGGTGCACGGCGAGATCGCAGAGGTAGCCCTCCCAGGCGCCGTCCGTCCACCCGCGCACGAGGCCCACGAGGCGCTCGCCCAGGAAGGCCGCGTGCAGCACGTTGGAGGCCTCCAGCATGGCCCGCAGCCGCGCGTGGTCGTGCACGGGCCGGCGCAGGTGGGCGTCCGCCAGCAGGGCGGCCACCGCGTGGAGCTCCGGGATCTCGCCGCCGCGGTAGCGGATCATGGCCGCATCTCCTTCAGGCTGCGGGCCACGGCCTTCTGCACCTCGTCGGCCACGCGCATGGCCTCGAGGGCCTCGGCCAGGGGAACCACCTGGTCGCCCTCCCCCCGGCAGGCGGCGTAGAAGGCCTCCAGCTCGAGCATCAGGGGTTCCGCGGTCTCGATGGGACGCTCCTCGGGCAGGATCTGCGGGCCCTCGGGGCCGGGGACGAGGCGCAGCACCTCCAGCTTCTGGGCGGCGAAGTCCAGGCTGGCGTAGGTGTTCGCGCCGAAGGCGCGCAGGGTGCGCTCCTTCTTGCGCGCCACGCGGCTGGCGGTGACGGTGGCGAAGGCGCCCCCCTCGAAGCGCAGCCGGGCGTTCACCACGTCCGCGTACGGCGTGAGCACGGGCACGCCCACGGCCTCCACCGCGGTCACGGGACGCCCCACCAGGGCCAGCAGCAGGTCCAGGTCGTGGATCATCACGTCCATGATCACGTCCACCTCGAGGCTCCGCATGGGGAAGGGGCTCACGCGGGTGGCCTCGGCGAAGCGGGGCTTGAAGCCCATGGCACGCAGGGCCATGACGGCCGGATTGAAGCGCTCCAGGTGCCCCACGCCCGCCACCAGGCCCGGCAGCTCCGCCTTGCGCGCCGCGTAGGCCCGCACCAGGGCCTCGCCCTCGGCGAGGGTGGCGGGCAGGGGCTTCTCCATCAGCAGGTGCCTGCCCCCGGGCAGCACCTGCAGGCCCAGGTCGTGGTGCGCACCCGTGGGCGCGGGCACCTGCACCGCCTCCACCTGGTCCAGCACCTCGCCCAGGGCCGGCACCCAGCGGGTCTGGAACTTCTCCGCGATCTCGCGCCCCCGGGTCTCGCTGGGGTCCACCACCGCCACCAGATCGGCCTGTTCCGAGGCCGCGGCGATGCGCGCGTGGTGCTGTCCGAGGGATCCGACGCCGCAGACGGCGACCTTCAGCTTGCTCATGGGGATGCTCCGTTCCAAACGGGCTCCAGCGTACTACCAGCCCGGGCCCCGCGCGGGCGTAAGATCGGAGGCTGCCCTTCCAGAGGAGCGTCCCATGCGCCTGCCCGCCCTCGCCGTCCTCCTCGCCCTCGCCGGCCCCCTCTGCGCCGCCGCCCCCCCGCGGGACCAGGCCTTCTACCGGGAGCGCCCCCTCCTGGAGCGGGAGAAGCAGGAGGAGACAGACCGGGACCGCCGCCTGGCCGAGCGGCGCGGCGTGCCGTACCGCCAGGCCGAGGAGGCGCCGGGACGGCGCCTCACCCTGGACTTCAGCCGCCTGGAGCGTTCGCGCGGGCCTGCCCGGGTCGCGCGCCTCTGGCGCCACCCCCCCCTCCCCCAGGGGGGGACCAACACCTGCTGGTCCTTCAGCGCCACCTCCTTCCTGGAATCGGAGATCAAGCGCCAGACGGGGCGGGAGCTCAAGCTCTCGGAGATGTGGCCCGTGTACTGGGACTACGTGGCCAAGGTGAAGGAATTCGTGCGCACCAAGGGGACGAGCCTCGTGGCCGAGGGCTCGGAATCCGAGGCGGTGCTGCTGCGCCTGAAGGAGCATGGCGCCGTGCGGGCGTCCGACTACCCGGGCATCCGCACCGAAGGCGTGCTGGACCACAGCCTCCTCATCGAGGAGCTGCGGACCTACCTCGCCGGCGTGAAGCAGGGCGACGCCTGGGACGCGCCGACCGTCGTCGCCTGTGCCCGCGCCATCCTGGACAAGCACCTGGGGCGTCCACCCGAGACGATCGCCGTGGAGGGCCGCATCACGAGCCCCCAGGCCTTCCTTCGGGAGGTCACGGGCCTGGATCTGGATGCCTACGTGGAGCTCATGTCCCTGATGCACGTCCCCTTCTACACGAAGGGCGAATACCCCGTGCCCGACAACTGGTGGCACAGCCGGGAATACCTGAACGTGCCGCTGGACGCCTGGTACGGCGCCCTGAAGGGCGCCCTGCTGAAGGGCTACTCCGTGTGCATCGGGGGCGACGTCTCCGAGCCCGGCTACGAAGGCGGCGAGGACGTGGCCATCGTGCCCACCTTCGACTGCCCGCCGGAAGCCATCGACCAGTCCAGCCGGGAGTTCCGCTTCAGCAACAAGACGACGGACGACGACCACGGCATCCACCTGGTGGGCTTCCTGCGCAAGGCCGGCCACGACTGGTTCCTGGTGAAGGACAGCGCGCGCAGCGCCCAGCGCGGCGTGCCCGGCTACACCTTCTACCGCGACGACTATGTGCGCCTGAAGATGCTCACCTTCCTGGTGCACAAGGACGCGGTGAAGGAGCTGCTGGCGCGCTTCCCCAAGGGTTCCTGAAGGCCTAGCGGAGGCCCCGGAGGAAGGCTTCCAGGGCCTCGGGATAGAGGCGCATCTCCTGCGCGTACACCCGTTTCTGCAGTTCCTCCGGCGTGTCCCCGGGCAGGACGGGCACCTTCGCCTGGGCCAGGATGCGCCCGTGGTCGTAGGCCTCGTCCACCAGGTGGATGGTGCAGCCGCTCTCCCGGGCCCCGGAGGCCACCACGGCGCGGTGCACGTGCATGCCGTACATGCCGGGACCGCCGAAGGCCGGCAGCAGCGCCGGATGGATGTTCAGGATGCGGCCCGCCCACCGGCCCGGGACCGCCAGCTTCTTCAGCCAGCCGCAGAGGCAGATGAGGTCGGAACCGGCCGCTTCCGCGGCGGCGTAGCAGGCTTCCGAAAAGGAGGCGTCGTCCGCATAGCCCTTGCGCGCCACCACGCGCACCGGGATGCCCTCCGCCTCGAGGCGCGCCACGCCCGCGACGGTGGCGCTGGAGCTCACGGCAACCGCGACCCGGGCCCCCACGCGCCCCTCGCGGCAGGCGCGGAGCAGGTTCAGGGCGTTGCCGCCGGTGCCGGAGATGAAGAGGGCGAGCGTGCGCATGGGCCCATTGTGGCAGAGGGCCCGAGGGCCTCAGTCGTAGTCCGCCAGGAAGTCGTGGGCGTCCACACCCGTGCGGGCGAGGAAGTCCTCCGCCAGGCTGGGCACGCCGGAGCTGGGCTCGTCCAGGTAGAAGGACACGACGCGGTGCATGGGGTAGAAACGCGTGGCGAGGGCCACCTGGTCCTGCTCGCCCCGCTTCACCAGCGCGAGGACCTCCTCCCAGGGGCTGAGGTCCACGCCCCGGAGGGCGATGCCCGCGGCCTCGAGGCCGAGCAGGCGGCCCCAGACGCGCTCCCGGGGCTCGTGGAGCACGAGCACCACGAGCTGGTTGGCCTGGAAGGGAAGCGGGATGCCCATGTCGTCCCCCTCGGAAAGGCGGATCGCCTTCAGTGCATTTCGAGGTACGTGTGGAGCTTGCGCTGCTGGGTCAGCAGGATCTTCAGCGCCTCGCTGGCGTCGCTGTGCACGCTGGTCTTCCGGCGGCGGCTGGGCCCCTGCACCAGTTCGTCCGGGTCGTAGTGCACGCCCCGCAGCATGTCGTCGATGGTCTGGGCGGGCACGATCTGCTGGATGCGGAAGTCCTCGTCCTCGTTGACCACCACGTGGGCCTCGTTGGGCGTGCCGAAGAGGTTGTGGCGCATGCCGAGGGTGTCCTGGTACGCCCCCGTGAGGAAGAACCCGATGTAGTAGGGCTCGCCGCTCTTCGGCTCGTGGAGGGGCAGTTCGTCGCGCACATCCTTCAGGTCGATGAACTTGTCCACCTTGCCGTCGCTGTCGCAGGTGATGTCGCACAGCGTGGCGGAGAGGGTGGGCTTCTCCTTCAGGCGGTGGATGGGCATGGCCGGGAAGAGCTGGTCGATGGCCCAATGGTCGGGCATGGACTGGAAGACGCTGAAGTTGGCGATGAGCTTGTCCGCCAGGCTCTTGTTCAGGTCCTGGAACTCCTCGGGCACGTACTTCAGGCTCTTGCTCTGGAGCACGCGCTGGAGCTTGCGGCAGACCTCCCAGAAGAGGATCTCGCCCTTCGCCCGGTCCTCCAGACTCAGGTAGCCCAGGTTGAAGAGCGTGAGCAGCTCGTCCTTCTGGGTGATGGCGTCGTGGTACATCTCCGCGAAGTTCTTCACGGAGAGGTTGTCCCGGGTGTAGGCCAGCTCCTTCAGCACCTGGGGTTCCTGGCCCGTGAGCTCCACCTTGTACTTCGTGTGGGTGGTGTCGATGAGGCCCACGATGTCCACCACCACCACCTCGTGGTAGGCCACGATGGAGCGCCCGCTCTCGCTGAGGAGGTTCGGCACGGGCACCTGCTCCTGGGTGCAGATGTCCTTGGTGGTGTAGACCACGTCCTCCGCGTACTCGTGGATGCTGTAGTTCATGGAGCTGCTGAAGGTGGTGCGGCTGCCGTCGTAGTCGACGCCGAGGCCGCCGCCCACGTTCAGGTAGCGCAGGGGCACGCCCCGCTTGCAGAGCTTGGCGTAGAGGCGGGTCGCCTCCTTCAGGGCGGCCTTCACCTTGCGGATGTCCGTGATCTGGCTGCCGATGTGGAAGTGCAGCTCCTGCACGGCGTCCAGCATGCCGCGCTTCTCCAGTACCTCCACCGCGTCCAGGATCTCCCGGGTGTTCAGGCCGAACTTGGCGTGGTCACCCGCGCTGCCCTCCCACTTGCCGCTGCCCATGGCCGCGAGCTTGAAGCGCAGGCCCAGCAGCGGGTCGACCTTCAGCTCCTTGGCCACCTTCAGGATGAGGGGCAGCTCGGTCATCTTCTCCACGGTGATGAGGACGTTGCGCCCCGCCTTGCGCGCCAGCAGGGCCATGCGGATGAAGGTCTCGTCCTTGTAGCCGTTGCACAGGACCATCGCGTCCTCGTGCAGGTTCATGGAGAGGGCGATCATCAGCTCCGGCTTGCTGCCCGCCTCCAGGCCGTAGCGGTACTTGTAGCCCGCCTTGGCGACCTGATCGACGACCTCCTTCACCTGGTTCGTCTTCACGGGAAAGACGCCCTGGTAGTCGCCCTCATAGTCGTAGGCCTTCATGGCCTTGCGGAAGGCCTCGTTCAGCTCCGTCACGCGGCTGGAGAGGATCTGGGGGAAGCGCAGCACCAGCGGGGTCTGGACCCCCTTCTTGCGGAGCTGGGTCACCACGTCGTGCAGGTCGCAGCTCAGGTTCTCGTCCCGGGTGGGAAAGACCTCGAGGTGCCCCTTGCTGTTGATCCCGAAATAGCCGTAGCCCCATTCGCGGACGCCGTAGAGCTCCAACGAGTCCTGGATCCCGTAGTGCTTCATCGCCATCTCAGGACATCCTCCCAGCTAAGGTCCGAACTGTCGTTATAGGGGGTTTGCCTGGGCAGCGCCATGGAATAGTTCGGCTATTCCCCATTCCCCGAGATCCGCCCCAGCGTGCGCAGCCAGTGGCGATGACGGACCCGCCGCAGGGCGGTGCCCCGCACCCGCTTCTGGTACTGGGCGGTGCCCCGGGGCAGCTCCGCCGCGGAAAGCGTGTGCAGCGGGCTCGCGCCGCCCCAGAGCCCCGGGTCCCCCCAGAGGGGCCCCCCGTTCCAGGGGCAGGCCTCCTGGCATCGGTCGCAGCCCGCGGCCCAGCCGCTGCGGCGCATGGCCTCCGCCACGCCCGCGGGCGGATCCGCCTCCGTCTCCAGGTTGTAGGTGGTGAGGCAGCGGGAGGGATCCAGCCGGAAGGCGTCGAGGGCGCCGCTGGGACAGGCCTCCAGACAGGCCCGGCAGGTGCCGCAGCGGTGGCCCTGGAAGGGGGTGTCGGGCGGAAGCTCCGCGTCCAGGAGCAGCACGCCCAGGAAGCCCCAGCTGCCCGCCTTGCCCGCGATCAGCAGCGTGTTCCGGCCCTGCCAGCCCAGCCCCGCCCGCACGGCGAGCTGGCGCTCCAGCAGGGGCGCCGTGTCGACGCAGACGCGGCCCGAAAGCCCCGGACGGCGCGCCTGGGCCTCCCGCAGAAGACGCGACAGGCGGCCCTTCAGCACCGTGTGGTAGTCCCGCCCCCACAGGTAGCGGCTCAGGCGCAGGCTCCCGGGCGCCGCGCCGGGCACGGCCTCCGGCCGCGCGTAGGGGAAGAAGCCCACCAGGGCCGTGCGGGCGCCGGCCATCACCCGCTGGGGATCCAGCAGCGCCTCCCGCTCCAGATAGGGAAAGAGGGCGCGCCCGCCGCCGTCCAGCCAGGCGTCCAGGCCCGCTGCCACCCCGGGGAAGGGCGCACAGGAGGCGAAGCCCACCCGCGCGAAGCCCAGGGCAAGCGCCTCCGCGCGCAGCCACGCCCTGAAGCTTTCCGAGTCCTCGGTCTTCAATCCGCCTACACTCCCTGCATGGATATCCTGACGCTGGATCTGGGCGACGTCACCCTCGGCCAGGCGCTCTCCGAGCTGAGCCGCGCCCTGGCCCAGCATCCCGCGATGCCCCTCCGCGTGCTCGCGCAGGGCGACGAGGTGATGCGCAGCAACCTGGAGCGCTACCTGGCCCGCCAAGCCCGAGCCTTCACGGTCTCCACGGAAGGCCGCCCGAAGATAACGAATTGGGATAACGCAGCGACTAGCAGTCATTCACACGGCAATAAATCTGTTTTAGACGCTATTACGCAGGCATTGTTGGACAGTTGGAATACAAATTCCAGCTCTATTAGTAGTCTATCTGCCGCAATGGCT
>CAXYVC010000060.1:0-15372 GCA_964292295.1 uncultured bacterium
GCCGCGATCCGCCTGACGACGGGATCGGGCAGGATGCGGATCCTCGGCATGGCGGGCTCCTCAGGCCCCGGTGCGGCGTGCGGGCCGTGGCCTCCAGTCCCCATGGTGCCGTGACGCCCTGCGTCCCGTCACGGGGCCCGCCGCGATCCGCCTGGCGACGGGGTCGGGCAGGAGGCGGATCCTCGGCATATCCCTCGCGTCTACCGGAGAGCGCCGCCGGCACCGGGGTGGCATGCTAGGGCATGCTTCAGCTCCTGGCCTCCCAGCCCCTGATCCTGCTCTTTGCCGTGGTGGCGGTGGGCGTGCCCGTGGGCAAGCTGAAGGTGGCGGGCACCTCCCTTGGGCTTTCGGCGGTGCTCTTCGCCGGCATGGCCTTCGGGGCCCTGGACCCGCGCCTGCGCCTGCCGGATGCGGTGACGCACCTGGGGCTGGCGATCTTTCTCTACTGCCTGGGGCTGGCCAGCGCCCGGGGCTTCTTCCAGGCCTTCCGCAGCGGCTCGGCCCTGCGGCAGAACCTGCTGGCGGCCTCGGCCCTGCTCCTGGCCGCCCTGGCCTCGGCCCTGCTGGGCCGCTGGGCGGGCCTGAACCCCCTGGAGATCGCGGGCCTCTACTCGGGGGCGGGCAGCAACGCCTCCTCGCTGGCGGCCGTCATGGACCAGGGCCGCGCCCTGCACCTGGGCCGCAGCCTGGGGGACGCGGCGGTGGCCTACGCCCTCTCCTTCCCCGCGGGCATCCTGGGGCCGATGCTCGCCTACGTGGCGGCCCAGCGCTTCTTCCGCGTGGACCTGTCCCAGGAGGCGCAGCACCAGCCGGGCTTCCGCCCCGTCCAGGAGCAGCTGGAGGCCTGGACCTTCCGGGTGACGAACCCGGAGGCCGAGGGCCTCTCCAAGCGGGACGTGGTGGCGCGCCTGGGCGTGCCCCTCGTCATGGGGCGCATCCTGCGCCGGGCGGAATACCACGTGCCCACCTCCGCCACCCGTCTGGAGCGCGAGGACCTGGTGGTCTTCGTGGGGGCGGAGGCGGACCTGCGCAAGCTGGAACCCCTGCTGGGGGAGCACAGCCCCCACGAGATCGACCGCCGGGGCCTCGAGGCCTACGAGAACTTCCGCTTCTTCGTCTCCAGCGAGCGCGCTGTGGGGCGCCCCCTGCGGGAGCTGCGCCTGCCTTCAGGCAGGGGCGCCGTGGTCACGCGGGTGCGCCGGGGGGACCAGGTCTTCGTGCCGGACGGCGCCACCACGCTGGAGCTGGGCGACCGGGTGCGCGTGGTGGCCCTGCGGGGCCTGCGCAAGGAGCTCTCCGCCCTCTTCGGAGACTCCTACCGGGCGAGCAGCGAGGGGGACTTCCTCACCTTCAGCCTGGGCCTCGCGGCGGGGCTCGCCCTCGGCCAGCTGCCCATCCCGCTCCCCGGCGGCATGGGCTTCCGCCTGGGCATCTCGGGCGGCCCGCTCATGGCCGGCCTGCTGCTGGGCCACTTCCGGCGCGTGGGCCCCTGGACCTTCGGCGTCCCCTACGCCGCCAGCGTTTCCATGCGCCAGCTGGGCCTGATCGTCTTCTTCGCGGGCGCGGGCACCGTGGCGGGCGCGGCCCTGCCAGGCCTCCGCGCGGGCACCGTGCTCGCCTTCCTGGGACTCGGCACCGCGGTGGCCCTGCTGGTGAGCGCGGTGGTGCTCCTGTGGGGGCATCGGCGCATGGGGCTCTCCCTCAACGAGCTGGGCGGCGTGCTCGCCGCCACCCAGACCCAATCCTCCCTGCTGGACTTCGCGGAGGCCCAGACCCGGAACGACCTCCCCGCCCAGAGCTACGCCGTGGTCTACCCCCTGGCCACCGTGCTCAAGCTGGTGCTGGCCCAGCTGCTGCTCATCCGCCTGGTCTGAAGGAGGCTTCCCATGCGAGCCCTGCGCGCCGAGCATGTCTGCGACCTGATCGGAAGCACGCCCGTCGTGCGCCTGAACCGCGTCGTGCCCCCGGGCAGCGCCGCCGTGTACCTGAAGCTGGAGAGCTTCAACCCCGGTGGTTCCGTGAAGGACCGCGTGGCCCTGGCGCTGGTGCGGGACGCCGAGGCCAGGGGGCGCTTGAGGCCGGGCATGCGCCTGCTGGAGGCCACCAGCGGCAACACCGGCGTGGGGCTGGCCCTCGTGGGCGCGGCCCTGGGCTACGGCGTCACCCTGGTCATGCCTGACACCATGACGCAGGAGCGGCGGGCGCTCCTGAAGGCCTACGGGGCCGAGCTCGTCCTCACGCCGGGCGGAGAGGGCATGAAGGGCGCCGTGGCGCGGGCGGAGGCCATGGCCGCCGCGGACCCGCGCTACCTCCCCGTGCGCCAGTTCGAGAACCCCGCCAACCCGGAAGCCCACCGGCAGAGCACCGCCCTGGAGCTCCTGGAGCAGCTTCCAGAGCTGGACGCCTTCGTGGCGGGCGTGGGGACGGGAGGCACCCTGAGCGGGGTGGCGTCGGTCCTCGCCGCACGGAAGCCCGGCGTGCGCGTGGTGGCGGTGGAGCCCGCGGAATCCCCCCTGCTCTCCACCGGCCAGGCGGGCCCCCACGGCATCCAGGGCATCGGCGCCAACTTCGTCCCTCAGGTTCTCGACCGGAAAGCCTGCACCCGGATCGAAACGGTCACCACCGCGCAGGCTGTTGCCATGGCGCGCCGCCTGGCCCGGGAGGAAGGCCTGCTGGGCGGCATCTCCAGCGGTGCCGCCGCCCACGCCGCCCTGAAGGTCGCCGCGGAGCTGGGCGCAGGCCACACCGTGGCGGCCGTCCTCTGCGACACCGGCGAGCGCTACCTCAGCCACCCCGTCTATTCGGAAGCCTGACGCGCGGACGGCCCGCCGAAGCGGGCCGTCTGAACCAGAAAGCGGTTCCCCTACAGGGCCAAATCGCGCACGAAGCGGCGCACCAGGGCCTCGAAGCGGGCGGCGGCGGCGGCGCCCGCCTCCAGCACCTCCGCGTGGGTGAGGGGCTGGGGCAGCATGCCGGCGGCCATGTTGCACAGGCAGCTGATGCCCGCGACCTTCATGCCCTCGTGCCGGGCCACGATCACCTCGGGCACGGTGCTCATGCCCACCGCGTCCGCTCCCAGGGCGCGGAAGGCGCGGATCTCCGCCGGCGTTTCGAAGCTGGGCCCCGTGACCGCAAGGTAGACGCCCTCCTGCAGGCGCTGGCCCACGGCCGCAGCGGCGGCATGGATCTGGGCGCGCAGGCCCTTGTCGTAGACCTCGGTCATGTCCACGAAGCGGGGCCCCGGCTCCACGTTGGGACCGATGAGCGCGTTGGTGCCCTGGAGGTTGATGTGGTCACTGATGAGCATCAGGTCGCCCACCTGGTAGTTCCAGTTCACGGCCCCGGCAGCATTCGTGTGCAGCACCGCCTTCACGCCCAGCCGGCCGTAGAGGCGCATGGGGGCCGTGCACAGGGCCATGGGGTTGCCCTCGTAGAAGTGGAAGCGCCCCGCCTGGAGCAGCACCTTCCGTCCCTCCAGCTCGCAGAAGATCATCTTCCCCGCGTGGCCCAGGACGGTCTGCTTCGGGAAACCCGGGATGTCCGTGAAGGGGATCGCGGTCCCCGCCAGGGCCTCGGGGCAGGTGGCCAGCTGGCCCAGGCCGGAGCCCAGGACGATGGCCAGATCGGGAACGAAGGGGGCGCGGTTCTTCAACGCCTCGAAGGCGGCTTCGAGCTGCATGGGATGCTCCGGATGTCAGGACCTAGGCGTGGGGCGCCTTGCGGAGGGTCAGGGTCACGGCCTGGTCGGCCACCAGCGCGGAGGGGCTCAGGAGGCGCACCCGCACCAGCACCGTCGGTGGTTTATCCGCATTCCCCACCAGGGACTTGATGTTCTTGGAGAGGTCCCAGGGATCCGCAGGGGTGCTCGCATCGAAGGTGAGCGTCTCCTTGCCGATCTTCACCTCGATCTTGCTGCCCGCGGGCGGCAGGGGCGTCACGTCCACGTAGTAGTCGGGGTCCGCCTTCAGGGTGAACTGGGCCCGGAAGACCTCGCCCTTGCTGGCATTGGGATAGCTTCCGTCCTCCAGGGCGTGGGCCTTGGCCATGCCCAGGGTGAAGGGAGCCATGGCGCCGCTGGGGTCCACACCCCAGGCCGTGCGGAACACCAGGGTGCTGGTTCCCGTGGGCCGCGGCCAGGTGATCCCGTACTCATCCGTGAGGAGCTTGAGGTGGGCATCCGTGAAGATGTCCTTCAGATTCACGGGCTCGCCGTTGGCCTGGCTGTCCTGCAGGCGGTCCAGCAGATCGTAGATGGTGATGAGGTCGGTGGTGGAGGCTGACAGGCTCTTGGCCACACAGGGGAAGAAGCGCAGGAAGGCCTTGGGATCGATCTTGGCCCAGCCCGTAGGCGTGTCCTCCAGGGGCGTCAGGGTGCTTCCGCTCAGGGTGCCGTTGGCGTACCGCAGCAGCTCCCAGCCCAGCTTCGCCATGGCCGGGGCGCTGTGGATGTCCTTCGGGAGGCTCCCCAGGCTCCGCACGTCGTGCACCACCGGCGCGCCGGCGTTGAGGTCCGCCAGGTAGGGGGACTTCAGCAGGTTGGCGGCCATGAGTTCGGGCAGGCCCATCACCAGCGCAAGATCAGGGCTCAGGTCCACCTGGTCGCTGCCGACTTCCGGGGAGGCCCAGCCCCGGGCCCGGAAGGGCGGAAGCTCGGCGTAGCCCTGGGTGACCTGGGCGTTGCGACCCCACAGGGTGTAGAGCACGGCCTCGTCCCAGGCGTCGTCATTGTCGACCGCACCCCGGATCGCCCCCACGTACTGGAAGCCCAGGGCCGTGTAGGCCATGGGGTAGGCGTTCTTGTCATATTCCACGAAGGTGCCCCGGGTATCACTGACTCCGGGCCGGTAGTGCAGGTTCAGCGTCGCGCCCAGGCCCGGATCGCCGTAGAGAGACGAAAAGGCCTGGAGCGAATGGAGGATGGCCAGCACCCGGGAGCCGGTGGGACTGCTCTCCAGGACGGCCTCCGAAGCCCGGGTGGTGCCCGGAGGGCAGATCCACCAGGAGGTATCCTTCGTGACCTCGAAATCCAGGGTGGTCTTGGCGTTCAGCACGGACGCGGGCAGCGTCACCCCGGCCGGCGTGCTGCCGTCGGGGGCCTTGCGCAGGGCGTACTGGGCGCGCTCCAGCAGGAGGGTGGAGCTGGCCAGGCCCGCGGGGTCCGCCACGAGCTTGACCGTGGCAGAGCTGCCGGTCCAGCTGCCCAGGACCTCGACACAGTAGGTACCGCCCTTGGCGAGGGAAAAGCTGTACTTGCCGTTGCTGTCGGTGACCCCCGACCCGGCCAGGGTCCACACCGTGGTCTTGGTGCCGTCGGCCTGGGTCTCCTCCTCGGCCTTCAGGGCCCGCACGGTAATGCCCACGGACACCTGCTTGGTGAAGTTGGCGACGGTGCTGTCCAGCCCCGTGGGCACGCCGTTGGCGTCCTTCAGGAGCGGCTGCTTCATGAAGCTGACGGTGCCCGACAGGGTGACCTTCTCCTCTTCGCTGCTGCTCTTTTTGTTGCCCCCGCCACAACCCAGAGCCAGACAGGCCAGGAGGGTCGGGAGCGCCAGGAAGCGCCAAGATCCAAGCTGAAACGCCATCTTTACCTCGTCAGGCATGCCAAAAGCCCAAGCCTAGCACGCCCATGCGGCCAGACCTGCGCGAAACGCCGTGGATAGGGTGCGCCAAAGGGGCGCCACGTCCCCGGACAATCCTGGAATGCGCCTCAGCGCCTCCGGCGACGGGCGGGCTGGACGGGCGCCGGGGGCTCCGGAGGCCCCTGGAGCAGCTCGTTCTGGGCGGCCAGTTCGGCGTCGACCTCCTCCACCTCGTTCAGGAAGGGGAGGGGATTCCGGTGACCGCCGTCCACCCGGAGCTCGAAGTGGAGGTGGGGGCCCGTGGCATGGCCCGTGGCGCCCACCTCGGCGATCTTCTGCCCCCGCTTCACCACGTCCCCTTCCTTCACGAAGTTCACGCGGTTGTGGGCGTAGAGGGTCACGACGCCGCTGCCGTGGTCCAGCACCACATAGTTGCCGTACTGGGGATGCCGCACGGACGTGATCACCACCCCGTCCAGGGCGGCATAGATATCCGAGCCCTTCGGCGCATTGAGGTCGACACCCTTGTGGCTGCCCTGGTAGCGCACCCGGACCAGCTTACGGCGCGCCTTGGCGGACCGCGTCGAAACGCGGCGCACGCGGACCGTGCGGCTGCGCATGCGGGGCCCCCAGGCACTGCTCACGGTGCGGGTCTCCACGGGCCACAGCAGGTCCAGGTGGGTCAGATCAAGTGCAGCAAAGGAAAGAGGGGCCTCGGGCACCTGGCCGGGAAGGGGCTCCTGCCCCCCCAGCACGGGCTGGATGCTGGCCGCAAGCTGCCCCGGCGTCTGGGGCAGAGCCCCCTCCGGCACGGCGGGACGGGTTTCCGCCGGGAAGATCCCCTCCAGGTGGGTCAGCGCCTTCGGGCGGGAACCCGGCAACTCGGGAAGCGCGGCTAGCGGCGCCAGCCGGGAGAGGTCCCGGGGAGGCGCGGGTGCCTCCATGTGGGCCATGGGCTTGCGCGCCGTACGCGGGGCGGGGCGCGCCTTGGGGGCCTTGCGGACCTTCTGGGAACGATTCTTCTTCGAGGCCTTCTGCACCTTCGACGCCGAAGCCTTCTTTGCGGGCCGGGCCGCGGCGACACTGCCCCCCAGGCCGGCCAGGGCAAGCACAAGGGCGAGAGACGTCAAGCGCATGGCACTCCTCCGGGAAGAGGGGTGAAGGAAGTCGAGGGGGGTCAACAGCCACCGTGGCCTAGCCCCGGGGACGGGCGATGGGAAGCCTAGATGGTATCCAGTCTCAACTGCCCACGAGAAGGGAAAGGATTGCCCTCCGCATCATTCCATGGACAGGCGTCCCATTTCCAGCACTTGGGGCCCCCGCTCCCTCCTTCCTTTCCCAGGAGGCGGACGGGGCCGAGGCTCATCTCGTGGCCTGCGGCCTTCAGCATGTCGTACAAGGCCAACAGCCCCGCCATGACCCCGGAAAGGGCTTCCATCTCCACACCGGTGCGCCCCTCCGCGGACACCTCCACCCGCAGCCAGGCCCGACGGTCCTCCGGATTCCAGTGGTGCTCCAGGGCGATGCCCTCCACCGCCAGGGGATGGGCCAGGGGCACCAGATCGGCGGTGCGCTTCACGCCGTTCACGGCGGCCAGCCGCACCACGGCCCAGGGATCGCCCTTGGGGCCGCCCCCCTGCCCCAGGGCCTCGGCGCACGCGGGCCCCAGCTCCAGGCAGCCCGCGGCCACCGCCCGGCGGCGGGTGGGCACCTTGCCCGACACATCCACCATGCGGGGCAGGCCGTCGGCATCCAGGTGGCTGAGGACCATCTCAGGCCGTCCAGGCCAGGAGCAGATCGCGCAGGGCGGGCACGTCCGGCGCGTAGGCCCGGGGACCGCAGGCCTCCAGGGCCTCGCGCCCGTAGAAGCCGTGCCCCACCGCCAGAGAGGGCACACCGGCGCGGGCAGCCATCTCCAGGTCGAAGGGGGTGTCGCCCACCATGAGCGCCTGCTCCGGCGCCAAGCCGCACAGTGCCAGGCAGCGCTCCAGGCTTTCGGGATGGGGCTTGCCGCAGCGCACGTGGTCCGGGGTGACCACGGGATCGAAGAAGCCCCCCCAGCCCAGCCCCTCGGCCTGGCGCAGCAGGGGCACCGTGCGCTTGGAGGAAGCGATGGCCATGGGCACCTTCCGTGCCCGGAGTTCCAGCAGCAGCTCCGTCATGCCGGGGAAGGGCTGCAGCAAATGTTCGTGGCCCACCCAGTCGAAGCCCCGGTAGGTTCTCAGCACCACCGCGGGGTCCTGGCCCAGGGGCTGGAAGGTGTGGCGCAGGCCATCCTCCACGGGCAGGCCCACGCAACTCAGCCAGGTTTCCCGCACCTTCGGGAGCTGCCCCAGTCCCAGGGCCGCCAGGGTGTGCTCCATGCCCGCCTCGATGAGGGGACGGCTGTCCACCAGGGTGCCATCGAAGTCCCAGATGATCAGGTCCAAGGGCGTCCTCCAGGCCCCCATCGTCTCACAGAGCGCTTGCGCCGCCCCAAAGGGAGCGGTAAACGGTGCCTTGTCCTCAGTCGTAACCGGCCCGTCCCCCAGGAGGCGCCCTTGATCTCCTTCCAGCATCTCGAGGTCCGCTATGGACCCACCGTGGCCCTGGCCGACCTGAGCCTCGACCTGGAGGACGGCATCGTGGGCCTGCTCGGACCGAACGGGTCCGGCAAGTCCACCCTCCTGAAGACACTCCTGGGCCTCCTGCAGCCTGCCAAGGGCAGCGGCGAGGTGCTGGGCGTCCCCCTGGGCAGCCCCGAGGCCGCCCGCCTGCGCCAGCGGGTGGGCTACATGCCCGAATACGATGCGCTGATCGAGGACAGCTCCGCCTTCGAGCAGGTGGCCTTCTGGGGCGAGCTCTCGGGCCTGGCCCCCGAGGAGGCCCGGGACCGCGCCCACGAGGCCCTCTACTTCGTGGGGCTGGACGAGGCGCGCTACCGCCACGTCTCCGGCTACAGCACGGGCATGCGCCAGCGGGTGAAGCTGGCCCAGGCCCTGGTGCACAGCCCCGAGGTGGCCTTCCTGGACGAGCCCACCAACGGCCTGGACCCCGAGGGGCGCCGACGCATGCTCGAACTGGTGCGGCGGGTGCACGAGGAGCTGGGCACCTCGGTGATCCTGGCCAGCCATCTGCTCGAGGACGTGGAGCGCTGCGCGGACCACCTCGTGATCCTGGACCGGGGGCGCCTCAAGGCCTCCGGCAGCATGGAAGGCCTGCGCCGCCGCCTCTCCCGCCGCTTCGAGCTGCGCTTCCTGGACCCCCTGGACGCCGCCCAGGAGGCGGAGCTCTCCGAGCTGGGCACGGTGCTGGAACAGCGCAACGGACTCTACGACCTGGAGTTCCAGGAGGCGGACGCCCGGCGCGCCTTCGCCTGGGCCGAGGCCCGGGGCCTCGTGCTGGTGCAGCTCACTCCCCGCCACGACCGCCTGGACGAGGTGCTGCTCCGGGCCCTGCACGCGCCGGACGATCCCCGGGAGGACGGTTCGCAGCCGACACCACCGGAATCCCCGTCCCAGGCCGCGCCCGACGCGGACGGTACCGCTTCGAGAGGCCTCTGATGCCCATCTACGCTCCCAGCCTCCCCCCCCGCCCCGACCGGAACGGGGGCCTGCACCCCGCCCTGGTGCTTGCCTGCTTCGACGCCCGCCGCCTGCGCACCCAGAAACTGGGGCGCTTCTTCGGCTTCGCGCTCCTGGTGGCCCTCCTGGCGCGCTGCCTCTGGCTCTACCTGGCCCACCTGAAGGACAGCAGCCCCGCCTTCGCCGGCGTGAAGCCCCTGGCGGACCAGTTCTTCTCCAAGGGCGCCGCCTTCCAGGCCGGGCAGGTCACGGGCTTCCTCCAGACCCTTCTCTGGCTCCAGGTCGCCCTCCTCTGCGGCGGGCTCATCGCCCGGGACACCCTGTACCGCATCCGTCCGCTGGTCTACGCCCACCCGGTGCGGCGCCGGGACTACCTGGGCGCCAAGGCCCTGGTGGCCGTCGGCCTCCCCTTCCTGGTGCTCGCGCTCTTCATCCTGGTGCCCTGGGGGCTGAGCCTGCTGGTCGCGGGCGCCCGCGGGCCCCTCTGGCCCACTCTTCCCCTGTACCTGCTGCCAGCGGCCCTCGTCATCGCCACCCTCATGGGCGCCGTGGCCCTGGCGGCGGGCAGCCTCGCCTCGAGCCCCAAGGGGGCCTTCGGCTGGGCCCTGGGCATCCTGCTGGGGGGACCGGCCCTGTCGGGGATCCTGATCGGCATCACGCAAGAGCCCGTCTGGAAGGCCCTCAGCGTGGAGGCCCTGGCCGCCGCCTGGCCGGGTCTCCTCTGCGGGGCGGGGCCCGAGGCCGCGGCCCTGGGCTGGCTGCCCGCCACCGCAGGAAGCCTGGCCTACCTGGGCCTCTGCACCTGGATCGCCGCGCGCCGGACGCGCCCCGAGGAGGCCACCCTGTGATCCGCCTGGACCGCGCTTCCCTCCACTACGGCCCCGTCCTGGGCCTGAGCCCCACCTCCTTCGCCCTCCCGGAAGGGGGCGGCATCACGGGCCTGCTCGGCCCCAACGGCGCCGGCAAGTCCACCCTCATCCAGCTGCTGGCGGGCCTGCTGCCCCCCAGCGGGGGGACCGTGGAGCTCTTCGGCGAAGCCCCCTTCCGCAACCCCGCCGTGCTGCGGCGCATCGGCCTGGTGCCCGAGGGGGACCGCTTCCCCAGCGGGGTCACGGCCCTGCGCTGGCTGCGCATGATGGGCGAGCTGTCGGGCCTGAGGGGCGCCGCCCTGGACAAGGCCCTGGCCGAGGCCCTGGAACGGGTGGGCATGGCGGGGCGGGCGCACCTGCCCTTCGCCGCCATGAGCAAGGGCATGCGCCAGCGCATCCGCCTGGCCCAGGCCCTGCTGCACGGCCCGGCGCTGCTGATCCTGGACGAGCCCTTCAACGGGCTGGACCCGGAAGCCCGCCTGGCCCTGATGGACACCCTGAAGGCCTTTGCCGACGGCGGTGTCCGCGTGCTGGTGAGCAGCCACATCCTGGGCGAGGTGGCCCGCCTCACGGACCGCATCCTCCTCCTCTTCCGGGGCCGCCTCCTGGCGGAGGGCAGCGTGCGGGAAATCCGCGAACTGCTGGACCGCCACCCCGTGGAACTGCGCGTCACGGCCGAGGAGCCGGCGGCCGTAGCGCGCTGGGCGGTGGAGCAGCCGGAGCTGGCGGCCCTGCGCCTGGAGCCCGCCGGCGTCGTCCTTTCCGTGCGGAATCCGCGGAGCTTCCTGCCGCGCCTGCAGCGGGCCGCCGCCGAGGGGCAGCTCCCCCTGCGCGCCCTGGACCCCCTGGACCTGAACCTGGAGGCGGTCTTCCAGTACCTCGTGAAGGACCACGCATGAGCGAGCGGCCCACCCCCTTCGACACCCTGCGCGCCGTGATGCGGGGCTACGCGCCGCGCCTCCTCCAGGGGCGGGGCTGGACCCTCGCGGCCCTCGCGCTGCTGCCCGTGGCCCTGGCGGCGACCCTCCTGGCCTTCCGCCCGGGCGGCGCACGCGCCGGGGACGGCCTGGTCCTGCTCCACCAGGTGATGGTGCGCTACGTGCTGCCCATCCTTGCCCTGGTGGCCGCCCCCGCGGGCATCCGGGAGGACCTGGAGCAGCGCACCCTGGCCCTGGTGCTGGTGCGCCCCGCCCAGGCCTGGATGCTTCCCTTCGCCAAGGGCCTGTTGTGGTTCCTGTGGGGCGCCCTGTGGCTGGCCCTGGCCTCCGCCCTCCTGCCCCTGGCGGGGCTGTCGCCGGAGGCGGCCCTCTTCGGCGGCCTGGCCCTGGTGGGGGCCTTCTGGGCCGAGCTGGGCCTCCTGGCCCTGCTCATGGGCGTCTTCAAGCGCGGGGCGCTGTGGGGGGCCCTCTACCTCCTGGTCTGGGACCAGCTGGTGCGGGTGCTGCCCGGCAACCTGCAGCGCCTGACCTTCCTGCACTACATCGAGAACGTCGCAGGGAGCCGGAGCGGCAGCGTGGGGACGATCGAGATCCTCGCCCAGGCCCAGGTGGCCACGCCCTGGCCCGTGGCCCTGCTCGTGCTCCTGCTGGTGGGCCTCGCCTGCTGGGTCCTGGCGGGCTGGCAGCTCCATCGCAGCCCCGTGGGGCTTTCGGGGCGGGAGGCCGAGGGCTAGCTGCCGGTAGACTGTTCCCATGGCCGAACGCCCCTTCCGCACCGTCACCCCCGGCGGCACCGAGATCCTCGTCGAATCCCTGCCCCACGTGCGGAGCTGCTCCGTGGGCTTCTGGGTGAAGCGGGGAAGCTGCCACGAGGCCCCCGAGGAGGAGGGGCTCGCCCACCTCATCGAGCACACCGTCTTCAAGGGCACGGCCCGCTTCCCGGACCCCCAGGCCATGGCAGAGGCCACGGACCGCCTGGGCGGCAACGTCGACGCGTTCACCGGCAAGGAGACCGCCTGCTTCTACGGCAAGGTGCTGCGGGAGCAGCTGCCGGAGCTCGTGGCGCTGCTGGGGGACCTGGTCAGCACGCCGGCCTTCGACGGGGAGGAACTGGCCCGGGAGCGGGAGGTGGTGCTGGAGGAGATCGCCCAGAGCGAGGACCAGCCGGACGACTGGGCGAGCGAGCTCTTCTACATGCACTTCTGGAAGGGCGGTCCCCTGGCCCATCCCATCCTGGGCACCCGGGAGCAGGTGGCGTCCTACGGCCCGGAGCGGCTGCGCGCCTTCTTCCGCAAGACCTACCGCGCCCCCAACCTGCTGGTCGCCGCCGCGGGGGACGTGGACCCCGAGGCCTTCCTCCGGATGCTGGAGCCCGTGCTGGCGGCGCTGCCCGGGGGCCCCGCACCCGAGGCCCCGGCCGCCCACCCCGCGCCCGCGCCCTTCCTGCTGAACCAGGCGCGGCCCGAGCTGCAGCAGACCAGCCTGGTGATGGGCTTCCCCGCCTTCGGACACACGCACCCGGACCGGGCGGCGGTGAACCTGCTGGGCAGCGTGCTGGGCGGCGGCATGAGCAGCCGCCTCTTCATGGAGCTCCGGGAGAAGCGCGGCCTCTGCTACACCATCGGCAGCTACCTGAGCCACTACCGCGACACGGGCGCCCTCCAGGTGGCCGCGGGCTGCGCGCCGGGCAAGGCCCGGGAGCTGGTGGCACGCACGGCGGAGGAGTGCCGGAAGCTGGCGGAGGGCGGCCTGCGCGAGGGTGAGCTGGAGCGCGCCAAGCTCCAGGCCCGCACCAGCCTGGTCTTCAGCCAGGAGTCCACCAGCGCCCGCATGTTCACCCTGGCCCACCAGGCCATCCACCAGGAGCGCATCCTGGACCTGGACGGCCAGCTGGCGGAGATCGACGCGGTGGACGCGGCCCAGGTCGCGCGCGTGGCGGAAAGCCTGCTCCGGCCGGGCGCCCTTGCGGTGGCGGCCCTGGGCACGCGGAAGGGCTCCGAGATCCGCCCCGAGGACCTGGCCTGACAAGGACGTCCATGACGATGCGAACCCTGATCGCCCTCCTCGCCCTCTGCCTGGCGCTGCCCGTCGCGGCGGCCCGCCCGAAGGCCGCCGCGAAACCCGGCGTTCCCGCCTTCCGCGACCTGGAGGGCGGCCTGCGCGTGGCGGATCTCAAGCCCGGGAAGGGGGAGGGGGCACGCACCGGACAGGTGCTGAAGGTGCTCTACCGGGGCTGGATCTTCGACCAGGAAAAGGGTCGCCAGGGCCGCCTCTTCGACCAGCACCTGGACGCCCGCCACCCCTTCGCCTTCACCCTCGGCAAAAGCAAGGTCATCCGCGGCTGGCAGGAAGGACTGGCCGGCATGCGGGTGGGCGCCAAGCGCGTGCTCGTGATCCCGCCGGCGCTGGCCTACGGCGACAAGGGGGCCAGGGACGACCGGGGCCGCGAGGTCATCCCGCCGGGCGCCGCGCTGATCTTCGAGGTGCAGCTCCTGGGCCTCGCGGAGGCCCCGTGACGCAGCCCTGGGACCTGCCGGCCCCGGAACGGGAGGGCCTTCCCTCGGCCTGGGCGCTCCTGCCCGAGGACTTCGCGCGCCTGGGGGCGCCGGGCCGCGGGGAGCACCTCTTCGCCCAGCTCCAGCACGTCTGGAAGTGGACGGAGACAGGCCCCCGCATCTCCAGGGCCGCCCGGACCTGGATGGCGGAGCACCTGGACCTCGGCCTGCCGGCGGTGCTCGAGCGCCACGCGAGCGATGACGGCAGCACCAAGCTGGCCCTGGGCCTCGCCGACGGCCTGCGCATCGAGGCGGTGCACATGCCCCGGGAGGTGCGGAACCCGCGGGTGACCCTCTGCCTCTCCAGCCAGGTGGGGTGCGCCATGGGCTGCGCCTTCTGCGCCACGGGGCGCATGGGCGTCCAGCGCAACCTCCAGGCGGGGGAGATCGTGGGCCAGGTGCTGGCCCTCCTGAAGGAGCTGGGGCCCGATCAGCCCCACGCCGTCACCCTGGTCTTCATGGGCATGGGCGAACCCCTGCACAACCTCGACCATGTGCACCGCGCCATCCGGGTGCTGAACCACCCGCGGGGCCTGAACATCAGCACCCGCCGCATCACCGTCAGCACCTCGGGCCACGTGGCCGGCATTGCGCGCCTGGCGGGCATGAGCCCGCGCCCCTGGCTTGCCGTGAGCCTCAACGCGGCGGAGGACGCCCTGCGCTCCCGCCTGATGCCCGTGAACCGCGCCTGGGACCTCGCGACGCTGAAGGCCGCCCTGGAGGCCTGGCCCCTGGCGGACCGGGAGAAGTTCACCTTCGAATACGTCCTCATGAAGGGCGTGAACGACACCGCGGAAGACGCCGGGCGCCTGGCGGACTGGCTGGGGGAGCTGCGCCACGCCCACAACGTGAACCTCATCCGCATGAACGCCCACGAAGGGGCGACCTTCCAGGAACCGGAGGACGCGGCGCTCGACGCCTTCGTGGCGGCCCTGAAGGCCAGGGGCTGCTTCGTCACGGTGCGCAAGAGCCGCGGGCGGGACGTGCGCGGCGCCTGCGGCCAGCTCGCCCGCAAGGCCGGAGAGCCGTGACACGCGCCCGTCCCCGACCTGCCAGAATGGGGGGGTGAGTCTGCCCACGCCCATCCTCCCCGAGGACGATCCCTACGAGCTGCGCCATCTGCCGCTGCACCGGGAGCCTCCACCCCCCGCAGAGCTCACCGCGCCGGATCCGTACCACCCCGATCCCTACGCATAGCCGGTTCCCCTCGCAGGGGGCGGCATGCGCACGCGCGCCGTCCCATGCAGGGGGATCCCGCCGGAAAGGCCCTCCCAGCATGAGCCATCGCCCCACCAGCATCCTCCTCCTCCACGGCCTCGGCGGCAGTGGCGAGGGCAGCGTCCGCCTCCTGGAGGAGCAGCTCCGGGCCCGGGGCTGGGATGGCCTCCCCTTCCTGCGCCCCACCCTGCGCTCCGTCCATGAGCTCGCGCCCGAGCGCTCGCACGAGCTGCGCTTCCAGCAGGCCCTGGATGAACTGGGCAGCGTCCTCGACGGCCGCGTGCCGCACCTCACGGTGGGCTTCAGCTTCGGCGGCCTCCTGGCCCCCTTCGTGCCGAGCTTCCGCCGCTATTCCGTGTGCGCCCCCTGGCCGCTCCTCAACGCCCAGGCCCTGCAGCGGGCCGCCGCCCACCCGGGCTGGGCGATCCTGCAGGGCGCCAAGGACACGGTGGTGAGCTCCGCCGAGGCCCTGGCCCCCCTTCCCGAAGGCGTGGACGTCACGGTGGACCCGGAGGGCACCCACGACTTCGACGCCTGGATGGGACGCATCGCCGACTGGATCGTCCTCCAGCACCATGGCGGCGCGTAGCCGCCCGCCCTACGCCCGCAGGCTCCACCAGGCCCACACGACGAGGGGCAATGCCACCCCC
>CAXYVC010000061.1:0-15339 GCA_964292295.1 uncultured bacterium
AATATTTTCCGGAAAAATTCCAAGCCTTGCCCCGCCCGGGGTGATGATGCCCGGGGCGGCCAGCATGGCCCCCCGGTCCTTCCGCGCGGTGGTCCCGCGGCCCGCCGTGGGGACCTGGGGGGCCTCCTCCCAGGGGACGGAGGACGCCGCGGAGGGAAGGGGCGGAGGCGGCGGAAGGAAGGGCTCCGGGAGGGGAAGCGCCGGGGGCGCGGCCTTCGGGGCGCCGCCCGGGAACTCCACGAAGCGCGGGGGCACGGCGGTCAGCGCGGGATTGCGCACCTCGAAGACGGTGCTGCACTTGGGGCAGCGGAAGCGCTTGGACTCTGCGCCCGAGAAACGCGCTTCGTCGTACTGGAAGCGCGCTTGGCAGGTGGGGCAGACGACGATCATGGGCTCCTCTGTCCTTTCAGGTTTCAGGACGACAGTCTACTTCCTTCTCGTGGCGAAGAAGCTGAACTCGGAGCGGAGCGGCACGCCCTTCGGAACCTGGAAGCCGGTCACCGCGGCGGGCAGGGGCCGGTTGAGGGTGGGCGGCCCCATCTCCAGCTGCCAGGTGTCCCCGCCGCGCTCCACCCAGAGCACCTGGCGGGGCAGCCAGCTCTCCCGGTCCACCCAGATGCGCAGCACCTGCATGCGCCGGCGCACCGAGAGCGCCCGGGGCAGGAGGTCCAGGCGGTAGCTTCCCGGCACCTCGCGGTCCTCCGCCAGCTCCGTCTTGAAGTAGTCCGACAGCTCGGACAGGCGCTGTCCAAGGCCCAGGAAGCGCCGGTCCGCGTTGCGGATCCAGCCGATCTTCAGCATCTCGCCCTGCCCCGCCGCCGGGCTGTAGCTCACCAGCGCCTTCGGCGTGAGGTGCAGCACCAGGTCCTCGGGCGGCGCGAAGGCGAAGTGCACGAAGCGGGTGTCCTGCAGGTACACCGTGCCCTTCGTGACGGAGGGCGTCTTCAGCAGGGCACGGCGGGTCGTGAGGGTGAAGGGGGCCTGGAAGGTTCCGACCCTGGCCTGGGCCGCGTCGAAGCGCTCCACGGCCTCCCGCAGGGAGGGAAGCGGCGCGGCGAGCAGGGGAAGGGCCAGGACCGGCGCGAGGAGGCGCCTCACAGGTCCACCACCGCCGCGCTCGCGCCCTTCAGGGGCCGGTCGGCCCCCGCCTGGAAGCCCAGGCCCAGGTCCATGCCCGCGCCGCGGTAGCGGAGCATGACGCCGCCCCGGGCCACGAAGGTGCCGCCGAAGCTCGTGCGCTCCGCGCCCACCTGGAGGCTGAGGCCCTGGCCCAGGGCGATCCGCAGGCTCGCGGAGGCGGTGCGCTGCTTGCCGGGGAAGGGGAAGCGGGCCGCGCGGTTCACGTCCGCCTCGGCGCTGACGCTCAGCATGCTGTTCAAGACCAGGCTGGCGCCGGCGCGGAACTGGGGCTTCTCCTCCACGTCCCAGATCTTCCGGCGCAGGAGGCGGTCCGTGGTGAAGCCGACGGAAAGGGCCTCGGAGACGGCCACCGTCATGCCCGCGTCCAGGGTGGCCGAGACCGCCCGCCGGGAGGTGGAGGTGAAGGACCAGGGATCGAAGGCCGAACCCGACAGCGCGCCCTGCCCCGCGGCCGGGTTCAGGGCGAGGTCCCGCACGCCGAGCGCGTGGCGCTCCACCCGCAGGGTCCCGCCGTAGGTCACCCGCCCCTCCCGCCAGCTGGAGCCGAGGACGAAGCGGTCCACGGAGGCCCGGCGCAGCTCCGCCGTGCTGGTGTTCAGGGCCAGGGCGTGGGCGCTGTCCAGGTGCGCCGGGTCCGCGTCCGCGGCCACCTGGAGCCCCGTCAGCTCCTCCCGGGTGAGGGCCATCATCGCGCCCCGCTCCACCCAGGCCAGCCCGTAGCCCTTCAGGCGGGTGCCCCAGGGATCCCGCGCCAGGCTGCGGAGGGCCTGGGAGACGCCGGAGGCGCTGCCCGCCGCGAGCTTCCCGATGGCTTCGCCCGCATCCGAGGCCTCGCGGCCTCCCTCCAGCCAGGAGGCGTAGAAGCCGCCGGGGGCCTGGACCAGGCGGGCGGAATTCCCCAGTGGGTTCAGGCCTTCGGAAAAGACGCGGCTGCCGCCGAAGGCGGTCCCGTCGGCAAAGAAGGGCGTCTGGGCCACCCCAGGGGCGACGGCCAGGGCGAGGACGAGTCCGGAGCGGAGGAGGCGGGAGGTCGGCATGGGTGGGTTCCTGTTCCGATTCTAGGCGCGCAGGGGCATGCCCTGGGAAGCCACGTGCAGGACGGCGCCGGAGCCATCCAGCACCTGGGCCGCGGCGAGGCGCGCCAGCTCCGGGGCGTTGTTCTGCTCGCTGAGGTGGGCCAGCACCACCGCCCGGAGGCGGGGCCCGAGGATGCGGGCCAGCAGCCCCGCGCTCGCCTCGTTGCTCAGGTGCCCCACCCGGCTCAGGATGCGGGCCTTCAGGTCCGGCGGATAGGCGCCCTCCCGCAGCATGTCCACGTCGTGGTTGCTCTCCAGGGCCAGCAGGTCCAGGTCCCGGCAGTGCTCCGCCACGAGCGCCGTGGGGTGCCCCAGGTCCGTCACCACCGCCGCCGCCCAGCCCGGGCCCTCCACGCGGTAGGCCACGGGGTCCGCCGCATCGTGGGGCGTGGCAAAGGGCAGCAGGCGCCAGTCCTCGAAAGCGACGGCGTGCCCCGGCCGCAGGACAACGCGCCGCGCCTTCGGGATCTCCACGCCCTTGGCGGCCTCCGCCGCGCGCAGGGTGCCCTCGGTGCCCAGCACCGGCCAAGCCGTGTGGCGCAGCACCATGGGCAGCGCGGCGATGTGGTCCGAATGCTCGTGGGTGAGGGCCAGGCCCGCCACCGCCTCCAGCCCCCAGCCCAGCGCCTCCAGGCGCCGCCGGATCTGCAGGAAGGAGATGCCCGCATCCACCAGCAGGAGCCGCCCCTCCCCCCCGAGGACGTGGGCGTTGCCCTTGGAGCCCGAGGCGAGGGAGGCGTAGTGCATGGCTCCAGTCTAGTGGAGACCCCGGGGAGGATCAGTCCTGCACCACGCCCCCGTCCAGGTCCAGGCAGGCGCCCACCTGCATGGTGTTCCCGGGGTCCAGCAGCCAGGCCACGCCCCGGGCGATCTCCGCCGGGGAGAAGAAGCGCCCCGCGGGCACCTCCCGCTCCAGGCGCCGCCGGGCCTCGGCGACGTCCACCCCCAGGCGCGCCGCGTGCTCCGCCACCCGGGCCTGGGCCATCTCCGTATCGATCCAGCCCGGCGCCACGGCGTTCACCGTGATGCCCACCGGCAGCAGCTCCAGGGCCAGGCTCTTGGCCAGGCCGCGCACGCCGTGCTTGGCCGCCACGTAGGCCGCCGCCCCCGGCACCCCGAAGCGGCCCAGGGTGCTGGAGACCAGCACCACCCGGGAACCCGGCCCCAGGCGGGGCAGGAAGGCGCGCACCGTGTTCCAGGCCCCCGTGAGGTTCACCGCCAGGATGCGGTCGAAGGCCGCGTCGCTGTTTTCCGCCACGGGGCTGTCCCCGCCCAGGCCCGCCGCGGCCACCAGGCCGTCCAGGCGCGGCACCTGCGCGGCGGCCGCCGCCAGGGCGTCGCGGTCCAGGACATCCGCCAGCAGGATCTCCGCCGTGCCGCCCCGGGCGCGCACCTCCTCCGCGCTCTCCAGGAGCGCCCGCCGGTCCCGGCCCAGGAGCCACAGGTGCGCGGCCTCCGCCTCCGCGTGGTGCAGGGCCACCGCCCTCCCGAGGCCCCGGGAGGCTCCCGTGACGAGGATCGCGCGGGCCATCAGGCGGCCTCCCGCGGCGCGCAGCCCTTCCACAGGGCCAGCCCCGCCACGGCGACCGCGCAGACCAGCGCGCAGGGCAGGCTCGCCTCCAGGCCGAAGGCGCCCCCGTGCAGCCAGACCGGACGGGAGGCCTCCGCCGCCACGGGGCGCAGCAGGCCCCCCGCCTCCGTGCCGCTCACGGCGAAGCCGAAGAGGCAGCCCTGGGCCCAGTTCCAGCCCAGGTGGATGCCTATCGGCAGTGCCAGGCTGCCCGTGCGCAGGTAGGCGAGCCCCAGCAGCAGCGCCGCCAGGGCGATGTTCAGGGTCGCCCAGGCGCGGGCTGGACCGCCCAGGTTCGGATTCCCCCAGTGGACGGCCGCGAAGAGCAGGGCGAAGAGGGCCTGCGCCGGCCAGGCGCCCAGGCCCGCCACGGCCTTCTGGAAGGCGTAGCCCCGGAAGGCCAGCTCCTCGTGGAAGGCCACCAGGGTGAAGAAGAGCAGGCCCCAGAGCGCCGCCCGCCCCGCCCCGGGCGCGCCCGCGCCGAAGCGCAGGCCGCCGACGCCCCAGGCCAGGGCCGCCGCCGTCGCGATGAGCAGCACGCCCCCGAGCCCCCCGAGCAGGAACTCCAGAGCCCAGGCCTTCCCGAAACGCAGGCCCACCGCGCGCCAGGGGCGGTGCTCCAGCCGGAGCAGCAGGGTGCCCGCCAGGAAGGCCCCCAGGGCCATCACGGCGGTCGCCCCGAGCGGGAAGCGCCCCAGGAAGAGCAGGAGGGGAAGGCAGATCAGCGGGTACAGCACGAAGAAGGCCAGCGCCCGCCACCCTTGGCGCAGCTCGCCCTGGCCGTCGAAGAAGGCACCGCGGAAGGATCTCTGCGCGGTCATCGGGCCTCCAGGAATGGGCGCGGGAGTTCCCACCGCCTTCACCGATTATCCGCAGAGGTCCTTGTGTGAATACGGGCTTGCAGGGAGACATGTCTGCCATACAGACTCAAATAATGCTCCAGCCCGCCCTCTCCTCCGAGCACACCACCCGCCTTGCGGAGCTCACCCGAGCCTACGCCCGCTTCGACCGGGACTGCGGCGGCCTCGCCACGGTCCTGGGGGGCCTCTTCGCCCTGGCCCTCTTCGCCGCGGACCTGGCCCGACACGGCTGGAGCTGGTCCGGCCTGGACGCCTTCGGGGCACGGCCAGGTCCCCCCTCCTTCCTGCTCGTCCTGCCCCCCTTCCTATGGCTGACCTGCCGCCTGGCGCTCGGGCGGTTCTGGTACCAGCGCTTTGGCCGCGTCACAACCGGAGCGGGGCCGGATCCGCGGGAGCGGGCCCGCACACAGCGCCTGAAGCGCCTCGGTCCCGTCCTGGGCCTCCTCCCCCTCGGCCTTCTGGCCGTACGCCCCGGTGCCCAGACCGGCCTCCGCGCCGGGCTCGTGGTCCTGCTGGGCGCGGGGCTGGCCTTCGCCCTCCCCCGGGTCGCGCATGGTCGAATCGAGCGGGTGCTCGGCGTGCTCCTCTTCCTCCTGCCGGCCTGCTTCCTGGCGGGCCTACAGAACGGCCTCGGCTCCAACGCCGTGCTCCTCGGTGCGGCCCTGGCGGCGGTCGTCCAAGGCCTTCGCGAGCACCTGGCCTGGCGACATCTGGCCCGGGAACTCCGGAGCGCACGCCCATGAAGGACGTCGCCCCTCTGCGTGCCCTGCTGGACCTGGACCGCCTCGTCCACGAGCCCGCCCGCCTCGCCATCCTCACCGTGCTGGCCTCCGCCGGCGCCGTGGAGTTCCGCTTCCTGGAGACCGTCACCGGCCTCACCCGGGGCAACCTCAACAGCCACGCCACCAAGCTTGAAGCCGCGGGCTACCTGGAGGTGGAAAAGGCCTTCCGCGGCAAGGTGCCCGTGACCACCTACCACCTGACGGCGACGGGGCGCCGGGCCCTGGAGGGCTACTGGGCCAGCATCCGCAGGGCTGGAGGACTCGCATGATCGTCGCGGAAATGCTGGGCAAGACCTACGGCGAGCACTGGGCCCTGCGGGATGCCAGCTTCTCGGTGCCCCAGGGCGCCTTCCTCGCAGTGCTGGGGCGCAACGGCGCCGGCAAAACCACGCTGGTGCGCCTGCTCACCGGCCAGGTACGCCCCTCTGTCGGGCGGGCCTGGATCGCCGGCCTGGATGTGGCCTCTCGGCCCCTGGCCTTGCGACGGCGCCTGGGCGTCATGCCCGAGGACGGCGCCCTGCTGGAGGACCTGACGGGACGCCACTACCTGGAAATCGTGGGGTGCCTGCACGGCCTGGCGCACGACACGCTCGCGCAACGGGTCGAGGAACTGTCGAAGGTGCTGGAGGTGGACTTCGCCCGCTCCTCGGCCATCCGGGACTACAGCACCGGCATGCGGAAGAAACTCGCCTTCGCCTCGGCACTCCTGCACCGACCCGAGGTGCTCTTCCTGGACGAGCCCTTCGAGGGGCTGGACCCGGCGGCGGCCGCAACCCTCACGGGCCTGCTGGAGGGCCTCCGCGCCGCAGGGATGACCCTGGTGATGACGAGCCACCAGCTGGAGCGGGCCGAGCACCTAGCCACCCACTTCATCCTCCTCGACGGGGGCCGCGTGATGCAGCACGGATCCACGGAGGCCCTCCTGCAGGCCGGGGAAAGCCTCGCATCCCTCTTCCTGCGCCATGTCGGAACCCAGGCCGTCCCATGCCTCTCCTGGATCTGAGCGCCCTGGCGGCGCTGCGCCTGGCCCGGACGCAAAGGGCCGGAGCCCCGAAGGGCCTGGGGGGCCGTCTACTGGTGGGCTGCCTGGGAGCCCTTGCGCTCAGCGGGGCCCTGGCTCTTGGTGTCCTGGCGGGCCAGCAGGCCCTCTGCGCGCCGGTGGCGCTCGGTCCATGGCTCGACCGCCTCGGGTTCGCCCTGGGTGCAGGAGGCGCCCTGTGGTCGGGAGGCCCCGTGCTTGAGGCCCACCCCTGGCGGCCCTTCCGTCTCCAGCGTCGCACCCTCCTGGTCGGCGAGTTGCTGCTGGGGCTCACGACGGGTGCAAAACGCGTCCTGGTGGCACTCCTGCTCACGGCCGCCCTGGGCTTCAGCCTTCCCGTACCATCCCTGCTCCCCTGGGCACTGCTGACCGTGATCCTCCTCGTCCTCTGGGCCTTCGGCCTGGAGCGCCTGCTGTATGCAGCGATGCCGGGCCCCCTGCGTATCCTCCGCCTGCCCCTCGCCCTCGGCCTCCCGCTGGGCGCCTGGGTCCTGCGCCGCACCTCGGCGGGAGCCATCGCCTGGACACCCGGACATCAGCTGGCGCGGGCCGCAGAAGCCGTGCTCCGGGGCGGTTCCGCCGCAGGGCCGATCGGCTGGGCCGCCCTCGCCACAGCCCTGATGCTCGCACTCACGGCCTGGGCCCTGATTCCAGCCCTCTCCCGGGCCCGGGGTGGAACGGCCCTGGTCGCAGGAACGCCGCCGGCCTTCCGCTGTCCCTGGCACGGCCTGGCCGGACTGCACCTACGGCAGCTGCTGGCCAGCCGAGCCGGCCAGCTCCGCCTCGTGATGGTCTTCCTGGCGGTCCTGGGCATCAAGGAGCCGGAGCTGATCAGCCTGGGCCGCCTCCATGCCCCCCGGGCCTGGGTGGCGCTCTGGTTCGCCCTCACCTTCGGAACCGTGCTGGCCGTGCCTCTCTGCAACCTGCTGGGACTGGACCGCGGCGGCATCCGCACCTGGTGGGCCCTGCCCCTGGAGGATCGGGACTTACTGAAGGCCAAGGTGGCGGGGACGGCCCTCTACGCCAGCCTTGTGGCAGGACTGCTCTGCTTGGCGGTGTGCGCCTTCCACGGGATCCGGCCGGTGGAGGGGCCCGGCCTCCTGCTGCTCCTGGCCTTCGTCTTCCTCTGGTGCACGGGATCGGGCCTCGAGCGCAGCATCCTGGCCTCCTGGTCCCAGACCAGAAGCAGCTACGGCATCCAGCTGGAGTTCACCGACGAGAAGGTGGCCCGCCTAGGCGTGGCCCTGGCCCCGATCCCGATGGCCATCCCCCTCTACGCCCTCACCGTGTGGATCCACCCCATACTGGCGGCCATGGCCATGGCCGGGATGTGCCTCCTCGCCCTGCTTCGCCTGCGGCGACGCCTCGACGCAGGCTGCCGCCTGCTGGACCAGTACCGCGAACAGATCAATCGGGTCTAGAAAGGCCTCACCGGGCCTCCAGGGCGGCGGTGTAGGCCTGGGCGAGGCGGGTCCAGAGGGCTTCGTCGTCCGAGGCGAGCTTCACGGCCTTCTGGAACCAGGGGGCGGCGGCCTCGGGCTTGTGCCGGCGCAGCAGTGCCTCCCCGAAGTCGGCGAAGGCGCGCCAGTCCTTGGGCGCCCAGGCCTCGACGCGGGCCATGAGGGCCGCCGCCTCGGTCTCCTGGCCGGCCTCGAGCAGGGCCAGGGCGGCGGAACGCGCGGCGGGGGCGGCCTTGGGGCCCAGGCCCTCCAGGCGCTTCGCCGCCTCCAGCGCCCGGGCGGGCTCGTGGTGCTTCAGCCAGGCCGCGGCGATGGCGGAGAGGGTCTCGGGGTCGGAGCCGCCCCGGCGCAGGGCGCGGGCGAAGGCGTCCTCGGCCCGGGCGAGCTCGCCCGCGGCGAGGTAGGCGCGCCCGAAGGCGGCCAGGCGGCGGGGATCATCCTGGGCGCGCACCCGGGCCTTGTCGGCGCAGAAGACCGCCGCGTCCCGCGGGTCCCCCGAAAAGAGCTCCGGCGCCACGCCGGGGGGAAGCTGGGCCAGCAGGGGGAGCGCACAGAGGGCGGGCAGGATCAGGGCGCGCATGGGGACCTCGGGGTGTTGCCTTCCAGCATAGACGGCGGCGCCCCCGGGAAGGGGGCGCGACGCGAAGGGAAAGGCCGGATCAGAGGGGGATGCAGCCGTGCTTCTTGGGGGGCATCTGCTCCCGCTTGGTCTCCAGCAGGCCCAGGGCGCGCACGAGCTTCTTGCGCGTCTCCCGGGGCAGGATGACCTCGTCCACGTACCCGAGGCCCGCAGCCACGTAGGGGTTCGCGAACTTCTCGTTGTAGTCCTCGATGATCTCGGCCCGCTTGGCGGCCGGGTCCTCCGCCTTGGCGATGTCCTTGGCGTAGAGCACGTTGGCCGCACCCTCGGCGCCCATCACGGCGATCTCGGCGGTGGGGAACGCGAAGTTGAAGTCGGTGCGGATGTGCTTGCTGGCCATCACGATGTAGGCGCCGCCGTAGGCCTTGCGGGTGATCACGGTGAGCTTGGGCACGGTGGCTTCGCAGAAGGCGTAGAGCAGCTTCGCGCCGTTCTTGATCAGGCCGTGGTGCTCCTGGTTCACGCCGGGCAGGAAGCCGGGCACGTCCTCCAGGATGACGAGCGGGATGTTGAAGGCGTCGCAGAAGCGCACGAAGCGGGCCCCCTTCTCGGAGGCCTGGATGTCCAGCACGCCGGCCAGGTGGGCGGGCTGGTTGGCGATGATGCCCACGCTGCGGCCGTCCAGGCGGCCGAAGCCCACCACGATGTTCTGGGCGAAGGCCTCCATCACCTCGAAGAAGTGGGCGTCGTCCACGATGCCCTTGATGAGCAGCCGCATGTCGTAGGGCTTGCTGGGATCCTCGGGGACGATCTCGTCCAGCTCGGGGTTCTCCAGGGGCATCTCCATCAGGGGCGCGCGGCGGGGGGGCTCGGAGAGGTTGTTGCTGGGCAGGAAGCTCAGCAGCTCGCGGGTGTGGGCCAGGGCAGCCAGGTCACTGGGCACGGTGAAGTGGCACACGCCGCTCTTGGCGGAGTGGGTGCTGGCGCCGCCCAGTCCCTCCTTGGTCACGTCCTCGTGGGTCACGGCCTTGATCACCTCGGGGCCGGTCACGAACATGTAGCTCGTGTTGCGCACCATGGTGATGAAGTCGGTGATGGCGGGGCTGTACACCGCGCCGCCCGCGCAGGGGCCCATGATCAGGCTGATCTGGGGGATGACGCCCGAGGCCATGGTGTTGCGCAGGAAGATCTCCGCGTAGCCGGCCAGGGAATTCACGCCCTCCTGGATGCGGGCGCCGCCGGAGTCGTTCATGCCGATGCAGGGGCAGCCCACCTTCATGGCCATGTCCATGACCTTGCAGATCTTCCGGGCCTGGGTGAGCGAGAGGCTGCCGCCGATGACGGTGAAGTCCTGGGCGAAGACGGCCACGGGGCGGCCGTCCACGCGGCCGAAGCCCGTCACCACGCCGTCGCCGGGGATCTTCTCGCCGCCTTCGGTGGGGTTCATGGCAAGGGCGTCCACTTCCTCGAAGGAGCCCTCGTCCAGGAAGGCCGCGATGCGCTCGCGGGCCGTGAGCTTGCCGCCCTGGTGCTGCTTGTCGATACGCGCCTGGCCGCCGCCCTTCAGGGCGGCGTCGTAGCGGGCGCGGAGGGTATCGAACTTCTTCTGCAGGGACATGCGTTCTCCTCGGCGGGGGCCGTTCGGGCGGCGAGTCCGGCGCGCGCCTAGCGGGCGCGGTGCTCCTTCTTCGCGGGGGCCTTCTTCACGACGGCCTTCTTCACGGCAACCTTGGGGGTCTTCGGGGCCTCGGGAGCCGCCTGGGGGGCGGACTCCGGCGCCTGTGCCTCGGTCGCCTCCGGCTGGGCCTCCACCACGATGGCCGGGCGAAGGGGCACGGGCCAGGGCTCCCCGGCGGGCGTGGCGGCAAGGAGGCTGGCAAGGGCGAGGGAGAGCATCGCGGCTCCGAAGCAAAACCCTGGATTATAGCCCCGCCCGGAGCCCTCAGGGAACGCCCGGAAAGGTCCCGGCACGGGAAGGGGCCGGTCGCCCGGCCCCTTCCCGCACGCCCGGCCTCGCCGGGGCGGCCTAGCGTCCCGACTTCTTCCAGTCGGCCATGAACTGGGCCACGCCCTTGTCGGTGAGGGGGTGCTGAACCATCTGGTCGAAGACCTTGGTGGGGATGGTGGCCACGTGGGCGCCGGCCAGGGCCGCCTCGGTGACGTGGCGGGGCAGGCGGATGGAGGCCGCCAGCACCTGGGTCTCCAGGCCGTAGTTCTCGAAGATGGCCACCAGCTCCTCGATGAGGTCCATGCCGCGCAGGTTGATGTCGTCCAGGCGGCCCACGAAGGGGCTCACGTAGGTGGCGCCGGCCTTGGCGGCCATGAGGCCCTGGGTGGCGCTGAAGCAGAGGGTGACGTTGGTCCGGATGCCCTCGGCGCTGAGCGCCTTGCAGGCCTTCAGGCCCTCGGGGATGAGGGGCAGCTTCACCACCACGTTCTTGTGGATCTTGGCGAGGGCCTTGCCCTCCTTGACCATGCCCTCGGCGTCCAGGGCGATGACCTCGGCGCTGATGGGGCCGTCCACGATGCCGCAGATCTCCTCGATGATCGCCTCGAAGGGCTTGCCGCTCTCCTTGGCGATGAGGCTCGGGTTCGTGGTGACGCCGTCCAGGATGCCCCAGGCGTGGATGCGCTGGATCTCGGAGATGTTGGCGGTGTCGATGAAGAACTTCATGGGATTCTCCTCAGGTTGCGCAGGGAAGGCGGCCCCTCAAGACCTGTGGGCCCAGGGGCTCACCTTCCGTCCCTTCCATTGTCTCAGAAGCCCGGCTTCCCAGCCATTCCCGGCCATCCGCCACGATGGGCTACCCTGGAGGCCCGGAGCGCCCCATGTCCCAACCCGAGATCCCCGTCCTGGACCACGGCTTCGTCCGCCTCGTCGACCACATGGGCACGGACCTCACGGTGGTGAACGCGGCGCGGGTCAGCTTCGGCAAGCGGAAGGAGGCCTTCGACACGAAGGACGCGGAGCTGGTGGAGTATCTGGCCGCCCACGAGCACACGGCGCCCTTCCGCCACGCCTACCTCACCTTCCACGTGAAGGCGCCGATCTTCGTGTTCCGCCAGTGGATGAAGCACCGCGTGGCCAGCGACTTCAACGAGATCAGCGGGCGCTACGTGGAGTTCCAGGAGGACGCGTTCTACGTCCCCGAGCACTTCCGGCTGCAGGCCAAGGTGAACAAGCAGGGCTCGGAGGGCGAGATCCCGGAAGCCGCCCGCGCCGAGGCCCTGGAGGCCTACCTGGAGGCCTGCCGGGGCAGCGTGGCCCAGTACAAGCGCATGATCGCCCTGGGTGTGTGCCGGGAGCAGGCCCGCTGCGTGCTGCCCCTGGGCCTCTACTCGGAGGTCTACTGGACCGCCAGCCTGCAGGCCGTGGCCCACTTCCTTCACCTGCGCCTGGACGGCCACGCCCAGTGGGAGATCCGCCAGTACGCGGCCGCGGTGCGCGACCTCACGCAGCCTCTGTTCCCCGAGAGCCTGAAGGCGCTGATGGCACAGGAAGGCTAGCGGAACAGGTAGCTCAGCTTCACCTGCACGCCGTCGTCGCTGGGCAGGCGGTTCATCAGGGCCAGGTCCCGGCGGGGGCTCAGGGAGGCCCGGTCGTTCACGAGCGCGTCCGTCTCGGCCCCGTGGGTGTAGACCAGGAAGAAGGTGCTGCCCGGGCGGTATTCCCAGCGGGTGATGAGGTTCAGGGCCCAGGTGCGGGTGCTGAAGGCGCGCTCCCCCGCATAGTCCACGGGCGCCAGGCTGCGGTCGTCCACGTACACCTGCGGCTCCCGGAAGGCGCGGTTCGAGGCCAGCCACTGGCTGAAGACCTGCACCGTGAAGCGCGGGCTGAAGGCGCAGGCCAGCCGCAGGATCTGGTTGAACTGGCTCAGGCGCCGGAGGCCCACGACGGGGAGCTGCTGGTCATCCACGCCCAGGTAGGCCTGCTCGCCCTCCTGGCGGTCGTAGGTGCTGTCCACCTGCAGCTCCACGGCCGGCCCCAATTTGATGCTCTGGTAGAGGCGCGTGCCCGTGCTGGGCCCGCCGGGATGCCAGCTGCGGTCGGCGGTCAGGCGCACGTACCAGGGGCGGTTCCCCGCCGTGTCCATGCCGAGGCCGAAGGAAGGAATGTCCGGCGTGCGGAGGTATTTCTTCACGGGATCGTCGTAGGTGCGCAGCTCCCGGTCGTCGTCTGCCGCGAAGCTGAAGCCCCCGTTGAGCCAGAAGCTCAGGAAGGACGTGGTCTCGATCTGGGCGCTGGCGCTGGCGCTGCGCTCGAAGACGCGCCCCGCCGTATCCCTGGCCGCAGTGGCGCTGAAGCCCAGATCCAGGTTGCGGAAGCTGCCCCAGCTCGCATCCCAGCGGCGACTCAAGGAACCATACAGGCGCTCCTCGTCCGCCCGGCTCAGATAGCCCAGGTCGTTCGGGTCGAAGCGGCGGGTGGCCTGGATGGCCTGGAGCTCCGCGGCATAGCCCTCGCCCCAACGCTGGTTCAGGCGCAGGCGGTTGCGCCAGCCCTCCTCCTGGGCGCCGGGCAAGCCCGCCAGGCTGCGGGTGCTCACGAACTCCAGCAGGCCGCTGCGGTCCCGGCTGCGCAGTACCGCGTCCAGGGCCTGCACCTGGGCCTCCCGGTTGGCCCGGCCGGAGGCGTCCACCACGGACGCGAAACCGCCCACGTAGCTGCCGTGGTCGTCCAGGGCCTGCCGCGCCCGCAGCACGCCGTAGTGGGTGAGGGGCGCGAGCTCCCGGTCGTGGCGCGCCCCGGCCTCGTCCGCAAGCCGGGCCCGGGCCGGCTCCACCCGCGCGCCCATCAGCCCCAGGCTGAAGCCTCCCTCGAAGCGCTCGGTGTACTTGGCGGCGGCGCTGATGTCCGCCGCATCGGGGCGGTCCAGGATGCGCTCGCCCTTCGCGGCGTCCAGGTCGGGGTCGGAGAGCCCGCGCCCGATGCGCCGCGTGTAGAGGAGCTGGGGCCCCGGCATCTCGAAGAAATCCATGCCCTCCAGGAAGAAGGGCCGTTTCTCCGGGAAGTAGGACTCGAAGGTGCCCAGGTTCACCACCGCCTGGTCCACCTCCACCTGACCGAAGTCTGGGAACACCGTGAGGTCCACCTGGCCGGATTCCCGCAGGCCCAGGTGGGCGTCCAGGCCGCCCCGCCAGGTCCAGCCCCGGTCGTCGTAGGCGCGCGTCGTCTCGAACTTCCGCTGGGCCGAGACGTAGGGCACGAGCTCCCGGCGCGGGCGGGCGGGAAGCGCCTCCAGGCCGGTGAGCACCGGGAACTGGCTCACGAAGCCGTTCACGCCCCGCGGCGCCAGGGCCCAGTAGCTGGTGTGCCGCGGCCCCCCCTGGTCGGTGCGGCTGAAGTTCACGCCCCAGGCCTGGGGGCCGTCCCCCACCCGCATGCGCAGCAGGCTGTAGGGGATGCGCAGCTCCGCCGTCCAGCCCTCCGCATCCACCCGCACGGCGCTCTCCCACACGCCGTCCCAGCTCGCGTCCTGCGTGGTGTCGGCGTAGTACACCGCGTCCCGCTGCACGCCCGCGGCGTTCACGTAGAAGGCCACGGCGCTGCGGCGGTCCAGCAGGCTGTCCACGTACACGCCGAACCAGTCGCTGGAGCTGTCCTGGTCCCGGCGGTGGAGCCGCCGCACCACGCGTCCGCCCGGCGCGTGGCGCATGCGCGCGCCGATGCAGAGGCCCTTGGCGTCGTACACCACGCGCACCTCGGTGGGCTGCGGACAGGGGCGCCCGAAGTCCGGCCACTGCTGGGTGAAGCCCGCAGCCACCGGCGCCCCGGCCCAGGCGTCCTCGTCCAGGCGGCCATCCACGCGCAGGGGCTCCGGGGCGCGTCGGGCCCGGAGGGACGAGCCCACGGAGGCGCCCGCCAGGGCGAGGCCGGCGAGGGCCAGGATGCAGGACTGGAGGCGGAGCGGCTTCATCGGGCATCCTCCGGACAGGCGCCGGGACATGCATTAGCTTAAGAGGCATCCACCTCTTCCGGCCACGGAATATGCTGGAGGCCTGACCCGGGAGTCCGCATGATCGGTGCCGTCCTCAGCCTCCTCCTCGCCCTCGCCCCGGTGACGCCGGACGGCGGGGTCGTCACCGCCAAGGGCCAGCGCTTCCTGGCCGAGGTGGCGCGCACGCCCCAGGAGCAGGCCCGCGGCCTGATGTACCGCACGAACCTGGCCAAGGACCGCTGCATGTTCTTCTACTACGAGGCGGACGGCCCCTACGGCATCTGGATGAAGAACTGCCTCATCGCCCTGGACGTGGTGTGGGTGGACGCGGCGGGCAGCGTGGTGGAGCTCGCGGAGAAGGTGCCGCCCTGCAGCCCCCTGCGCGGTGATGACTGCCCCAGCTATGGCGGCAACGTGGACGCCCGGCACTTCGTGGAGTTCCCGGCGGGAACCATCCGGCGGCTGGCCCTGAAGAAGGGCGACCGCCTGGGCTGGAAGCTGAACTTCTCGGACGGCCAGACCGTCACCGGCGGCGCCCAGGGCCCGGCTCCCGCCCCGACCCGGAAGGGCCGCAGGAAGTAGGCCCTAGCCTTCCCCCTCCCGCCGCTTCTTGCTGAAGGGGCGGGCGAGGGCGCGCACGGCCTCCGGGGGCGCGGGCAGGTCGGGTATGGAGAGGGGGGAGATCTGGTGGTCGCCCAGCACCTTCCAGGCCCGGGCCTGGCGGGGCAGGCGCTCGGGCTGCATGACCTCCCAGCCCTGGGCGTAGGGCACGAAGGGGGGCATCACCAGCGCGAATCCGGTGTAGAGGAAGGCGGGATAGCGCAGCCAGGACTCCCCGGCGGGCCCCTCCGGCAGGGGGGCGGCGAAGAGGGGGTGCACGCCGCCGTTGATCC
>CAXYVC010000062.1:0-15184 GCA_964292295.1 uncultured bacterium
AGGCCGTGGCCGTGGTGCTGCGCGATGGCAAGGCCTCCACCAGCTACATCCAGCTCATGAGCCATACCGCTGCGGTGAACATCGGCCTCTTCTTCGGGCTGAAGGGGCGCGTCGTGACGAGCAGCAGCGCCTGCACCAGCGGCAGCCAGGCGCTTGGCTACGCCTTCGAGGCCATCCGCTACGGGCGCCAGGAGCTGATGGTGGCTGGCGGCAGCGAGGAACTGAGCAGCTTCCACGCGGCGGTCTTCGACACCCTCTTCGCCACCAGCACCCGCAACGACAGCCCCGAGGCCACGCCCCGCCCCTTCGACCGCGACCGCGACGGTCTCGTGGTGGGGGAGGGCGCCGTCACGCTGGTGCTGGAGGAACGGGAGCGCGCCCTGGCGCGGGGGGCCACGATCCACGCGGAGATCCTGGGCTTCGGCACGAACGCGGACGGGGCCCACGTCACGCATCCCGCCCAGGAGACGATGGCCGTCGTGATGGAGCAGGCCCTGGCGGACGCGGGGCTTCCCGCCTCGGAGATCGCCTGGGTGAGCGCCCACGGCACCGCCACGGAGCAGGGGGACATCGCCGAGAGCCACGCCACCCGAAGGGTTTTCGGCCGCGCGGTGCCCATCGCTTCCCTCAAGGGGCACGTGGGGCACACGCTGGGCGCCTGCGGGGCCCTGGAGGCCTGGTGGGGCATCGCGGGGACCCGGGATGGCTGGCTGCCGCCCACCCTGAATCTGGCGCACCCGGATCCCCGCTGCGCCGAGCTGGACTACCTGATGGGGGAGGGGCGCCCCCCCGCAGGGCCGGTGTTCATGAGCAACAACTTCGCCTTCGGCGGGATCAATACGTCGCTTATCCTGAGGGTCTGAATTCCCCGTCAGGAGTTGCCATGCGCTTCCGCTCCCTCCTCGCCCCGTTTTCCTTGGCCCTGCTGATTGCGGCGCCCCTCGCCGCCAGCGCGCCCATCGTGAACATCACGAAGCAGACCTGGGTGCGCCCTGACGAGAAGCCCCTGACCCTCGGCCAGGTGAAGGCGGCCATCATCCGGGGTGGCCTGCAGCGGAACTGGATGGCGGAGAGCGCGAAGGAGAACAGCCTGGTCCTGCACCTCACGGTGCGCAGGCACCAGGTCTGGGTGGACGTGGCCTTCACCGAGAAGGACTTCTCCATCACCTACCAGCGCAGCGAGAACATGGACTACGAGAAGGACGCCTCCGGCCGGGAGACCATCCACTCGAAGTACAACCACTGGATCCGGAACCTGGTGCAGGACATCCAGAAGGAGCTGGTGCGCTAGCGGAGCGCCCATGACCCTGCCCTCCCGCCTGCTCTTCAGCGAGGCGCTGCTGCGCCAGCTCGCCCAGGTGCTCTACCGCTGCTTCGAGGAAGGCGGAAGCACCAAGGCGGCGCTGTACCTGCGCCTGCCGGGGGAGGCGGGCTACGGGCTGGCGGGCCACTACGGCTGGCCTCGCACGGCCGCCCCGCCGGAGGCGCTGGCGGCGGAGGATCCTCTCGCGCTCTGGGCCCTGCGGGAGCGCCGCAGCTTCGTGGTGAACACCCAGGGCCAGACGCCGGAGCTGCTGCCCTTCAGCCAGGGCTCGGAGACGCCCCGCTTCCTGGTCACGCCGCTCTTCGACCATGACGAGGCCTTCGGCCTCCTGCTCCAGCGGGACCGGGTGCGGCGGGAGCCCTTCGACCTGGAGCGGGACGCGCCCCTGGCCCAGGCCATCGGGATGGAGGTCGCCGACATCCTGCGGGACTACCGCCAGCTGGGGGGCGCCTCCGAACCCGAGGCCGCGCCCGCCGAGGCGCCCCCCCAGGTGCTGCCCGTGGCCGTGCCGCCCAGCGGCTCCCTCGTTCCCGCGGGGGCCCCGGAGGGCGAGCTCCTGGAGCGCCTGCAGGCCACCTTGGGGGGCAGCGTGGCCCTTGCGCCCGTGGAAGACGCCGCCGGAACCGCCAGCCGCGCCCGCAGCGGGTCCCCGGAGCGCCCCCGGGTGGGCAGCTTCCTGCCGGAGCAGCGGGTCTTCTTCTGGGAGGCCGCCTCCCTGCTCAGTTCCGTGGTGAGCCTGGGCGCCGTGGCCCTCTGGAGCGAGGAACCCCAGGAGATCCGGCCCATCCTCGCCTACAGCCGCTATCCCCTGGGATCGGACCTGAAGCAGCAGATCCTGGCCTCGGCGGCCTTCCACATCCCCGAGGCGAAGGAGGGCGAGCTGCGCCTGCTCACCCGGGCGGAGTTCCTGGAGCAGGAGCCCCTGTCCGGGCTCTTCCGCACCTACATCCCCGTGCTCCTGGAGCAGGAGGGCGGGGGGCACGACCTGATGCTGCTCTTCCGCCAGGAGGACCGCCCCTTCTCGGAGCGCGAACAGGCCTTCATCCGCCAGGTGGCGCGCCTGCTGGGCTTCCACCTGCAGGAGGCCCGCCTGCCCGCCCAGTACCACCGCGCCTTCCTGAGCGCCAGCCACCGGCTGCTGACGGTGGCGGAGGGCGTGCGTCCGGAGCTGAGACCCCACAGCCTGAACACGGCCCGCCTCGCCCGCGCCTTCGCCGCCCGCCTGGACCTTCCCAGCGCCGAGGTGGAGGCGGTGAGCATCGCGGCGATCCTGCACGACGTGGGCACCCTGCTGCTGGACCCCGCCCTCCTCGCCAAGCCGGAGCTGGACGCCTCGGACCTCGCCCGGGTGCGCACCCATCCGGTGCTCGCCAGCACCTTCCTCAAGGACTACCGCTTTCCCTTCGACGTGCTGGGCATCATCCGCCACCACCACGAGCGCTGGGACGGCGGGGGCTATCCGGACGGCCTGAAGGGCGAGGCGATCCCCATGGGCAGCCGCATCATCGCCCTGGTGGAGGCCTTCGAGGTCATGAGCTCCGGCAGCGGCTACCGCGACCCCCGCGCGCTGCAGGACGTGGTGGCCGAGATCCGGCGGGAGGCCGGCGCGCAGTTCGATCCCGCCCTTGCCGCGGCCTTCGTGGAATACCTGCTCTCCCGAAGCCGGGGCTGAGGGCGTAGCCTGGAGGGCATGGGCGTGCGGTTCACAGGCGGCAGGAAGGGCCAGCGGGGCTACATCCTGGCCCTGCTGCTGGCCCTCGTGACCGTGATGGGCCTGGTGCTCACCAAGGCCATGCCGAGCGTGGTGGCCGAGGTGCAGCGGGACGCGGAGGAGGAGCTGATCTTCCGCGGGGAGTCCATCGCCCAGGCGATCCGCGCCTACAAGGCCCGAACCGGCAACTATCCCCTGCGGCTGGAGGACCTGATGAAGCTGAAGCCCCGGCTCCTCCGCCAGCAGTACAAGGATCCCATGACCAGGGAAGGGGAATGGGAGACCGTCACCGCCGTCCTGCCCGGCGCCTCGGGGGACAAGACCGGCCTGCCCATCGTGGGCGTGCGCAGCCGCTGCCAGAAGGACAGCCTGAAGGTGTACCGGAACAAGACGCTGATCAGCGACTGGATCTTCAGCGCGGCGGACGACATCTACGGCCTTCCCGCGGGAGCCTCCGGCGGCAGCTCCCCCTCCGGCGACGGGGGCGATCCCGTGGACAAGAAATGACGCCGCTTCGCCTGCTCCTCGCCCTCCTGCTGGTGCTGCCCCTCGGCGCCCAGCCGCTGGAGGATTGGGCGCGCGCCCTGGAGCGCCGGGACGTGCAGGTGAGCGCCGGCCTGTGGGAGCTGTCCACCGGGAAGCAGCTGGAGGCCTTCGCGAGCACCCGCGCCCTGGTGCCCGCCTCCACCACCAAGGTGGTGAGCACCTACGCCCTGCTGAAGGTGCTGAAGCCGAACCACGTGCTGGAGACGGAGGTCTGGGGGGATCTCCAGGCGGATGGCACGGTGGCGGGGGATCTGGTGTTCCGCGGCGGCGGCGATCCCTGTCTCACCTGGGAGCGGTTGTGGGCCCTGGTCCAGGCCCTGAAGGCCCAGGGCGTGCAGCGCGTGCGGGGGGGGCTGCGCCTCGACCAGGGCGCCTTCGACGCCCAGCGCTTCGCGCCGGGGTGGGAGAACACCAGCGCCGACACCACGCCGCCGGTGCTGCCCTTCTCGGTGAACCACAACCGCGACGCCTCGGGGCGCATCACGCAGGACCCCGAGCGCCTGGCCCTGGAGGTGCTGGAGCGCATGCTGCGCGAGGGCGGGGTGACCGTGGCGCGGATTCCCGCCGATCCCCTCCTGCCGGCCCCCGTGCCGAGGCGCCTCCTGGCCCTGCCCAGCCCGCCCCTGCGCCAGATGGTGCAGGACGTGAACAAGTACTCGAACAACTTCATGGTCGAGATGCTCGTGAAGGCCTTCGGTGGCGGAACCTGGCCCGCGGGCGTGCGGCGCATCCAGGAGACCTGCCGCACCGTGCTGAATCTCCCGCCGGAAGAGGTGGTCCTCACGGACGGATCCGGCCTCAGCAAGGAGAACCGGCTTTCCGCGCGCACCCTGGCCATCGTGCTGCGGGCGGCCTGGCACGACTTCGAGGTGGGGCCCGAACTGGTTTCCAGCCTGAAGCTGGTGGGCGGCGAACCCTGGGCCACCCACGCGCCGGAGGCCCTCGCGCGCCGCGTGCGCGTGAAGTCCGGCCACCTGGGGGGCGTGTGGTCCCTGTGCGGCTACCTCCAGCGCGCCGACGGCGAACCCTGCGTTTTCGCCGTGATCCTGAACGGCGCGCGCGCGCGGGAGGAGGATGTGTGGACGCTGGTGGGCCGCTGGGCGGGGCTTCCCTCGCCCGCGGGGAACTGACGCGAGGGAGGGCCTGGCATGGCGAAAATCGTCCTGGTGGATGACAGTCGGCTCGCGCGGACCGTGGCCATGGCCAGTCTCCGCAAGCTGGGGCACGAGGTCCTGGAGGTGGAGCCTGTCAGCCTCTTCGACGTGCTCAAGGTCCTCCGGGAGGTGCGTCCGGACATCCTGCTCATGGACTTCCTGATGCCCGGGTGTCCGGGGACGAGCCTCGTGCGCAGCGTGTCGGAGGACGAGGCCCTGCGCGGCACGAAGGTGGTCGTGCTCACCGCCCTGCGGGACGAGGAGGTGGAATCGCGCATGGAGCGGATGGGGGTCGCCGCCATCCTCCACAAGCCTTGCGAGCCCATGGTCCTGGCCTCCGCCGTGCAGGGGCTGCTGGCCGAAGCCTGATGGGGCGCCGCGCGGGCCTAGCCGCCCTGCTGGCGGGAGCGCTGCTCCTGGGTTTCAGCGCCATCCTCGTGCGATGGAGCGCGCCTGCGGCTCCCGTGGTGGTCGGCTTCTACCGCATGGCCTTCGCGCTTCCCTGGATCCTGGCCTTGGGGCTCCGGGAGGGCACGCCCCGCCCCCGCGCGCTGCGGCGGGGACTCCCCTGGGCCCTGCTGGCGGGCCTCTGCTTCACCGCGGACCTCACCCTCTGGCACAGCGCGCTGCACTGGACCACCGCCGCGAGCGCCACCCTGCTGGTGGGCCTCGCACCGCTGTGGGTGAGCCTCTTCAGCGTGGCGGTGCTCGGTCACCGCCTGCGTTCGGCGGCGTGGACGGGCCTCGGCCTGGCCCTCGCCGGCGCGGCCCTGCTGGCCTTCGGGGGCGGCGCGCGGGTGGGGCTCGGGCGCGGCGAGCTGCTGGGCTTCCTGGCCTCCTTCGGCTACGGCGGCTACACCTTGAGCCTGGTGCGCGCCCGCCGCCACCTGACGGGACCGCAGGCCATGGTCCTCGTCACCGCCTTCTGCCTGCTCGCCTTCGGCCTGCTGGGGCTGGCCCGGGGCGACAGCTTCGGGGCGGGCTTCAGCCCCCGCACCTGGACCAGCCTGGCGCTGCTCGGCCTCGTGGTGCAGGCGGTGGCCTGGTGGCTCATCAGCTGGGGCCTGGGCCACGTGAGCCCCTCGTTTGGCGCGCTGGGCCTGCTGCTGCAGCAGGGCAGCACCGTCCTGCTGGGCTGGGCCCTCCTGGGCGAGCGTCCCGGCGCCGTGCAAGCCTTCGGCACCGCCCTCATCCTCGGCGGCATCGCCCTGGCCGCCCTCCCTCCGGGGGATGCAGCAGAGTCGCGCTGAGTGGCGCCGCGAGGCGATGGAGCTTGTGGGCGTGGGCGGCGGTCTGGTAGTAGGCGATCGCTTCCTTCCGGAGCTCCGGGTCCACGGGGACAGGCGTCTGCTCGCCGGTTTTGGGATCCACGCGGTAGGCCTCTACCTTCCGCCTGGGCAGCAGGACGGTGAGCGTGTTCCGTTTCAGGTAGCCCAGGGCCTGGTAGTTGCTGATGAAGGCCCTTTGCCATTCCGGCTTCTGCTCGAAAATGGACAGGCCGAAGAAGTAGTCGTCTCCATGTACCCCCAGCAGTTCCAGAAGGGTCGGAGGCACGTCGATCTGGCTGATCCTCCCCTCGTGGCTTCCGTGCGCCACGAGATCCGGGCCGTAAAAGATCAGGGGGATCCGGTACCGGTTGACGGGGAGCTGGCTTCTGCCCGCCACGGAGGCACAGTGGTCCGCCGTGATGACGAACAGGGTGTCCTTGAACCAGGGTTCCTTGCGTGCCGCCTCGATGAACTGGCCAATGGCGTAGTCGGTGTATTTCACGGCGCCCTTCCGGCCTCCGGGCGACGGGATGTCGATCCGGCCATCGGGATAGGTGAAGGGCCGGTGGTTCGAGGTGGTCATGATGTGGGCGAAGGCCCGTGTGCCATCCGCCGTGGTGCGGTTCATCGCCAGGATGGCCTGCTGGAACAGGGTCTCGTCGGCCACGCCCCAGGCATTGGCGAACACCCCTGAGGCCTTCGGGAAATCCGTGCGGTCGATGATCTGGTGATCGTTTCCTCTGAAATAGTCGTTCATATTGTCGAAATAACCGTAGCCGCCATAGAGGAACATGGCGTGGAAACCTTGCATTTCGAGGATCTGCCCCAGGGTCGCCAAGTGCTTGTTGTCCGGGCGGCGCACGACAGCCTGTCCCGGAATGGGGGGGATGCCCAGGGAAAGCGCTTCCAGGCCACGCACCGTCCGCGTGCCCGTGGCATACGTTTCCTGGAAGCGGAAGCCCTCTGCGGCCAGCCGGTCCAGGTTGGGGGTCAGGCCCTGGGTGCCTCCGTAGCAGCCGAGGAAGTCCGCCGACAGGCTTTCCACGGAGAGGAGGACGAGGTTTCGAGGCGAGCGTCGCAGGGGACCCATGGGTTCCTCGTCCTCGTCCGCCTGCGGGTGCAGCGCCTGGGATAGGGGAACGCGCTCCACTCCGAGGCGCTGGAGGATGCGGTCCGCCTCGACCTGGGGAATGGTGGCGTAGAAGCGGTCGTAGTCCAGCTCATTGCGTCTCATGGCCGCGCAGAAGCTCATCCAGCCGTTCCCGGAGAGTTCGTCCGCGTAGGTGTTTCCCGAGCCGTACATGTGGTCGATGTTTCCGCACAGGAATACCGTGCCTGGAAGGAGAAGCGCCGCGAGGCCGCTGCAGGCGCGTCGGCGCCAGGAACGCGGGGGGCGGGCCGGACCTCTGGCCAGGAGGAGGGCCGGCAGGAGGGCGCCCACGGCGATGCCGCACAGGATCCAGGCCAGCGGGTACGACTCGCGGATGTTGTCGAGAACCTCGTGCGTGTAGAGCAGGTAGTCCACGGCAATGAAGTTGAGGCGCGCCGAGAACTCGACCCAGAAGGTGATCTCCGAGGCGGCCACGAAGAGGGCCAGGCTCCAGAACAGCCAGAGGCCCGAGAAGCGCAGCCAGTATCCGGTGCGCCCGCGCAGGGGGCGGTCCGGCAGCACCGCACCCAGGAGGAGGAAGGGGGTTGCCAGGGCCAGGGCGACCAGCGCGTCAAACCAGGCACCCAGCAGGAAGACCCTGGGCCACCGCGCCAGGGGCACGTTGGTGGATCCCGTCATGCAGAGCAGGGTGATCCGCGTGGCCGTGAACAGGGCCATCAGGGCTAGGGCCAGAAGGAATGTCTTGGAGGACAGATCGCGTCGGAGCGCGTCCGCAATCCTGGTTGCTGTTCGACTCATGTCGCCTCACTCTGGGCCTTAAGAGGGGTGTGTTCCACAGGCCCCTGGTTCCCAGGTCGGAGGCGGTCCGAGATCCAGCCAGCCCCCAGCTTCATGACGCTGCTTGCGGCATCCGTCACGCCTTCGATGGCTCTGAGAGCCAAGGGCGGGCAGCCCAGGGCGGCGAGGAACGTCGGGAGCAGGGTGCTTTGGGCCTCGTGCCCGAGATCGGAGAAGAAGCTGGTCAGGGCCAGACCCCAAACAGTGTGGTTCAACCAGCCCCTCGGTGGGGTATCCGGGGTCCCCTTCATGCGTCTCTCCGCATGCGCCAGGATAGTGCTTCGCGTTGGCAGACAAGGTGTTGTCTGGAACCATGGGCGCAAGCGCAGGCGCGGAGCGTCAAGCGCGCGGGTGCGATAGGCGGGAGGGTGGCCTGGGAAGGGGGGCTACTCGAAGGTGAGGGCTTCCTGGTCTTCGCGGTAGGCGAAGCGTTCGCCGAAGCGCCCCCAGGTCCCGCCTCCGCAAGCGCAGGCGCGGAGCGTCAAGCGCGCGGGTGCGATAGGCGGGAGGGTGGCCTGGGAAGGGGGGCTACTCGAAGGTGAGGGCTTCCTGGTCTTCGCGGTAGGCGAAGAGTTCGCCGAAGCGCCCCCAGGCCACCACCGTGTCGAAGGTCTGCTCGGGGTCCTCCATGGGCAGGCGGGTGGCGATCTCCTGCACCAGCTCCTCCCGGGAGAGCTCGCCCTCGCGCAGCTCGATCAGCTCGTGCACCACGCGGAAGAGGCGCAGCTCCAGGAGCTGGGCGCGCCACAGGTCCTTGCGCTGGTCCATGTCGGCCCGCACGAAGCGGCGGCCCAGCTCCGTCAGGCGCACCTCGCGCTTGGGCGTTTCCACCAGCTCCAGCGTTTCCGCGGCCTTCACGGTGAGGATCATCTGCTGGAAGGAAACCTGGGTGGCCTGGGCCACGGTGAAGAGGTCGCCGGCGCCGCCCTGGGCCTCCAGGAACTCCAGAAGGCCCAGGATGTCGGCGCTGTTCACCGGCGGCAGGGGCTCCACCAGGTCCTCCTCGGGGGCGTGGGCGGGGCCGTTCACCTGGATATCCGGCAGCTCGGCGCTGGTGATGATGTCGTGGATGCGGTCCACCATCTTCTGGAAGTCCCGGGAGCGGGTGTCCCGGGGGCGGGGCAGGGGCACGTCCACCACCGCGCGCAGGGTGCCCGGCGGGCCGTCCATCACCACCACGCGATCGGCCATGAGGAGCGCCTCGCGGATGCTGTGGCTCACGAGCACGATGCTGCTGGGGTTGCGTTCCGGGTCCGCCCAGATGTCCAGCAGCTCGGCGCGCAGGGCCTCGGCGGTGAGGGCGTCCACCTGGCTGAAGGGCTCGTCCATCACGAGCACTTCCGGGTCCACCGCCAGGGCGCGGGCCACGCCCACGCGCTGCTTGGTGCCGCGGCTCAGCTCCCGGGGGAAGGCCTCCTCGAAGCCCTCCAGGCCCACGCGGCGGATGGCGTCGTGGGCGCGCAGGCGCACCTCCTCCTCGGGCAGGTCCCGGGCGCGCAGCACCACGCGCACGTTCTCCTCCACGGTCATCCAGGGGAACAGCGCGAAGCTCTGGAAGACCATCGCCATGCCGGGATTCAGGCCCTCCAGCTTCTCGCCGCGGTAGCGGAGCTCGCCCTTCGTGGGCTCCGTGAGGCCCGCCAGCACGCGCAGCAGGCTGGACTTGCCGCAGTCGTTGGGGCCGATGATGGAGAGGATCTCCTTCGGGCGCACCTCCAGGCGGATGTCCTCCAGCACGCGCTGGGGCTGGCCCTTGGGCTTGGGGAAGCGGAGCTGCACGCCGCGCAGCTCGCAGAGGGGCGTGGAGGATCCGGTCATGGCGTCACCTGTTCAGCGCGAAGCGCTCCTCGGCCAGGCGGTACAGCGGCGCCCAGACGAGGCGGTTGAAGAGGACCACGAGGGCGGCCATCAGCAGGGCGCTGGCGGCGAGCAGGGGCATGTTGCGCGCGTCCGTGGCCAGGGCCACCTGGGCGCCCAGGCCAAAGGCCACGTGGGCGTGGCCGCGGATCTGGGCGATCTCGGCCACGATGGAGGCGTTCCAGGCGCCCCCCGTCGCCGTGACCCAGCCCGTCACCAGGTAGGGGAAGATCGCCGGCAGGTACAGGCTGCGCAGGCGCCGGAAGAGCCCCATGCGGTAGGCCTCGGCGGTTTCCCGCAGGTCCATGGGCACCGCCTGGGCGCCGGCGATGATGTTGAAGAGCAGGTACCACTGCGTGCCCATCATCATCAGGAAGACGCTGCTCCAGTTCAGGCGGATGCCCGCCCCGGCCAGCAGCATGAGCAGCGAGGGGAAGAGGATGGTGGCGGGGAAGGAGGCCACCACCTGCACCACCGGCTGGAAGCGCTTCGACAGGCGCGGCGAGAGGCCGATGGCGAGGCCCACGGGCACCGTCCACAGGGTGCTGAGCGCGGTGGAGAGCAGCACGCGGCCCAGGCTCGCGCCGCCCGCCGCCAGGAGGGTGGCCCACTCCCGTCCGTGCACGTGCACGAGCAGGCGCAGCAGCGAGAGACCCGCCACGCCCAGGGCCGCCAGCACCGCCAGGAGGCCGCCCGTGGCCATCCATCCGGACCACCTGCCGGGGCGGCGCAGCTCCTCCCGCGCCTTCTCCAGGAAGGGGTTCCGGGGCGGGCGGCGCCGAAGCAGGCGCTGGCTGCGGCGGTATTCCAGCCACCGGAAGAGGCGCGAGCGCCGGAAGATCTGCAGCAGCACGCTGCGCGGCTTCTCCACGGGCAGCGCCTCGTCCACCTGGAAGCGCTGGCTCCAGGCCACCACGGGCTTCCACACCAGGCGGTCCAGGGCGATGACGATCAGCAGCATCGTGGCGATGGCCAGCACCTGGGCCGTGGCGTCGCCCCGGTCCACCGCCACCGACACGTAGCTGCCCAGGCCCGGCAGGCGGAAGTCGCGCTCGCCCAGCTTGAAGGCTTCGCTGGCCATCAGGAAGAACCAGCCGTTGGCCACGCTCACCATGCTGTTCCACACCAGGCCGGGGATGGCGAAGGGCAGCTCCACCAGGCGCAGCTTCTCCATCCAGGTGAAGCCGAAGAGGGCGCTGGTCTCCTCCATCTCCTTGGGCAGAGTCTTCAGGCTCTGGTAGAAGCTGAAGGCCATGTTCCAGGCCTGGCTGGTGAAGATCAGCACCACCGCCGAGAGCTCCAGCCCCACATTGCTGCGGGGGAAGAGCGTCATCATCGTGAGCAGCACCGCGGGCATGAAGGCCAGGAGCGGCAGGCTCTGGAGGATGTCCAGGATCGGGATGAGGATGCGCTCCGCCAGGGCGTTCCGCGCCGCCCAATAGGCCACCACCAGCGTGAAGCCGAGCGACAGCGCGTAGGCGCTGAGGGCCCGCACCAGGGAGAAGAAGGCGTACTTGGGCAGGGCGAGCAGGCCCAGGTCGATGTCCACGATGGCCCGGGCCGGGGCGGTCCATTGGCGCAGGGCGAAGACGAGGGCCGCGAAGACGCCCGCGACCGCGGCCAGGGCGAGCAGGTCAACCCAGCGCCGGCGGCGCATGGGCGCCGCCAGCAGCTCGGTAGCCGAGCCCCAGACGCTGTCGAAGAAGCGATGCAGCATGGCGCACCCGCAAAGAGGTGCGGAGGGACGGGCGGGCGGGGCCGACCGGCGCTCCGGAGGGGAGAAGGGGCCCGGGACGCCGCTGGCGGGCGCCTCAGACCTTGCGCGAAGGAGGTTCGTCGATGACGCGACTGCTACTCATCGGAATCCTCCCTTCCCGCCGCAGGGGCGCTCAGGGCAGGATCGCCTGGGCACGCGCGCCCGGTCAACCCGGAATCCCGTCCGCGCCGGCATGGAACAAGGGAATGCGCGTTGCGGGCAAGCCCGCCTCCGGGCACACTCGCAGGACGCTTGCATGGCACCGAAGACGGCCGGGGAGGTCTTGTTGAAGGAAGCCGATCAGATCCGCATCCTGGGCATGGCCCTGGCCCGGGGTCTGGTCAGCGGCGCGCAGCTCCGGGAGGCCTTCGCCCAGGGGGATCCGCTGGAGGTCCTGCAGCGGAACGGCGTGCTGGACGCGGAGGACCTCTCCATCCTGGAGCGGCTGCTCGCCCAGGACGCCCAGGACACGGACCCCGCCGTGCCCCTTCCGGACGGCTTCCCCGATGCCCGGAGCGCCAACCCCCTCGCCTCGGGTGAGATCTCCGAAGCCCTGCGCACCCTGTGGCAGCGCCCGGAGCCCATCAGCGGCGACGACTCCGGCCGGCGCGTGCTGCGCGCCCTCTCCCTGCCCGAGTGGCGCCAGTACCGCAACCTGCGCTTCGTGGGCGAGGGCGGCATGGGGCGCATCTTCAAGGCCTACGATCCCAGCCTGAAGCGCATGGTGGCCCTCAAGTTCCTGCGGCGGGAGGATCCCGAGCTGGTGCTCCGCTTCACGATGGAGGCCCAGCACCAGGCCATGGTGGACCACCCCAACGTGTGCCGCGTGTACGAGGTGGGCGAGTGGCACGGCCAGTCCTACATCGCCATGCAGTTCCTGAAGGGCGAGACGCTGGAGGTGGCGGCGGCCAGCCTGGACCTGGACGAGACCCTGGACGTCCTGGAGCAGGTGGCGGAGGCGGTGCACGCCGCCCACCGCCAGGGCCTCATCCACCGCGACCTGAAGCCCGCCAACATCATGGTGGAGCGCCTGGAGAACGGCCGGCCGCGCCCCTGCATCCTGGACTTCGGCCTGGCGCGGGGCCTGGAGCCCTCGGGCCTCAGCGTGGCGGGCATGTTGGTGGGCACCACCCTCTACATGGCGCCGGAGCAGGCCCGGGGCGATCAGGCCGCCGTGGACCGCCGCACGGACGTGTACGCCCTGGGGGCCACGCTGTACCGCCTGCTGGCGGGCCGCGCGCCCTTCGGGGACAGCGCCGGGCTCGACGTGGTGCGCCGGGTGCAGGACGAGGACGCCCCGCCCCTGCGCCGCCTGGCCCCCGACCTGCCCCGGGACCTGGAGACCATCGTCATGAAGTGCCTGGAGCGCGGGCCGGCGCGGCGCTACGAAAGCGCCCGGGCCCTGGCGGAGGATCTGCGCCGCCTGCGGGACGGCGAGCCCATCCTGGCCCACCGGCCCAGCCGGGCCTACCGCCTGGGCAAGTGGGCGCGCCGCAACCGCGTGCTGGTGGCCGTGGCCGGGGTGGCGCTGTTCTGCGTGCTGACCCTGGGCGGCCTCGCGGCCGCGGCCCGCGTCACCGCCGCCGCCCGGGCCCGCCACGCCCAGCACTTCGGCCAGGAGGCCGAGCGCATCGAGGCCCTGCTGCGCTACGCCCACCTGCAGCCCGCCCACGACATCCGGCCCGAGCTGGCCCAGGCCCGGGCGCGCTTCGCCGCGCTCCAGGCCGAGGCGGCCCGCCTCGGGCGGCTGGCGGGGGACCCGGCGGCCTACGCCGAAGGGCGCCTGCGCCTGGCCCTGGGGGAGCCGGAGGCCGCCATGCCTCTCCTGCGGCGGGTGTGGGACGCGGGCCTGCGCACGCCGGACGTGGCCCTGGCCCTGGGGCGCTGCGCCGGCGAGCTCTACCAGCGGGAGCGGCAGCGCGCCCTGCTCATCCCCTCCCCCGAGCTGCGCGCCGCCCGCCTGAAGGCCCTGGAGGCCGAGCGCCTGGGGCCCGCCCTCGCCTGGCTGGCGGAAGGGCGGCTCGCCGCCCTGGAGGCCCCCGCCTACTTCGAAGCCCAGTGGGCGCTCTACCAGGGGCGCCTGGACGAGGCCCTGGCCCGGGCGCGGGAGGCGGTCGCCCAGGTGCCCTGGCTCTTCGAGGCCCGCCTGCTGGAGGGGGAAGCCCGCCTGCGCCAGGCGGAGGAGGCCCCCACGCCCGAAGCCGGCGCGCGCCTGGCCGGGGAGGCGCTGGAGGTCTGCCGCCGGGCCGCCGCCCAGGCCCCCAGCGCCCCCGCCGCCCGGGTCCTCCTGGCCCGGGCCAGCGCCCAGCTCTCCCGGTGCGCGGCTTCCCTGGAAGCCAAGGAGGCGGCCACCGCCCGGGGCCTCGCCGCCTGTCGGGAGGGCCTGGCCCTGGACCCCGGCCACCGGGAGCTGCGCCGCCTAGAGGCGGAACGGCTGGTGGATACCGGCGCGCTGGAGGCCCGCCGAGGAGGGGACCCGGAGCCCCGCTTCGCCGCGGCCCAGGCCTCCCTGGAGCGCCTGCAGGAGGAGGCCCCCGGGGACGTGGCCGTGCTGGAATCCCTGGCCGGCCTCTGGGAGCAGCGCGTGTTCTTTGGCGGCCAGGAGGCCTCGCGCTACCTGGGCGCCACGGAGCAGGCCCTCCGCTGGCTGGACCTGGCCCTGGCCCAGGAGCCCACGGCGGTGGAGCTGCACCAGGCCGTGGCCCAGGCCCACGTGCGGCGCATGGCCCGGCGCACGCGCCTGGGGCAGACCCCCTGGGAGGACTTCGAGGCGAGCCTCGGCGCCCTGCGCCGGGCCCTGGCCCTGCAGCCCGGCAGCCCCACCCTGGCCAACGCCGCGGCGATGCTCTGGGTGGAGCGCGCGGAGTACGAGCGCACCCACGGGCTGGACCCCGGCCCCTCCCTGGCCTGGATCCGGCGCCTGGCCCGCCTGGAGGGCAGCCGCTCCGAGCGCCTGCAGGGGGCGGCGGCCCTGGCCTACGGGGCGCTGGTCCAGGTGCAGGACGCGGCGGGTCGGGGGCAGGCGACCCTAGGGCCCCTGGCGGCCTGCCGCCGGGCGGTGGGGGACTGGGAGGCCCTGGATCCGGGGCGTGACACCCCGCCCCTCACCCTGGCGGAGGCCCTGATGGCCGTGGCCAAGGAAGCCCTGGAGGCGGGAGGGGACCCGGTGGAGCTGCTGGGGGAGGCTCAAGGCCTGCTGGCCCGGGGCCGGGCCCGGGGCCGCTCCAACCTCACCCTCGACGCCCTGGAGATCCGGGTGGCCCTGCTGGAGGGGCGGCGGGGCGTGCCCGGCGCCCTGGAGGCCGCCCGCCGGAAGGCCGCGGCCCTGGCCCGCCGGGAGCCCGGTGAAGCGGAAGGCCACCAGCTTCTGGCCGAGGCGCTCCTCTGGCAGGGGGACGTGGCCCGGGGCCTGGCGGCCTCCGGGCGGGCCCTGGCCCTGCACCCGGGCTGGCCCGAGGGCCTGCTGGTGCGGGGCCTGCTGCTGGGGAAGGCGGGCCGCCAACAGGAATCCCGCGCCTGCCTCGCGGAGGCGGGGGCCCGGGGTTCCCGGGTGGAGCGGCGGCTGGCGCGGCTGGCACCTTACAGGCGTTCGCCGGCCCCGCCGGAAAAAAACTTTATGG
>CAXYVC010000063.1:0-15103 GCA_964292295.1 uncultured bacterium
CCCCGGAGGCGCCCCGTCTGCATCATGCGCCCCAGGGCCAGCACCGGCGCCACGCTGCCGAAGGAGGAGCCGTAGGCGATCCCCGTGCGGCCGTCCGAAAGGGCCGGATCCCCCAGCAGCCCGGCATCCTCCAGGGCCAGCTCCGTGGCGCGCACGGACATCTGGGCCACGCGGCCCATGGCGCGCAGGGCCTTGCGGGGGTAGTGCGCGGGCGTCTGAAAGTCGTCCACCGGCACGCCCAGGCGCGTCTGGAGTTCCGTGAAGCCGTCCCACTCGGGCATCACCCGCACCGCGCTGCGCCCGGACCGGAGCGCCGCCCCGATGCGGGCCCAGTCGGAGCCATAGGGCGTGATGCCGCCCATTCCCGTCACGACCACGCGCCGCATCAGACCATGCCCCCGTTCACGTTCAGGACCTGGCGCGTGATGTAGCTCGCGCCGTCGGACATCAGGAAGGCCACGGCCTCCGCGACTTCATCCGGCCTCCCCACGCGCCCCATGGGGATGGCCTTCAGCGCGTGTTCCAGGGCCACGGCGTGGAGCATCTCGGAATCAAAGAGCCCGGGCGCCACGGCATTCACCGTGATGCCCCGCGGCGCCAGCTCCACCGCCAGCGCCTTGGTGGCGCCGATCAGCCCCGCCTTGGCGGCGCTGTAGTTCACCTGCCCGCGGTTGCCCACCACGCCCGAGACGGAGGCGACGGTCACGATGCGCCCGCCCTTCCGCAGCCGGATCATGGGCATCACCAGCGGGTGCACCACGTTGAAGAAGCCGTCCAGGTCCGTGCGCAGCACCTGGTCCCAGTCCTCCTCGGTGAGCGCGGGGAAGGCGCCGTCCCGCGCGATGCCCGCGTTGCAGACCACGCCGTACCAGGCGCCCGCGTCCGCCATGCGCGCCTCCAGCGCCGCCCGCGCGCCCGCGCGGTCCGCCAGGTCGAAGGCGATCCAGTCGGCGCTGCCGCCGCCGGAGACGATCTCCGCGGCAAGAGCCTGCACCGCCTCCACCCGGCTGCGGGCGTGGGCGGTGACGTGGAAGCCGTCCCGCGCCAGCCTGAGGGCCACCACGCGGCCCAGCGCGCCGCTCGCGCCCGTGACCAGCACCCGCCTCGGATCCCCGGAAACCCTCATGAAACCTCAAGAGCCTTGAGGGTAGCACGCGCCACGGACCGCCCCTCCAGCAGGACGCTGCCCTCGAAGGCCGCCAGCCCCCCGGGGTCGAGATAGCTCTGGAGCACCTCCACCTCCAGGCAGGCGCCGGGCGGGAAGGCGGGGAGCTCCGCGGCGTAGCAGCGCGTCCCGAGCAGGTAGCCGAGGCGCAGTGGAAGCCCCGCGAGCTTCTTTCCGTGGCCGATGCACACCGCCGCCGCCTGGGCCATGAGCTCCAGGCCCACCCACGCGGGCATCGCGCCGTCCCCCGCGTCGTACCAGGCCCCGGGCCGCACGGTGGCCCGGACGCGGCAGGAGGTGGGCTCCACGTCCAGCACGGCATCCAGCAGGAGCATGCCCCGGCGGTGGGGCAGGAGCTCGGAAAGGGCAAAGCGCGGGGCCGCCATCAGGCCTCCCCCAGGGCCAGCACCAGGTTGCTGCCGCCGAAGGCGAAGCCGTTGGAGAGCGCCGTGCGCCGCCCCGGCGCGAAGCGGGTTCCGGGGCGCACCAGGTCCAGTGCGGGCAGCTCCGGGTCCGCCGCGCCGTCCCACACGTGGGGCGGCAGGAAGCCCTCGGGGTTCCAGTCCCGGTGCAGCGCCAGCCAGCACAGCGCCGCCTCCGCGGCGCCCGCGGCGCCCAGGGCGTGGCCCGTGAGCGGCTTCGTGCCGCTGCATGGAAGCCCCCCGGGGAAGAGCTCCGCCACCGCGCGGCTCTCCATGGCGTCGTTCTTCGCCGTGGCCGTGGCGTGCAGGTTCAGGTAGCCCACCCGCGCCAGATCCGCGTCCACGAGGGCCGCGCGGATGGCCACCACGGCGCCCTTCCCTTCCGGATCCGGCGCGGAGAGGTGGTGGGCGTCGCTGGATTCCCCCACCCCCAGGAGCTGCACGGGGCCTTCCCCCCGCACGAGCAGGAAGAGCGCCGCCCCCTCGCCGATGCTGATGCCCGCCCGGTTGCGGCTCATGGGATTGCAGGGCCCCTCGGCCACGGACTCCAGCGAAGCGAAGCCGTTGAGCGTGAGGCGGCAGAGGCTGTCGCACCCGCCCACAAGCGCGGCGTCCGCCAGCCCGGCGCGGATCAGGTTACGCGCGCTGAGGAAGGCCCGGCCGCTGGAGGTGCAGGCGGTGGACACGGTGAGCGCGGGGCCCGAGAGGCCCAGGTATTCCGCCAGGAAGGGCGCGAGGCTGCCGATCTCCTGCTGGCGGTAGCGGTAGCCCTCCGGCAGCGCCCCGTGGAGGCGGTGCCAGGCCACGGCGGCCTCGCCTTCGGCGATGCCGCTGGTGCTGGTGCCGAGCACCACGGCGATGCGGGAGGACGGCACGCGGGCGCGCAGCGCATCCAGCTCCGGGCGCAGCTCCTCCAGGGCCGCCAGCAGCAGCCCCGTGGCGCGGGAGCGGTCCGCCGCCAAGGCGGGGGGCAGCTCCGGCAGGGCGCCGGGCACGCGCCCCACCCAGGCGGCGCGGTCGGGAATCCACCCCTCCTCGCAGGACAGGGCGTGGGAGGAGGCCCGGAAGAGGCGCGCGGCCACCTCGGCCTTGCCCCGTCCCAGGGCGTTCACGAGGCCCAGGGCCGCGAGGGAGAGCGGCGCCGTCACGGCTCCACCCGCTCCAGCAGCTCCGCCACCAGGGGCGGCGCGCAGAGCTGGAGCTCGCCCGTGGCGGCATCCACCGCCGCCTGCACGGTCTCGGCCCGGGTCAGGCGCGCGCCGCTCTCCGCGTCCCGGATCTCGTAGCGGATGCACAGGCGCGGATCCGCCTCCACCAGGGCGGCCCGCACCTTCAGGCGCTGTCCGTAGCGGGCCGGCTTCACGTACTTCAGCTCGCAGCGCACCACCGGCCACAGGTAGCCGGAGTCCCGCATGTCGCCGTAGTCGTAGCGGAAGCGCCGCAGCAGCTCCGTGCGGGCCACCTCCAGGTACTTCACGTAGTGGCCGTGCCACACCACGCCCATGGCGTCCACGTCGTGGAAGGGCACGAGCAGCTCCACCTCGGCTTCCAGCAGGGCGGTCATCGATACAGCTCCCAGGCGCGGGCCTGGACGCGCGCCACCAGACCACGCAGCAGTTCCTCCAGCGGGCGATCCTCCTCCACGAAGGGCACCCGTTTGGAGAGGTCGGCGGCGAAGGCGGCGGCCTCCTCCGACAGCCGCGTGGTGGCGGGTCCCCCCTTGCGCTCCCTCAGCGCGGGGCCCTGGCGCCCTGCCACCAGCAGGGCGGCGGCCACCTGCTCGGCCAGCTCCAGCACCCGCACCGCATCCCGGGCGGCGATGGTGCCGAGGCTCACCTTGTCCTGGTTGTGGCACTCGGTGGAGCGGCTGAAGACCGAGGCGGGCATGGTGTGCTTCAGGGCCTCGGCGGTCCAGGCGCTGGAGCCGATCTGCACGGCCTTCAGGCCGTGGTTGATGGCTGCGCGCGCGCCCGTGGCGCCGCTCAGGTTCTGGGGAAGGCCGTTGTTGTAGCGGGCATCCACCAGCAGCGCGAGCTGGCGGTCCATGAGGTCCGCCACGTTGGCCACGGCGGTCTTCAGGCCGTCCATGGCGAAGGCCACGTGCCCGCCGTAGAAGTGGCCGCCGTGGAAGACGGCCTCCGCGTCCCCGTCGATGAGCGGGTTGTCGTTGGCGCTGTTCAGCTCGTGCTCCAGGTCCCGGCGCATCCAGGGCAGCGCGTCGGCCAGCACGCCGAGCACGTGGGGCGCGCAGCGAATGGAATAGCGGTCCTGCAGGCGGAAGCCAGGATCCTCCCCGGCGCCGGAGAGGTCGGCATAGATGCGCGCGGCCGCCTCGCCCTGCCCCGCGTGGGGCTTCAGGGCGAAGAGGCGCGGGTCGAAGTGGGCGCGGTTGCTGCCCAGGGCCGCCACCGCCAGGGACGTGAGGCGCGTGGCGAGGCGCAGGAGGTGCTCCGCCCGCAGCCACGCGAGGCCCGCGAGACCCGTCATCACCGCGGTGCCGTTCATCAGGGCCAGGCCCTCCTTGGGGGCCAGCGCCAGCGGCTCCAGCCCCACCGCGGCCATGGCTTCGGACGCGGGCACGACGCTCCCCCGGAAGCGCACGGGGCGCTCCCCCGCCAGGGCCCCCGCCACGTAGCTCAGGGGCGTGAGGTCGCCGCTCGCGCCCACGCTGCCCTCGGAAGGGATCAGGGGCAGGATGCGGTGGTTGATGAAGGCGGCAAGCTGCTCCAGCAGCGCCATCCGCACGCCGGAGTAGCCCATGGCCAGCGAGTTCAGGCGGGACACCAGCACCGCCAGGGTGGATTCCTCGTCCAGGTGCGCCCCCAGGCCGCAGCCGTGGAAGCGCGTGAGGTGCAGCGGCAGCTCCGCCACCAGCTCCGAAGGAATGCGCACGGTGCAGGAGTCACCGTACCCGGTGGTGACGCCGTACACCTCGCCGTCCTCCGCCAGGAGCCGCGCCAGGAAGGACGCGCCGCCCTCCACGCGGGCCCGCCAGGCGGGATCCCCGGACAGGCCCACGGAACGCCCCCGGCGCGCCACGGCGGCCAGGTCCTCCAGGACCAGGGGACGGGCGCCCACGGTCAGGGGCGGCTCAGCGGGAGAGGGAGGCATGGGGGTCATGGGCGGCACTCGGGCTGGCGGGATGCCAGAAGTCGAAGAAGTTGAACCACTGAAGCGGGTATTGGGCGCAGAGCCCTTCCAGGCGGGCGGCGTAGCGGGCCGCCAGGCCTTCCAGGGCCTCCACGCGCGCCTTCCGGGGCAGCTTCACCTCGTCGGAGAAGGGTTCGAAGACCAGGCGGTAGCGCCCGGCCTCCTTCACACAGAAGAACAGGTAGACCGGACACTCCAGCAGGGCGGCCAGCAGGAAGGGCCCCTGGGGGAAGGGCGCGACCTCCCCCAGGAAGGGGACGTGACACACCCGCCCCGCCTCGGCGGGCGGGGTGCGGTCCCCCACGATGACGAGCAGCTCGCCCGCCTCCACCTTGGCCTTCAGGCGGATGGCGGTCTCGGGGTCCAGGCGCGCCACCTCCACCAGCCCCAGGTCGAAGGCGGGATTCGCCTTCCGCAGCAGCTCCGTGAGGCGCTGGGCGTGGGCCGTGTGGACCACGGCGTTGAGTCCGGAGAGAGCAAGGGCCTGGCCGAAGGCCCGGGCCACGTCCAGGTTCCCCAGGTGGGCCCCCAGCAGCACCGCTCCCCGCCCGGAGGCGCGCAGCGCCTCGAAGGCCTCCCGCCCGTCGAAGCGGGGCTCGCGCGCGTCCAGGCGTCCCGCCCAGGCGGCCAGGCGGTCCAGGCAGGCATCGGCGTAGGCGAGGGTGTGCCGGAAGGCGTCCCGCCATCCCGGCCGGTCCGCCACGCCCGGCAGGGGCCCCGCCTGGGCGCGCAGGCGCCGCAGGTAGCCGAGGGAGGCCCGCCGCGCCCGCCCCCCGGTCAGGAAGAAGTAGGCCGTCACGGGCACCAGCAGGAGGGACGCCGCGCGGCGCCCCAGCAGGCGGTAGGTGGCCGCCGTGATGCGCAGGCCCAGGACGGCGCCCCGCTCCGCCGTGCGGCTCCAGTGGCGCTCCGGGGCGCGAAGGCGGCGCGCGAGCAGGCGCGGGGCGCGCCGCAGCATGCCGAAGAAGAGCCGGGTGTGCATGCGCGCGATGCGCCACGTGTCGGCCCCGGCGCGGAAGTGGCTGAGCCCCCCTTCGGGGTAGCGCACCGCCGTGTCCAGGTTGCGCACGGGCACGCCCGCCCAGGCGAGGCGCACGATCATCTCGGTGTCGAAGTCCATGCGCGGCGGCACCGTCTCCCGCGCCAGCAGCGCCGCGGTGGCGGCGAGGGGGTACAGGCGGTAGCCGCAGAGGGAGTCGCCGATGTCCGTGGAGAGGGTGTGCACCCACACCCAGAGATGCGTGGCCCAGCGCCCCCACACCCGCGCCCGTGGCGCGTCCGGCCCGTAGCGCGCGCGCCCGGCGACCACCGCCTCCGGCTCCGACCGGGCCAGGGCCAGGAAGCGGGGCAGGTCCGCCAGGTCGTGCTGGCCGTCGGCGTCGACCTGGAGCGCGTGGGTGAAGCCCTCCCCGTGGGCCCGGAGCAGCGCGTCCACCACCGCCGCGCCCTTGCCGCGGTTCCCGTCGAAACGGCGCAGGCGCAGTGCCGGATCGGAGGCGGCCAGGGCCTCCAGGGTGCGGCGCGTGGCTTCGGAGCTGCCGTCGTCCGTGAGGAAGACGGGCAGCCCCTCGGCGCGCAGCGCCGCCACCACGGCCCCGACCGTCCCTCCGTGCTCGAAGACGGGCACCACGGCGCAGGGACGGAAGCTCATCGGAAGCGCACCCGGCCGGAACTCTTGCGCTCCCCCTCCCCCTCGAAGGCGAAGTGCAGCGTGCGGGCCTCCGCGCTCCAGTCCAGCACCAGCCGCAGGGAGGTTCCGGGGCGGCCCAGCCCCGTGAACTTCAGCTGCTCCAGGGCGGCGAAGGTGCCGAGAGGGCCGAAGGCCTCCTCCGCGTAGCGGATGGCCCAGTCCACCTGCACCACGCCGGGCAGGATGGGGTTCCCCTCGAAGTGGCCGTCAAAGGCCGCCAGATCGGCCTCCACGGGCAGCTCCAGCACGCGGTGTGCGCCGGCTCCCTCCCGGGCGCGGGGCTCCGGCCGCCCCTTCACGGGGCCTCCTCCAGGAGCGCCCGCAGGGCCTGCGCCGGCAGCTTGCCCCGGGCGTCGAAGGGCAGCGCCGCGGGGAAGCGCCAGCGGCGGGGCAGCGCCACCGGGTCGAAGCGCCGCGCGAGGTGCGCGCGCAGCGCCTCCCGCAGGGCGCGGTCCCCCGCCACGCCCGGGGCCGGCACGACCACCGCCCCCAGGAAGGCCCGGTGGCCCTGGAGCACCGCCACCGCCGCGTCCCGCACCAGGGGATGCGCCCGCAGGCAGGCCTCCACCTCGGGCAGGCTCACCCGCTTCTCCTCCAGCTTCACCACGCGATCCAGGCGTCCCCGCAGACGGAAGCGGCCGTCAGGCAGGAAGTCCACCGCGTCGGGCAGCGCCACGGGCAGGCCGCCGGTGTTGGGCGACACCACGCGCAGGGCCCCCGCGTCGTCCCGGTCCACGGTGGAGCCGGGAAAGGGCGTCCAGGTGCCCTCGGGGTCCTCCGGGCCCCTGCGGCGCCAGGCGATGCCGCCGGTCTCGGTGCTGCCGTAGACCTCCAGGGGGGCCTCGCCGATGACCCGCCGGTAGGCCTCCGCGTCCTCCGCCGCCAGGGGACCGCCGGAGCAGAAGACCTCCCGGAGGCGCTCCCGGTGCGGCGCCAGATCGAGCAGGCGGTGCAGGCGGCCCAGGTGGGCGGGGCTCCCCACCAGCAGAAGCGCATCCGCCGATTCCAGGTCCCGCCCCAGGCGCTCGGGATCGGAGCTGGCCTCCGCCTGCCACACGCGGCCGGCACAGAGCGGCCAGAGCAGGCGGAAGAGCAGGCCGTAGATGTGGTGGTGGGGCACGGTGCCCAGCACGAGGGCCCCCGCAGCGCGCGCCCCGAAGCAGGCCTCCAGGGTCTCCACCTCCGCCGCGAGCTGGGCCAGGTCCTTGGGCACGCGCCTGGGCTCCCCGGAGCTGCCGGAGGTGCAGAGCTCCAGGCAGCCCTCCAGGCGCGCCACGGGGCGGGCCTCCGCCGACGGGAGCTCCCGCAGGTCCAGCCAGGCCTCCCCCGCCGCGCCGGGCGCCTCGTCCGCGAGCACCGCCTCGAAGGCGTCCCGCAGCGCCGCCCGGGTATCCGGCAGGCCGTTCGGGGGCACCACGGCCACGCGCCCCTCCGCCCACAGGGCCAGGAGCCCCACGGCGAAGTCCCACGCGTTCCCCATCGCCAGCAGCCAGCGGCGCTCCGGCCTGGGCGCCAGGACGGCCCGGAGCCCCGCCACGCGGGCCTCGAGTTCCCCAAGGGCGCGCACTTCCCCCCCGACGCGGGCCGCGGGAAGCCGCGCCTCGCGGCGGCCGGAGAGGACCTGATCCAGGGGCAGGAAGGCGCTCACGAAGGCCTCCCCCCCAGCACCCGGCGGCGCACCAGCCACTCGCCCGCGAAGAGCAGGCCCATGAGCAGGTAGGCCACGAGGCCGTTGTAGAGCAGCCAGGTCGCCCGGCTGGCGCGGAAGGCAGTCCAGGCGGCGAGGGCGCCGTTCCCCACGAAGAAGAGGCACCAGACCTGGGTGACGCGGCGCGTGTAGGCCACGCCCTCCGGCGGGAGCTGCGGATCCTGCAGGCGGGCGAGGCGCTCCACCACCGTGGGCGGGCGCAGGAGGGAACGCCCGAAGAGGGCGAGCATGCCGGCGTTCACGAGCGCGGGGTACAGGCGCAGCAGGCGCTCGGAGCCCGAGACGGGCACGGCCGCGCAGAGGCCCGCCGTGGCGCCGAGGATCAGCCACTCCCCCCGCGCGACCTGCCCGAGGCCGCGCCGCGCCGCCCGGCTCGTGGCGGCGAGGGCCAGCAGGGCCAGGGCCACCCAGCGGGGCGAGAGCCGCGCAAGACCGAAGTACACCAGCAGGGGGTAGGCCAGCAGCAGCGCGCCGCGCGCCAGCGTCCCCGCCCCCATGGCGCCCCTCAGCCCTGGAGCATCCGGTGCACGACGTCCACCACGTCGCCCACCGTGCGCACGTTCTTGAAGGTCTCGGGCTGCACCCGCCTGCCCGTCATCTCCTGGAGGGAGAGGGCCAGGTCCACGGCGTCGATGCTGTCCAGGTCCAGCTCCTCGAAGAGGGTGGACGCCAGCGTGATCGCGGCGGGATCCAGCTCGAAGTGCCCGGCCAGGGTCTCCCGCACCCGCCCGAAGATCTCGTCCTTGGTCATCGACACGCTCATGCCTCGTGCTCTCCGTGCGCGGCCACGAAGGCCACCAGTCCCTTCACATCCCGGAAGTAGGCCTTGGCCTCGGGGTCGTCCGCCTTGAGGCGGATGCCGTACCGCTTGCGCAGCGCGATGCCGAGCTCGAAGGCGTCGATGGAGTCGAGGCCGAGCCCCTCCCCGAAGAGGGGCTGGTCGTCGCCGATCTCCTCGGGGCGCAAGTCCTCCATGTCGAGGGTCTCCACGATCAGGCGCTTGATCTCGTCCGTGCTGGGGGGGGTCATCGTGGTCCTGTGTCCTGGGTGAAGAAGGCCTCCAGGGCCTCCGTGAGGCGCCGGGCCGCCCGGGGCCCGGGCTCCGTGCCGCGGAGCCATGCCCGGAGGGGCAGGGGCGGACGTGCTGCGAGCTGGAACCGGCACCTGCGCTGGGGGAGATTGTACAGCCTGCGCCCCTTCGTCCACGCGGGCGGATCGCAGGACAGGCGCACGGGCAGGATCGGGGCTCCGCTGGCCAGGGCCACGTGGGCGGCGCCCCGCCGGAAGCGCGGCTGGGCGCCCGGCGCGCTGCGGGTGCCCTCGGGGAAGAGCACCAGGTTGTGCCCCGCGGCCAGGGCCTCCGTGCAGCGGGCCATGCAGGACGCGTCGTTGGGGATGTAGCCCGCGGCGCGCAGTACGCCGCCGAAGCCGACGCTGCTCCGCAGGCGCGCCTTCACCACGCACAGGGCGTCCGGGAGCAGGCCGAGGAGCAGCACCACGTCCAGGTAGGTGGGGTGGTTCGCCACCACCAGGGTGCCGCGCAGCTCCCGAAAGGCCTCTCCGCCCTCCACGTCCAGGCGGAGCACCCCTGCCGCGCGGAAAACCGCCACCAGGGCCCGGAAGCAGGCGCGCACCACGGCCCGGGCCCGCCGCTCCCGCACCTCTCGCCCGCCGGGAAGCAGGGCGAGAAGAGGAAAGCCCAGGAAGCCGAGCAGCGCGCCCCCGAGGCCGAAGGCCGCCACCGCGGCAGCGCAGACGGCCCCGCGCCAGAGGCGGCTAGGCGACATGCCAGCTCCAGGCCTGGCCGCCGCCCTTCCAGGCGCCTGCGCCCCCGGCGGCCCGGAGACTCTCCAGGAAGGCCGCGGCCATGGGGCGCGCCTCCGTCTCGCCACAGGCCTCCCAGGAGAGGCGCAGCTCCGCGGGAGCACCGGATCCCAGCAGCAGGGCCAGGGAGCAGGCCCCGGCGCCCTCCTCCTCGAAGGCCGAGAGCAGGGACGGCAGCGGCACGTCCCCGTACACGAAGAGCAGGGGCCGCTCCGGATCCGCGTACCAGGCGGCGTAGGCTTCCGCGAGCCCCCAGCCGAGGGTGGCTTCCCCCGCAGCCAGGGCGGAGAGGCCCGCCCGGTTTCCCTGGGCGATGGAGAGCAGGCCCGCGGGCGCGTTGTGCACCGAGAGCCCGAAGGCCGTGGGGCTGACGGGCTCCCCCGCGGCGAGGTCGGAGAGGATCTCCAGGGTGCGCGCCACGTCCCCGTGGCGGCTGGCGAAGACCATGCGCAGGTCGCCGCCCGCCGGATGGCAGCGCAGGGCACCGTGCAGCATGCCCCGCGCCAGGGCACCCAGGCGGCGGCGCAGCAGCGGAGCCAGGACGGACACGTCCGGCGCCCCGCAGGCCTGTTCGGCCCAGCCCCACGGGGCGGGCAGGGCCGGGGCCTCCGCCTCGGTCCAGGCGGCAAGGTGAAGGATGGGAAGGCGGATGTCCATGGGCCCCTGAGCAAAGCCTCGATCGTACCCGACCGTACAGCGCGAGGGCCCCGGAAGGGGCCCTCAGGGGATGCGGCGCGCCTAGAGCTTGGCGACGTTGCTGGCCTGGGGCCCCTTGGGGCCCTGGACGATCTCGAAGCTCACGCGGGCCTTCTCCTCCAGGCTGCGGAAACCCTTGGTCTGGATGGCGGAGTAGTGGACGAAGATGTCCGGCCCTCCCTCGTCGGGCGTGATGAAGCCGTAGCCCTTCTCAGCGTTGAACCACTTGACGATGCCTTCGGACATGGTGCGGGTCTTTCCCGGGGCATACGCCCCATGTGCCCGGGATGGCGTTCGCGCACCGCCAGGCCGGGCACCTGGAGGCGTGGGGAGACAAGGCTCCGTTGGAAAGACGAGGGGCCGGAGGGCCCCGGGTCCCGTTTTTCTGTTTCCAAAAAGCGGGGGGATGCGGACAGGTTAGCGGGGCGCGCCTCCGCCCGCAATCGCCCGCGCGAGGGTATTACGCTGGAGCCATGCGCTGGACCCCGAAGCAGCTCCAGGATCTGAGGCGAGGCCTCGACGCGGCCTATCCGGACGCACGCTGCGCCCTGGACCACCGCGACCCCTTCCAGCTGGTGGTGGCCACGATCCTCAGCGCCCAGTGCACGGACGCCCGGGTGAACCTCACCACCCCCGCCCTCTTCGCCCGCTACCCGGACGCGGCACGCCTCGCGGCGGCGGATCTGGCGGAGCTCGAAGCCCTCATCCGCCCCACGGGCTTCTTCCGCAACAAGGCCCGCAACCTCGTGGGCCTGGGCCAGGCCCTGGCGGCCCGGCACGGAGGCGCCGTGCCCTCGGATCCGGCGGCCCTCTCGGCCCTGCCCGGCGTGGGGCAGAAGACCGCCAACGTCGTGCTGGCCAACGCCTTCGGCATCCCCGCCCTGGCGGTGGACACCCACATCTTCCGCGTGGCGCGCCGCCTGGGCCTCTCCGAGGCGGCCACCCCCGAGAAGGTGGAGGCGGACCTCTGCCGCGCCTTCCCGCGGGAGAGCTGGATCGCCCTGCACCACCAGCTCATCTGGCACGGGCGCCGCTGCTGCGAGGCCCGCCGCCCCGCCTGCGCCTCCTGCCCCCTGCACGCGCTCTGCCCCACGGGGCGGGGCCTTCAGGCCGGTCCCCACACCGGCGCACCCGTGCGCCGCGCGCCGTCCGCGGAGCCCCCGCGCCTCCTTCCCGCGCCAGGAGCCGAAGGCCCGAGGCGCATCGTGTCACTGGTGCCCAGCCTCACGGAGCTGCTCGCGCGCTGGGGCTTGGCCGCGCGCCTTGCCGGGCGCACCCGCTTCTGCGTTGCGCCCAGCTGGATCCGGGCCACGGTGCCGGCCCTCGGCGGCCCCAAGGACCCGGACCTCGAGGCCCTGGAGGCCCTCGCGCCCGACCTCGTGCTGATGGAGCGGGACGAGAACAGCCGGGAGAGCGCCGAGGCCCTCACCAGGGCCGGCCTTCCCACGCTGGTGCTGAAGGTCGACTCCCTGCGCGCCTGCGCGGCTGAGCTACGCCGCCTGGGGGCGGCCGTGGGCGCCCGGGAGGCGGCGGAAGCCGAGGCCGCAGCCCTCGAGGCGGAGCTGCGCCCCGCACCGCGCAGAGGCCCCCGCGCCCTGGTGCTCCTGTGGAAGGAGCCCTGGATCGCCGCCGGCACGGGCACCTGCCTGGGCGACCTGGTGCGCCAGGGGGGCTTCCGCCTGGTGGGCGGCGCCCGCTACCCGCGGCTGGACGGGGACGACCTGGAGGCCCTGGCGCCGGACCTGGTGCTGCTGCCCGACGACCCCTTCCCCTGGAAGGAACGGGACATTCGGGAACTCCAGCGCCGCTTCCCGGACGCGGAGGTGCGCCGCGTGGACGGCCGCGCCCTGGCCTGGAACCCCGGCCGCAGCCTCGAGGGCCTCGCCCTCCTGCGGAAGCTCCGCGCCGGATTTCCCCCCTGAACCCCGCCCGGCCCCATCGCTGGCATCCTGCTTCCAGGAGGCCGCCATGTCCCCGTTCCTGCTCGCCGCAACCCTCGTCGCCCAGGCGGCGCCCCCGGTCCAGAAACCGGACGTGGAGGCCCTCTACACGGCCTTCCGCGAGGCCTTCGACGGCGAACGCAGCCCTGCGGCCGAGCGCGCCCTCAAGGCCCTGGAGGCCGCCTTCCCCGCCCATGCGCGCAGCCTGGACGCCCGCAAGCGCTTCGACGCCCCCCTGAAGACGCTGCCGGGCAGGCCCGCGCCCGCCTTCCGGGTGCCCAGCCTGGAGGACGCGGGCACCGCCTACAGCCTCGACACCTTCAAGGGACGCCCCGTGCTGCTGGAGTTCTGGGCCACCTGGTGCCCGTACTGCGTGGCGGACCTGCCCGCGGTGCACCGGGCCTGGGCGCGCTTCCAGAGCCAGGGCCTGGAGATCCTGAGCTTCTCCCTCGACAAGCGCCCCGAGGACGTGGCGGCCTTCCGCAAGGCGAAGCAGCCCATGCCCTGGAAGCACGCCTTCCTGCCGGGGATGAAGGCCCACCCCGTGGCCGAGGCCTACGGTGCCGCCAGCATTCCCCAGTACGTGCTGGTGGGCCCCGACGGCCGCATCCTGGCCTCGGGCAACGCCCTGCGCGGCGAGCGCCTGGAGGCGACCCTGGCCCTCCACGTGGGTCCCGCCGCGGCCGTGCTGGAAGAAGCCCGCGCCTTCACCCGCCGCACGGCCGAGGCCCGCAAGACCGGTGCCCCGGCGCCGGATGCCGGGGCCGAGGAACGCCGCCTGGCGGACCGCCTCGCCACCGAAACCCGCCCGGAGCCGCGCCAGGCCCTCCTGGCCGCCCGCTACCAGGCCCTGCTGCTCCAGCGAAAGGACCCGGACCCGGCGCTCGTGGCCCTGCTGAAGCGCGAGCTTCCCTCCACGGCGCCCGCCTGGTCCCTGGAGGCGGGCCTGCTGCCGCGCTTCCTGGAGACCTGCTTCCCAGACGCCGCCGAGGCGGAGGCCTTTGCCGCCCCGGGCCGTGAGCGTCACCCCGACCCCGCCGTGCGCGCGGGCCTCCTGATGGCCCAGTTCGAGGCCGCCCTCGGGGAGAACGAGGCGATCGCCCAGGCCGCCCTCCTCCGCCTGGAGAAGGAGCACCCCGGCGCCTCCGACACCGCCTTCGCCCGCCGCCTCTGGGACGCCCAGGCCAAGACCCGCGTGGGCGCCCCTGCGCCGGCCTTCGCGGTGCAGGACCTGGAGCACCCGGGGCAGACCTACACCCTGGACGCCTTCAAGGGGCGCTTCCTGCTGCTGGACTTCTGGGCCTCCTGGTGCCCCCCCTGCCGCGCCGAGCTGCCCGGCGTGCACCGCGCCTGGGAGCGGTTCCGGGGGCGCGGCCTCGAGATCCTGAGCCTCTCCTGGGACCTGAAGCCCGAACACGTGGCCGCCTTCCGCGCCAAGCCCGGCACGCCCATGCCCTGGAAGCACGCCTACCTCGGCCGCGGCAAGCACGCCCTCAACGAGGCCTACGGCGTGGTGGGCATCCCCAAGCCCGTGCTCGTCGGCCCCGACGGAACCATCGTCGCCACCGACGCCCAGCTCCGCGGCGCCCGCCTCTTCGAGACCCTGGAGCGCCTGCTGCCGAAGCCGTGAAGACCCTTCGGCCCCACCAAAGAAAGCCCCGGCCGCAGCCGGGGCTTTCTTCCTCCGGGAGGCGTCCTATTCGGCCGCGAGGGTGCCCGGCGTGATCGTGATGGCCACCGGGTTGTCGCTGCCCGAGGCCATGAGGGCCTGGGCCTTGCCGGAAACCATGCCGAGGCTCACGCTGCCCGGCGTCACGCCGGTCTTCAGGCTCAGGGCCACCGTCGCCAGCGTGCCGTTCAGCGCCACGCTCCCGCCGAGCCCCTTCTGGGAGACCACCACGTGGAGGGCGTTCCCGCTCACCTTGCTCTTCAGGGCCTGGGGGGCGCTTCCGAGGGTGAACACGCTGCCGTTCCGGACGTAGTCGGCATCCCCGTCCTGCACCTTGGCCCAGGACACCTTGGTGGTGTCCGCCGTGAGCTGGAAGGCCACGCCGGCGCCGGTCCCGCCGTTCACGGCCACCAGGTCGAGCACGAGCCTGCCGTCTTTGCTGAGGCGGGCGTTCTTCTTCAGCTGGTAGGTTCCCGTGGTCGGATCGGTGTAGACCAGGGCGGAGGCCTTCTTCGGCTTGCTGCTCCCCCCGCCGCCGCCACAGGCCGCCAGGGTCAGCAGCAGGGAACTCGCGAGGAGAACATTCGTCGTCATGCGCAGATTCATGGGTTCACCTCGCGTCAGATGGCGTTCAGGAGCAGGCTCAGGTCGGCATCCCCGATGGCGCCATCCCCGTTCAGGTCGGCCACGGCCAGGTCAGCCGCCTCCGTGCCGGCCCACCGCTTGGTGAGCTGGAGCACGTCCAGGACGTCCACGGCGCCGTCCCCGTTGAGGTCCAGCGTCTTCACCGTCACGATGGCCGTGCCGGACTTGCCCCAGCTGGAGGTGGCGGTCACGGT
>CAXYVC010000064.1:0-14969 GCA_964292295.1 uncultured bacterium
TGATTACACGAAGGACAGTACATTGTGCCTCCTTTTGCGAATAGTCGCCTAACGAACGAAGCTAACCGGCGCTGCCGATGACGGAAAGCTGGTGAGTGACGAGAAGGCCGGAAGCTGGAGGCGGAAAGCGGGCAATAGAGGCAGCGTCCGGGTTGAGCGCATGGTTAGGCGTTTGTGTAAAAATCACTTGTCAAGCAGGGAGATGCTTATGTTTGAAAGAACCTTTGCGATATGTGTTGAAAGCACAGCGATTGCGTAGTTGATAGCAGATAATATTGCAGTGCCAATTAAAACGATAAAACCTAGCATGACAAATTCTCTAGACCCATAACTTTTGTTGGCAGCGATTATGAATATAATTAATGAAAAAATTGCTCCGGAGATTCCAGTAATCCAGTTTAGAAATATTAGTGTGTTGTAAATGAATTCAGAAACAGAATAGAGACGGTTGGCATCCTTTAGCGCTTTTAGGTTGTGATTGTCGTTAGCTGCATTAATAGACGTGGCATTTGATGATAAATTATCTGATTTTGGAGCTTGCGATCTGTACTTTGGGTCATCAAGTCGAGCATGACAGGCTGAACAAAAATCATCCACATAAGCTGGATTTTGATGACCACAAGCTGGGCATTTCATTTTGACTCCTATTAAGGGCTTGTGGCCCTAAGCGCCTAACGAGAGAAGCTAACCGGCGCTGCCGAGGCGGCGCGGTGGTTGGGGGCGGGAAATCCAGAAAGATCGGCGAGGACGAAGCCTCGCAGAGGCAGCGTCCGAGTTGAGCGCAAGGTTAGGCGCCATGACAATGGAATTGTATATCATTTTTCTGAATATAAAATACTACCAGACATTAAATCATGTAGGCCCTGATTGCGTTTGGTGAAAATTGCCATAATAAATCCAAGCATAAAAATGCTAGAAATATATTTAGCAAAATGGCGTCCGCTGGCTTGTCCAAATGTAATTCTATTATTGCTATAATCACACACTTTGATACCCATCGTTCTTTTACCAACAGTTGCCATGTGTGTTGAGCTTTCTTGAAAGGCACAGTAAAGCCAACCGCCAACAATACAAAGGAATGTGGCAAATGGTTCAATTGAATTTGGATTATTTTGAAACACGATAAAACTAATAATAATAGAAGGCACAACGATGATGAAGCTATCTATCATTGAAGCAATCAAGCGATCAAATAATCCGGCATATCTGACCCGATTGTTTGACGGCTCGCTCGCCTCTGTCTGCGTGACTTGGATATTCACGCCACGCTCAAGTAGACAGGTCTTAGCGGCTGATAGCGCCTCGTCGCTCCAGTCCTGTGGGGTGCGTAAAATATCCAATAGTTGCTCGGTGCTCTTCGCATTGTAGGAAATTCGCAGTTCTTCGAAACTTGGCATTTAGGCTCCTGATGTGTTAATTACTAGCGCCTAACTTTGAATTAGACCCGTTGGGGGGTCGGGGTTGGGGGGTTTGGGTAAGGGGTGAAGCGGAGCAAGGAACAAGACAAGTCCCCTGAACCCCCCGGGAAAGGATGCGGCGCGCAGCGGGCTGCCTGATTAGGCGACCTGAGAAGGGACAGAAGACTACATCGCCTCATGGGGTTCCTGCTCAGGGGTGCGGGCGGACGGGCGGGGTGCTTGACGGGGGTGCGGAGCGGCTTAGCTTCCCCCCCATGAACCACGCGGAAGAGCGGCCCCAGGAACCCCGCCTGCTGGACCGGGTGCGCGAGGCGCTGCGGGTGCGGCACTACAGCCTGCGCACGGAGGTCGCGTACGTGGACTGGGTGCGTCGCTTCGTGCTCTTCCATGGCAAGCGGCATCCGCGGGAGATGGGGGTTCCGGAGATTGAATCATTCTTGTCCCATCTGGCCCTGGACCGCAAGGTGTCGGGGTCCACCCAGAACCAGGCGAAGGCGGCGCTGCTCTTCCTCTACAAGCACGTGCTGGAGCTGGAGCTTCCCTGGCTGGAGGTGGTGCAGGCCAAGGGCGCGCGGCGGCTGCCCGTGGTGCTTTCGGCGGCGGAGGTGCAGCGGCTGCTGGACCGGGTGGAGGGCAGCTGCCAGCTGGTGGCGCGGCTGCTGTACGGCACGGGCATGCGACTGATGGAGGGCCTGCGCCTGCGGGTGAAGGACGTGGACTTCGCGCGGCGGGCGATCCTGGTGCGGGAGGGCAAGGGCGCGAAGGACCGCCTGACCATGCTGCCGGAGGCGCTGGTGGAGCCGCTCCAGGCCCACCTCCTGCGGGTGAAGGCGCTGCACCAGAAGGACCTGGCCGAGGGCTTCGGGGAGGTGATGCTGCCGGACGCCTACGCCCTGAAGGCGCCGGGCGCGGCCCGGGACTGGGGCTGGCAGTGGGTCTTCCCCTCGGCGGTGCGCTCCCGGGACCCGCGCGGCGGTGTGCTGCGCCGGCACCACCTCTACCCGGAGAGCGTGCAGCGGGCCATCCGCGAGGCGGCCAGGGCCCTGGACTTCGCCAAGCCGGTGAGCCCCCACGTGCTGCGGCACTCCTTCGCCACCCACCTGCTGATGACCGGCTACGACATCCGCACCGTGCAGGAGCTGCTGGGCCACAAGGACGTGGAAACCACGATGATCTACACCCATGTGCTGAACCGCGGGGGGCGCGGCGTGCGCAGCCCCCTGGACCAGTTCTGACGGCGGTCACGCCTCCGTTTCCTCTCCCGGCAGGCGGTCGCGCAGGAACAGGGCCCCCGCGGGGCAGACCTGCACACAGAAGGCGCAGCCCACGCAGGCCGAAGGGGCGATGACGGGACGGCGCTCCCTGTCCAGCGCGATGGCCTGGTAGCCGCAGCGGGCGCAGAGGCCGCAGCCCAGGCAGCGCTCTAGGAGCAGGGCGCTCACCTGCTTCACGGGGCTCAGGGCCTCGAAGGGCGTCATGGCGCCGGGCTGGGCGCAGGCCACCAGCTGCGCGACGTTTTCAAGGCCCCGCTCGGCCAGCAGGAAGCTCAGGCCCGATTCCAGGGCCTCGCGCACCCCGAGGCCCTCCTTCATCACCAGGCTGCAGAGCTGGATCGTGGAGGCCCCCAGAGCCAGGAAGTCCGCAGCGTCCCGGGCGCCCATCACGCCGCCGTTGCCGGAAAGGACCAGGCCGCGCCCGCCCGCCCGGGCCAGGGCCAGGGCGCTCAAGGGACGCACCCCTTCGCCCGAGAGGCCCATCAGCACGCCTTGCCGCCAGGGCGCGCCGGGACGGAAGGCCAGGCTGGGGAAGGAGTTGGCCAGAGTCACGCCGGCCTTGGCCCGGGGGAAGCGCGCGAAGGCGGCCCGCACGGCCTCCAGCACCGCGCCCAGGGAGGTCACGGCGGCGGTGAGCTTGAAGAGCTTGGGCACCTCGGGGTCGCCACCCTCGAGCACCCAGCCGATGACCCGGGCCGTGAGCTCCGGGTCCTGGCTCACCAGGTCGCCCTTCGTGCCATCGCCCCCCTGCGGGCAGCTGAGGCTGTACTCGATGCCCATGGCGCCCGCCGCCTCCAGCTTGCGGGTGTTGGCGCGCCACGCGGCCGCATCCCGGGCCGCGTCCCCCGTCACGGGGCCGCCGGTGCTGGCCAGGGTCAGGCGGTCCGGGAACTCCCGCACCAGGCGCGCCACCTCGGCACAGACCCGGTCCAGGGAATGGCCGCTCACGTTGTCGCAGTTGCCGAAGGTGCCCGCGCCGAACACGTGCATGTAGGCGCCGGGGATGTGGATGGGCACGCCGTCGAAGGCGGTCTTCATCACGCCCCCCGCCCAGCCCGCCTCGTAGGCGGCGCGCATCGGCGCGTAGCCGTCGGTGTGGGGGCCGGCGCTCAGGAGGAAGGGCGAGCGCAGGCGCCGCCCGAAGAAGTCCGCCGCCAAGTCCACGGGGCGGAAATGGAGGCCGAGCGCGGCGGAAGCGCCCGGGGCCGGGGCCTCCACGCGCGGGCGCGCCAGCCAGGCGTCCAGGCGCTGGGCGGCCTCCTTGCCCGCGGCGGCGGCCTCCACCACGGTGCCGGCCTCTGCGGCGCGGAAGATCCCTTCCGCGGGCTCCTCGGGGGCCGGGGCGGCCCCCAGGGCGTAGACCACCAGGTCGCAGGGAAGGAAGGACCCGGTGCCGGGCACGTCCTCTAGGCGGCGGCCCGCCCAGTCCGTGCCTTCGGCCGGGCGCAGGCGCACGGCGCGCGCGCCGCCGGCGTGCAGCTCCGCCAGGCGGGTGCGGGGCAGCACGTCGATGCCCGCCGCCAGGAGCTCCGCCCGCTCCGCGGCGCCGAGGGGCATGTCGGCCAGGCGCCGCCGGTAGACCAGCGCCACCTCCGCCGCGCCCGCCCGGGATGCCGCCGTGGCGCAGTCCACCGCCACGGCGCCGCCCCCGGCCACCAGCACGCGGCGGCCCGCCGCCCGGCCGGGATCGGCCAGGAAGGCCTGCCAGTCCAGGGCCAGCCCGTCCCCGGGAATGCCCAGGCGCGCGGGACGCCCCGGCCCCGCGGCCAGGAGCACCGCGTCGAAGCGCGTCCGGAGGGCGTCCGGGTCCGCCTCCTGTTCCATGTGGAACACCAGGGTGCCGAGGCCCCGGATCCAGGCGAGGTCCTGCGCCAGGAACTCCGGGTCCAGGCGCTCGGGCGGAACCAGCGCCACCTGGCCGCCCAGGCGGCCCTCCCGCTCGAAGAGCTCCACCCGGTGGCCCCGGCGGGCCAGCAGGGCCGCCGCCGCCAGCCCCGCGGGGCCACCGCCGAGCACCGCCACCCGCCGGCCGCTGGGCGCAGGGAGCGGGGGCGCGGGGCGCAGGCCCTCGGCGCTGGCGCGCGCCACCAGGGCGGCCTGCACGGCGGGGATGGCGATGGGCGCGTCCAGGGCGCCCCGGGCGCAGGCGGCCACGCAGAAGCGGTCCGGGCACAGGGCCCCGCAGAGGCCGCCCAGGGGGTTCTGGTCCAGGATCAGGGCCGCGGCGCGGCGCAGATCCCAAGGTTCGCCCCCCTTCGCGGCGGCGATGAAGTCCGCCGGGCTGCAGCGCACGGGGCAGGCCTCGCGGCAGGGCTTCGTCTCGCAGCCCAGGCAGCGCGCCAGCTCGGCCTGCAGGCGGGCGGGAACGCGGAGGGGAAGGCCGGACGCGGGCATGGCGGAACCTCCGTTCAGGGCAGCAGGCGGGGCAGGAGCACGTCCTTCCAGAGGGTCTGGACGATCTCCACGGCGATGAGGGCGATGACGATCCACTCCAGGCGGTGGCTCTTGCGGGTGGCGAGCAGCTCGCCCAGGCGCGCCGCGGCCTCGGCCAAGTAGGCCAGCTTCTGCTGCACCGCGGCCAGGCGTTCCTCCAGGTCGAAGGCCTCCCAGAGGGCGGCGTCCAGACGGTCCAGGGCCTCGCTCTCCCAGGTCTCGGGCGGGTCGTCCAGCAGGGTCAGGTCCTCCAGCACCGCGGCGCGCACCTCCAGCGTGAAGCCCACGAGCTTCACGGCCTCCCGGTGGCTCAGGCCCAGGCGGCCGCGCTCCCGCAGGCCGCGCACCACGGGCTGCATGCGCGCCAGGGGCTCCCGCACCGCCAGCTCCACCGCCTCGAGGGCCACGCTGCGGGCCAGGGCCAGGCTCAACAGCTTCAGGGTGTCGAGGCTCAAGACGCGCAGGGCCACCTCGGCAAAGCCCACCCGGTCCTCCGGGGCGCCCACGGCCACGCGCAGGTCGTCCCGCGCCCGCTCCACCGGGCGGCCCACGCCGGGGAGGGCCCGCAGCTCGGCGTGGAGGGTGGCCAGGAGGGCCTCGGTGGGATTCCACACCACGACGGCGCCGAATTTTTCCAGGCACGCCCAGCGCCCGCGCTCCAGCTCCACCACCAGGGGGCTGGCGCAGAGCACGGGGTACTGGGGGCAGGCGGCGCGGAAGGCGCGCAGGTCCAGCTGGCCCTCGAAGGCGTCCGCCACCAGCCGCATCTCGCAGGGTCCGGCCTCCAGCAGGCGGGGCGTGTCCATGGGCACCTCAGGCCTAGAAGGGCGCGGCGCGCTCCACCGCGTCCACGATCTGCTGGTAGCCCGTGCAGCGGCACAACACGGGCGCCAGGGCGCGGCGGATCTCCGGCCGGCTGGGCCGGGGGTGGCCCCGCAGGAAGGCGTGGGCGGTGAGCACCATGGCCGGGGTGCAGAAGCCGCACTGGATGGCGCCCGCATCCAGGAAGGCCTGCTGGAGGGGGTGCAGCGTCCCGTCGGGCCCCTCCAGCCCCTCGATGGTGAGCAGCGCGCGGCCCGCCACGTCGCCCAGGCTCAGGCGGCAGGCCTTCACGGGCGCGCCGTCCAGGAGCACGGTGCAGGCGCCGCAGACGCCGATGCCGCAGCCGTCCTTGGCGCCGGTGAGGTCCAGCGTCTCCCGCAGCACGTCCAGCAGGCGGCGGGGGGCCTCGGCGTCGGAAAGCTCGCGGAGCTGGCCGTTGACGGTGAGCTGCATGGTCAGGCCTCCGGGGCCGGGCGGAGGGGCAGGCGCCGCAGGCGCTGGCCCGTGGCGCGGGCGATGGCGTTGGCGATGGCGGGGGCGGTGATCTCGAGGGTGGGTTCGCCGCAGCCCTTGGCGCCGCTGGGGCTCGTGGGGTCCGCGTGCTCCACGACGATCGCGGTCATCTCGGGCAGATCCGGCGCCCGGGGCAGGCGGTAGCGGTCCAGGTTCGCGGAGCGGATGCAGCCGCCCTCCACCTGCAGCTCCTCGGTGAGGGCGTAGCCGCTGCCCATGGCCAGGCCGCCGTAGAACTGGCCCAGCACCATGGGCCGGTTCACGGCGCGGCCCACGTCGTGGGCGGCTACGAGGTTCAGCAGGCGCACGCGGCCCGTGCGCACGTTCACCGCCACCTCGGCGCACTGGCAGCCGTACACCCAGGTGAAGTAGGCCCGGCCCTGCCCCGTGGCCTCGTCCCAGTCCACCTGGGGCGCCCGGAAGGTGCCCAGGGCCACGGGGTGCACCTGGCGGGCGTAGAGGGCGCGCGCGGCGTCCTCCCAGGCCATGGCGGCCTGCGCGCCCACCACGCGGGATCCCTCGAAGCGCAGCGTCTCCGGGGGGCCGCCCAGCTCCGGCGCCAGGCAGGCGGCCATGCGGGCCTTCAGCACCCGGGCCGCCTCCACCACGGCGCCACCGCCCATCAGGGTGCCGCGGCTGGCCACGGTGGTGCCGCCGTCGGGGATGGTGGCGGTGCTGGAGCGGCGGTACCGCACCCGCTCCCGGGGCAGGCCCAGGGCCTCGGCGCAGAGCAGCACCATGGCGCTCTCGGCCCCCTGCCCGTTCTCGTGGATGCCCGTCCCCAGCAGCACCGAGCCGTCGGGCTGGACGGCGATCTCCGCGGAGCAGGCGTCCCCCCCCTCGGCGCCGAGGCTCATGCCCCGGGCGCTGAGGGCCAGGCCGATGCCGTAGCGCTCCTCCCCCTCCAGGGCCCCGCAGCGGGCGAGCTTGGCGCGGTAGTCCGAGGCCTCGAGCACCCGGTCCAGAACCTCCTCCAGGCTCACCACGTGGGTGTCGAGCACCTGGCCCGTGACGGTGGCGCAGCCCTGGCGCAGCAGGTTGCGGCGGCGCAGCTCCACCGCGTCCATCCCCAGGCGCTCCGCGGCCATCTCCACCAGCTGCTCCACGGCGAAGTTCACCTGGGGGCTGCCGAAGCCGCGCATGGCGCCCGTGACGGGGTTGTGGGTGGCCACGCCGTAGACGTCGGCGTGGACGTGGGGCACCTGGTAGGGCCCGCAGCACTGCACCGTGCTGCGCCAGGTCACCCAGGGCGTGACGGAGCAGTAGGGGCCCGCGTCCGCCACCATGCGCACCCGGGCGGCGCGCATCTGGCCCTCCCGGGTGAAGCCCAGGCGGTAGTGCAGCACGTAGGGGTGGCGCTTGTACGACTCGCGCAGGGACCACTCCCGGGTGTAGGTGAGGCGCACGGGCCGGTCCAGCAGCTTCGCGGCCAGGGCCGCGCGGGCGGCCACCAGGCCGGCGGTGTCGTCCTTGCCGCCGAAGCCGCCCCCCACGGGAACGCCCACGAGCTCCACCCCGTGCAGGGGCACACCCAGCACCGCCGCCACGAAGCGCCGCGCACTGAAGGGGTGCTGCGTGCTGACGCGCAGCTCCACCGTGCCGTCCCAGCGGGGGATGGCCAGGGCGCTCTCGGGCTCCAGGTACGCGTGCTCCACCGCCTGGGTGCGGAAGACCTCGTCCAGCACCAGGTCGCAGGCCGCCAGCTCGGCGTCCGCATCCCCCCGGCGCACGCGGTGGTGGTTCACCACGTTGGTGCCCCGGGCCTCGTGCACCAGGGGCGCGCCCTCGGCCAGGGCCTCCTCCGGGTCCAGCAGCGCGGGCAGCGGCTCGGCCTCCACTGTGACCCGGGCGGCGGCGGCGATGGCCTCGGCGCGGCTGCGGGCCACCACCAGGGCCACCACGTCCCCGTGGCAGCGGATGCGGTCCGACGCGAAGACGGGGAAGTCCTGCAGGATCTGGCCCACGCAGCGGGCGCCCGGCACGTCCGCCGCCGTGAGCACGCGCAGCACGCCGGGCATGGCGGCGGCCTCCTCCGTGCGCACCGCCAGCAGGCGCGCATGCACGTGGTCGGCGTAGGCGGGCGCGGCGTGCAGGAGGCCCGGCACCTTCAGGTCGTCCGCGTACCGGGCGCGGCCGGTCACCTTGGCGCGGGCGTCGTGCCGCCAGCAGGCTTCAGGGGCATCGGGCATGGTGAACCTGGGGAAAGGTGGCCCCAGCCTAGGACCGCCCTCCCCTTTCCCGCAAGGCTTGAAGCTAGCCCTTGGCCTGGGCGATGTAGCGGGCCACGCCGCCCAGGAGCATCTCCACCGCGATGGCCGTGAGCACCAGGCCCATGAGGCGCTCCAGCGCGGTGATGGCCTGCTCGCCCAGCAGCTTCTGGAGCTTGTCGCTGGCCAGGAAGACGGCGGCGGTGACGGCGATGCTGATGGTGAGCGCGCCCGTGAGGGCCAGGAGCTGGCCCGGCTGCTGGCTGGAGAGGAGCAGCACCGTGGCCATGGCGCTGGGCCCGGCGATGAGGGGGATGGCGAGGGGCACGATGAAGGGCTCTCCCTTCACTTCGTCCTCCCCCAGGCGCGCGCCCCGCTCGGGGAAGATCATGCGGATGGCGATGAGCAGCAGCACCACGCCGCCCCCCACGCGCAGGGCCTCGTCGCTCAGGTGCAGCGCCCCGAGGATGTGCCGCCCCCCCAGCAGGAAGAGCATGAGGGCCGCGAAGGCCAGCAGGCACTCCCGCAGGATCACCGTGCGGCGGCGCTCGGGCTTCACCTGCTTCAGCGTGGAGATGAAGAAGGGGATGTTGCCCAGAGGGTCCGTGATCAGCACCAGGAGGATGGTGGCGGAGAGGAAGCTGCGGTCCATGGGGCCAGTATAGGTGCTTCAATCGAGGCAAACCCGGAGCCCCCATGACCCGCCTGCTCGTCGCCCGCGGCACCGTCCTGCCCTTCGACGCGGCCTTCTCCGTGCTGGAGGACCACGACGTCCTGGTGGAGGGGAACCGCATCACGGCCATCGCCCCCGCCGGCACCCTGGAGGGCCCCTTCGACCGCGTGCTGTGGGCGGGGCGGCGGGTGGTGATGCCGGGCCTCGTGAACGCCCACACCCACCTCTACTCGGCCTTCGCCCGGGGCCTGGGGGCGCCGCCCAGCGCGGACTTCCAGGGCGTGCTGCGCGACCTGTGGTGGCGCCTGGACCGCGCCCTGGACCTGGAGGCCGTGGGCCTGAGCGCCTGGGCCACCCTCCTGGAGGCCATCCGCGCGGGCTGCACCACGCTGGTGGACCACCACGCAAGCCCCTGCGCGGTGCGGGGAAGCCTGGACGCCCTGGCGGAAGCCGTGTGCGCCCCCGGCCTCCCCGCGTGCCTCTGCTTCGAGGTGTCGGACCGGGCGGGCGCCCGCCCGGCCCGGGAGGGCCTGGAGGAGAACGCTGCCTTCCTGCGGCGCTGCGCGGCCGAGCGGCACCCGCAGCTGCGCGGCCTCGTCGGCCTGCACGCCTCCTTCACCCTGGAGGACACCACGCTGCGGGCCGCAGCAGAGCTCGGGAAGGCCTCGGGGGCGGGCTTCCACGTGCACTTGGCGGAGGACGCCAGCGACGCGCGCCTGACCCGCGCGCGCCACGGCTGCAGCCCCACGGCGCGCCTGGCGGAGGCGGGGGTGCTGGGACCGGAGAGCCTCGCCGCCCACGGCGTGCACCTGGACGCGGAGGACCGCGCGCGCCTCGCCCGCGCCGGCGCCACGGTGGTCCACAACCCCCAGTCGAACCAGAACAACGGCGTGGGCCTGGCCGACCTGCCCGCCCTGGCCGCCGCGGGCATCCCCGTGGCCCTGGGCACGGACGCCATGACCGCGAACCCCTTGGCCGAGCTGCGGGCGGCCCTGTGGGCGCAGCACCTGCGGGCGGGCAGCCCTTCCGCCGCCTTCCCGGAGGTGTGCGCCACCCTCACCCGCACCAACCCCGCCCTGGCCTCGCGCCTCTGGGGCGCGCCCCTGGGCACCCTCGCCCCGGGCGCCCTGGCGGACCTCCTCGTGCTGGACTACGACCCCGTCACGCCGATGGAAACGGCCAACGCCCTGGGCCACCTGGTCTTCGGCCTCGCCCAGGCAGGGGTGCGCAGCACCGTGTGCGGCGGGCGGGTGCTGATGGAGGACGGCGAGCTCTGCCTGGACCTGGACGAGGCGGAGCTGCGCGCTCGCTGCCGCGCGGCGGCCCGGCGCGTGTGGGCGCGGCTGTGAGGGCAGGCGTTCACCCCGCCGCGATCTCGGCGTTGAAGGCCTCGATGAGGCGGTCCACCGCGTGCACCTCCTCCCAGGTCTCCTGCCAGTACTCGGGTTCCCACTGGGCCGAGAGCTCGGCGCAGTCCTTCCCCTGCTGCTCCACCCACGTGTAGTACTTCAGGTTGTGGATGGCCTTCCGCTCGGGGTGCGTGAGCTCCCGGAAGTGCGCCACCGACTGGCGCTCCAGGCTGCCCGCCTGGGCGCGGGCCGCGTCCAGGGCCGTGAAGGGGCCGCGCGCCTCCGCCAGCTCCGCGAGGCGGGAGCGGTACAGCTCCACGCTGTCGGTGAAGACGGTGGCCACCACGTCCTTCGGCCCCAGCTCCCAGTGCTTCGCGGCCTTGATGGCCGCCAGCAGGTTGCAGATGCCGCTGATGCCCAGCAGGCCGAGGCGCTCCACCGCCGCCTCGGGCACGCCCAGGGCGCGCAGGCAGGCCAGACCCTCGGGCTCGTTGAAGAGGCGCAGCAGGCGCATGCAGTCCTCGTCGTCGATGGCGGCGACCGCGTCCGTGGCGCGGACGTTGTGGACCCAGGGCACGTGCTTGTCGCCGATGCCCTCGATGCGGTGGCCACCGAAGCCGTTCTGGAGCAGCGTGGGGCACTGGAGGGCCTCGGAGGCCACGATCTTCAGGCCCGGGAAGCGCGCCTTCAGGTGGTCGCCCGCGGCGAGGGTGCCGGCGCTGCCCGTGGCGCTCACGTAGACGGAGAGGCGCTGCCCCGGTCCCGCCAGGGCGCGGAAGGCCTCCTCCAGCGCCGGGCCCGTCACGTGCACGTGCCAGAGCGGATTCCCGAACTCCTCGAACTGGTTGAAGATCACGTGCACGGGGTCCTTCCGCAGCTCCCAGCACGCGTCGTAGATCTCCTTCACGTTGGACTCGCAGCCCCTGGTGGCGATGACCTCGGCGCCGACGGCGGAGAGCCAGGCGAAGCGCTCCCGGGACATCTCCTCGGGCAGGATGGCCACCGCCGTGCAGCCCAGGATGGCGCTGTCGAAGGCGCCGCCCCGGCAGAAGTTCCCGGTGCTGGGCCAGACGGCCTTGTGGCGCTCGGGATCGAAGCTCCCGGAGGCTAGGCGCGGCACCAGGCACCCGAAGGCGGCCCCCACCTTGTGCGCCCCCGTGGGGAAGGCCTGCCCCACCAGCCCGAAGATGCGCGCCTGCACGCCGGTGATCTGCGGCGGGATCTCGAAGGCGTTGGCCGCGCCGTACAGCCCCGTGGCGGGGTCGTTCTTCCAGGTGATGCGGAAGAGGTTGGCGGGGTGCACGTCCCAGAGGCCCACGCCCCGCAGGCGCTCGCGCTGGGCCTCGGGCACGAGCCCCGGATCGCGCATCTGCGCGAAGGTGGGGACCACCACGCCGCGCTCCCGGCAGCGCCGCGCGCTGCGCCGGAGCACCTCCTCGTTCAGGGGCGGAAGGATGCGGGACACGGGAGGCTCCTTGCTAGAAGACCAGCGGCTGCGCCCGATCCACGAGCGCCTCGGCCCTGGAAACGGGATCGCGCAGCCGGGCCAGGAAGATCAGCGCGGCGATGACGAAGGGCTTGTAGCTGGCCTCGCGGTACGTGTCCAGCCGGGCCTCCTCGAAGACCTCCCTCGACACCTCGCCCTGGGCGCAGCTCACGTCCGTGATGTCCGCGGGCAGGCAGTGCAGGTAGAGGGCGCGGCCCTCCCGGGTGAGGTCCATGCGGCGGCGGTCGCAGGTCCAATCCACGTGCCGCGCGTTCTCGGCGAGGCAGGCGCGCTCCAGCTCCTTCAGGCCCTCCCGGTCCTGGGCGCGCAGCAGCTCCGTGCGCCGCTGCATGACCTGGAAGGGCGCCCAGGACTTCGGGTACACGAGGTCGGCGCCCTCGAAGGCGTCCTCCATGCGGTCCATCACGCGGAAGGCACCGCTGCTGGCCTCCGCCTGCCTGGCGGCCCGCGCCACCACGTCGGGAAGAAGGCCGTAGCCCTCCGGGTGGGCGAGGCGCACCTCCATGCCGAAGCGCGTCATCAGCCCGATGACGCCCTGGGGGACGCTCAGGGGCTTGCCGTAGCTGGGGCTGTGGGCCCAGGACATGGCGATGCGCTTGCCCTTCAGCGCCTCCAGGCTGCCGAAGTGCCGGACCAGCCAGGCCAGGTCCGCCAGGGTCTGGGTGGGATGGTCCACGTCGCACTGGAGGTTCAGCACGCTGGGCCGGCGGTGCAGCACCCCTTCCGCCGCGCCCTCCGAGAGGGCCGCGCCCACCTCCGCCATGCCCTTGTGCCCTTCCCCGAGGTACATGTCGTCGCGGATGCCGATGACCTCGGCGAGGAAGCCGATCATGTTCGCCGTCTCGCGCACGGTCTCGCCGTGGGCCACCTGGCTCTTCTGCTCGTCCAGGTCCGCCAGGCTGAGGCCCGGGCCCGGGGCAGCGGAGGGGAAGCTGAAGGGCGTGCGGGTGCTGTGGTCCCGGAAGAGGCTGATGGCGAGGCCCGCGTCGAAGACGCGGGTGGAGAGGCCTTCCGCGTGCAGGCGCTTCAGCAGCTCCGCCAGGGCCAGGACGGCGCGCAGCTCCTCCTCCCCGTGCTCCCAGGTGAGCAGGAAGTCCTTCTGGAAGAGGTTCGTGCGGAAGGCCGCGAAGGCCTCCACGAAGGGGTACAGGCTCCTGGGCATGGCGGCTCCTTGTCTGGAGGCACGGCGAAGGTTCGGGATGGGTCTCCGAAGGATTGGCGCAGATCAGGCTTCTGGCAAGCACAAGCCGGTTGGCGCGCCGGGATGGCACAGCGCGCTCCCCGCCACCACCTCCCTGCCCCGCAGCAGCAGGTGGCGCACCTGCAGGCGCGTGGCCAGCAGCGGGTAGGGTTCGGCACAGGGCGCGAGGGTGCTGCGCACGGGGCGCTCGGGTCCCGCGGGATCCAGCACCAGCACGTCGGCGTCCAGGCCCGGAGCCAGCGCGCCCTTGCGGTGCGCCAGGCCCGCGATGCGCGCCGGGTTCGCGGCGCAGCGCAGGGCCAGCTCCCGGGCGGCCTGGTCCGGGTCGTCCCCGTGCAGGCGCCACACCGCATGCATCAGCGCGCCCAGGCCCGGCAGGCCGCCGGGCACCCGCCGACAGTCCTTCCCGCCCCAGGCGTCCTTGTCCCCAGTGCGGAAGGGGCAGTGGTCCGTGGCGAAGACCTCGAAGGCGCCGGCCCGGGCCCGCTCCCGGAAGGCCTCGCGGCCGTCCCGCAGGGGGGGGCTGCAGATCCAGCGGTGGCCGTCGGCGCGCGCCAGCCAGCCCGAATCCAGCCAGAGGTACTGGGGACAGGTCTCGGCGGTCACGTCCCCCAGGCCCCGCCAGCGGGGCAGCAGCTCCGCACTGCGGAGGCCGCTCACGTGCACGAAGTGCAGGGGCACCCGGTTGCAGAGGGCCAGGGCGGCCACGTATTCCATGGCCAGGAGCTCCGCCTCCTCGGGCCGCAGCAGGGCGTGGGAGGCGGCCCGGGAAAGGTCCAGCCGGGAGGCGTCCACCCCCGCGATCACCGCGTCGTCCTCCGCGTGGACCAGGAAGCGCGCGTCGAGGGGGCCAAGGCGGCTGAAAAGGGCGTCCATCCGCGCCTCGTCGCAGAGGAGGCCCGCCTCGCGGTAGGTGGTGTAGAGCTTCACCGTGCGCCAGCCCGCCGCCAGCAGGGCCTCCAGCTCGGCCCAGTCCCGGTCCTCGAAGCGCGTGGGCGTCAGGTGCCAGGCCAGGTCCGCGTGCGTGCGGCCCCGCGCCCTGCCCAGGGCGCGGTCCACCGCCGCCCGCAGGCCCTCGCCGGGCCCCTGGGTGATGAAGCTGCAGAGGGTGGTCACGCCGTTCTGGAGCGCCACGCGGCTGCCGCTCTCGTAGGTGTCCGCCAGGAAGCAGCCGCCGATGCGGTCGTCCAGGTGCACGTGGAGGTCCACGAGGCCCGGCAGCACGTAGCAGCCCGCGGCGTCCAGCACGCGCTCCGCCCGGAGCTCCCCGGCGGCGCCGATGCCTTCGATGCGGCCGTCCTCCAGCAGGAGCTCCCCGTCGCGGAGCCCCTCGGGCAGGACGAGGCGCCCGCCCCGGATCAAGGTCCTCACGGCACGGCCTCCAGGACGGGCGGAATCGCGGAAGGGAGCTCCAGGCGGTCCAGGGGCGCATCCACGTCCTTCAGGCCGTGCCCCGTCGCCATGAGCACCACGGTCTTACCGCCGTTGGGGGCGCCGGGGCCCCCCACGGTGGGGGGCAGGGCGCCCCCGGGCCGCCGGGGCCCGGGGGTGGGCCGGGCCCCCGGGGTTGGG
>CAXYVC010000065.1:0-14092 GCA_964292295.1 uncultured bacterium
GGCAAAGAAGCGGGCTTGTATTTTCAGGGGTTGCCCCTGGGTGTTTTGCGTGTGCGGGGCGGCCGCGCTATGTGGAGTGAGAGGTAGAGTGTTGAGCAGAGGGGGCTGCCCCCCGCGCCCCCCCGGGGCGCGAGCCCCCTGGGCCCCGACTGGATGCGGCCAAGGCCCGCCAGGGCCGCGGCGGCCGCGGGCTCGGCGAAGACTCCGGTGGTGCGGGCCAGGCGCGCCTGGGCCTCCAGGATTTCCGCGTCCTCCACCACCACGGCGCAGCCGCCGCTCTCCAGCAGCGCCCGCCGCGCGCCGTGGGCGTGGCTCGGGCAGCCCACGGAGATGGAGTCCGCCCGGGTGCGGGGCTGCACGTTCGCATAGCTCCCGCTCGCCCAGTAGCGGGCGATCGCGTCCGACGTGGCCGCCTGCACCGCCACCAGGCGCGGCAGGCGCCCCGTGAGCCCCGCGCGCCGCAGGTCCACGAAGGCCTTGTGGAGCCCGGCCAGGATCACGCCGTCCCCCGTGCCCACGAGGATCGCGTCCGGCACCCGGAAGCCGGCCTGGGCGTAGAGCTCCAGGCCCGCGGTCTTCTTCCCCTCGATCGTGAGCGGGTGGTAGGCGGTGTTGCGGTTCAGGCCGCCCCGCGCCGCCGTGTATTCCAGGGAAAGGCGGAAGGCCTCGTCGTAGCTGCCCTTCACGGGCAGCACCCTGGCGCCGTGCACCAGCATCTGCACGAGCTTGGCCCGGGGCGCCGTCTCGGGCACGAAGATCAGCGCCTCCAGCCCCGCGCTGGCGCACACGCAGGCCAGGGCGGAGGCGGCGTTGCCCGTGGAGGCGGTCACGATGCGCGTCTCGCCCAGGCGGCGGGCCTCGGCGGCCACCAGGAAGGAGGCGCGGTCCTTCAGGCTGCCGCTGGGGTTCAGCCCCTCGTGCTTCACGAAGAGCCGCTCCAGCCCCAGTTCCGCCCCCAGGCGCGCCGCGCGCAGCAGGGGCGTGCCCCCCACGGGCAGGGGCGGGTGGAAGGCGGCTTCCACCGCGCAGAAGAGCTGCCAGTCGGGCCGCTCCGGATCGAAGGCCGCGGCGACCGCGGCCGCGTCGAAGACCGCCTCCAGCACCCCCACCAGGGGCATGCCCGGACGGTAGGCGGCACCACAGTGCGGGCAGAGGTAGCGCACCGCATCCCGGTCGAAGCTGCTGCCGCAATCGGTACAGCGGTAGCGGAAGGATGTCATGGCCTCACCTGCAGGTCCGAAACACGATCCACGGATGGGCACGGATTCACACGGATGGGGCGGGGACGCAGGGCCCAGAGCTCCCCCTCCTCCCGTCGCGGCTCAGGTCCGCGGTCCCTGCCCATCGATAGGCATTCTTGGAAGCTGCTCATCGGACCATGCGCTTCCATTGGAGTCGTGGCGTCCCGAAGTTGATGAGAAGGCCCACCCTCAATCCGGTGGCCTTCAGGTAGTTCAGGAGCTGGGCCTCGTGCTCGGGCGCCAGCGCGGCGAGAGCCTTGAGCTCGAGGAGCATCCGCTCCTCCACCACCAGGTCCGCCACGTAGTTCCCGACGGAGACCCCCTTGTACTGCACGGGGATGGGGTAGGGACTCTGGACCTGGATCTGCCGGAGCCGAAGCTCCTCGACAAGAGCGCGATGGTAGACCCGCTCGAGGAAACCAGGCCCCAGGACGTTGGACACTTCCATGCAGGCTCCGAGAACCCGCTCGCTCAACGCCTGTTCCAGGAGTTCCATCCGCGCTCATCCGTGTTGATCCGTGGAGACGCCGTTCAGGTGCGCCACGAAGGCGGCGTAGAAGGCCGCGGCCTCAGTCAGCTGCGCCACGGGGCAGTGCTCGTCGGGCGCGTGGGCCAGGGTCTCGTCCCCCGGGCCGAGGCCCAGGCAGGGGATGCCCTTGAGCCCCGCGATGGCCACGGCGTTGGTGCTGAAGGTCCACTTGTCCACGCGGGGCTCCCGGCCCAGCACGCCCCGGTAGGCCTCCACGGCCGCCCCGAGCCAGGGGCTCTCCTCGGGCAGCACCCAGGTGGGGTAGTACTTCTCCATGGGGTAGACGAGGCCCGTGTAGGCGGGCTCGCGGTACTCCAGGATGCGCACCTCCGCGTCGGGGCAGCCCGCGCGGGCGGCGGCCTCCTGCACCTCCCGCACCGCGCCCTCCTTCGTCTCCCCGAAGGTCAGGCGGCGGTCCAGGCTGAGCGTCGCGCTGTCCGGCACGGCGCACTGGCTGGGGCCGGTGAAGAAGACCTGGGACACGCAGACGGAGCCCTTGCCGAGGAAGGGGTCCTCCTTCAGGCGCCCGTGCAGCTGCTCGATCTCCAGGGCCACGCGGCTGATCTTGTAGATGGCGTTGTCGCCCCGCTCCGGGGCGCTGCCGTGGCAGGAGCGCCCCTTCACCTCCACCTGCATCTCCATGCGGCCCCGGTGGCCCCGGTACAGGTTCAGGTTCGTGGGCTCGGTGATGACCACCAGCTCGGGCCGGAGCTTTTCCTCCTCCAGCAGGTACGTCCAGCACAGGCCGTCGCAGTCCTCCTCCATCACGGTTCCCGTGAAGAGCAGGGTGAAGGCGTGGTTGAGCTCCAGTTCCCGGATGATGCGACCCGCCGTCACCATGGAGGCCATGCCGCCCTCCTGGTCCACCGTGCCGCGGCCCCAGACCTGGCCGTCCTCGAGCCTGGGCGTGAAGGGGTCGAAGGTCCACAGGCTGGGATCGCCGGGGTACACGGTGTCGATGTGGGCGTCGAAGGCGAGTACGCGCGGGCCCGAGCCGATGCGCCCGATCACGCTGCCCAGGCCGTCGACGCGCACCTCGTCGAAGCCCGAGCGCGCCATCTCCGCCGCGATGACCTGCACCACCTCCCGCTCCTTCCCGCTGAAGGAGGGCACGCGGACCATGTCCATCAGGAAGCGCGCGGTCTCGCCCTGGAGGGCCGCTGCACGATCGTGGATCCGGCGGGCGAGCGCGTTCATGGCCACCTCGTACGAAGGAAGCCCCCGCATCCGCGGGGGCCCCTCGGCGCCTGCGAGGATAGCAGGCGCGCGGCATCCTGCCTCTATTCGGCGGTGAGGGTTCCCACCACCACGCTCAGGTCCTGCTCCTGGCCGTTCTCGTCCAGGAGGACCGGACGCTTCCCGGAAGGAACCGAGAGCGTCACGGCCCCCTTGGTGGCGCCGCTGGCGAGGCGCAGGCTCACGGTGAAGACGGGGTCCGTGCCCAGGGTGGCCGTGCCCGCCTTCTGGTAGGCCCCCACCTGGAGATCCGTGGCGGATCCGAGCCGCGTCTTGAAGAGCTTCACCGAGGCGTCGCTCCCGCCGGAGCTGAGGTCCAGGGCCGTGCCGGGGAGCGCGTATTCCGTGGCGCCGGTGGGCTGGACCCAGGCGGCGCGTCCGGCCTCGCAGCGGAGGAAGAGCGTCACCCCCTGCACCTTCGCGCCCGAGGGACCGAGCAGGACGAGCTTGAGGGTGGAGCTGTCGTTGGTGGCGGGATCCGCCACCAGGCGCCAGGTGCTGCTCGTGGCCGCCGCGCTGGGCACGTAGTGGAGCTTCGTGGGGGCCTTGTCGCCGCTGGACTTCTTGCTGCCCCCGCCGCCGCAGGCGGAGACGAGGAGCAGCAGGCCGCAGCCGAGGAGGAGGCCGGAACGCCGGAAGAACATGGGACGCATGGGGTCTCCTTCTAGTCCAGGTGGGCAAAGAGCAGGGTGGCGTCCTTCTCGTCCACCACGCCGTCGCCATTGAGGTCGCAGGCGGCGTCGAAGCCGGCGTCGCCGCTGCGCTTGCCGAAGCTGCGGGCGATGCGCGCCAGGTCCGCCAGGTCCACGCCGCTCACGGCGTTCAGGTCGAAGCCGCGCAGCGTGAAGGCCGCAGGCGCCTCGGCGCTGCCCCCGGCCGTCACGACCCGCAGGGTTCCGCTGGCCGCGCCGGCGGGCACCACGGCGCTCAGGCGCGTGGCGCTCTGCACGGTGAAGGTGGCGCTGATCCCCCCGAAGGTCACGGAGGTCGTGGTGTCGAGGCCGCTGCCCTCGACCGTCACCGTCGTGCCCACGCAGGCCGCCGCCGGGCTGAAGGTGGTGACCACGGGCGCCGGGGGCACCCCCAGGCTCGTGAAGGCGGCGCTGCTGGTGGCGGTGCCTCCGGGGGTCGTGACGGCGATGGGACCGCTGGCGCTGCCCGCGGGAACCACGGCGGTGACCTGGGTGGCGCCCGTCACGGAGAAGCTGGGGGCGTCCAGGCCGTTGAAGGTGACCTTCGTGGCGCCGGTAAAGCCGCTGCCGGCGATCGTCACCGTTGCACCCGCATAGGCCGAGGCCGGGCTGAAGGACGTGATGGCGGGCGCCTGCGGAGCCGCATCCAGGACGACGTGGTCCAGGTAGGCCCGGTCCTGACCGCCGGTGGCCCCACCGTCCTTGGCATAGGTCCAGCGCAGCACGTGGGTGCCCGCGGGGACCTGGAAATCCACTTTCGTCCAGTCCACTTCGCCGCTGATGGGGGGCGTCTGGTGCTGGCCGTCCAGGGTGAAGGCCAGGGTGTCGTAGCCCGCTTCCGAGCTGACCTTCCACCAGAAGGATCCACTGCAGGGCCCAGTCACCGTGGTCTGGACGTAGCTCGCCTGGCTGTGGCCGACGGCCCCGCTCTGCCCGGCGCTGCCTCCCAGGTGGCTCGTGGCCGTCTGGACGGTCCAGGGCAGGGCGCCGTTGGTCCGGAAGGCGAGGTTCGGGGCGTCCAGCGCGGCGCCGTCGAAGACCGGGAAGGCCACCGTGATGCCGTCGCTGGAGGGCGACCAGGCGGAGGGCAGCCAGCTGCCGTTCACCGCCGCGACCCTGGCGTAGTAGGTGTGGCCGTCCTGGCCCATTCCGGGCAGGGTGTGGCCGAGGACGTTCCCCAGGAAACCGTCGAAGACGTCCCGGGCATCGGGACGCGTGCCCACCTGCAGGCGATAGCCGATGAGGCCGCTGTCGGGATCCGCCACGGTGCCGGCGCCCCACTGGAAAACCAGATCCTGCTTGGCGGTGGTGGCGCCCTCATCCGTGGGCGCGGTCGGCGCACCCACCGGAGGCGTGGCGTCCGGGTAGGACGCGGTGACGTTGAAGCTCATGGTGGCGGCACTGGGGGAGATGGCGTCGATCCCGAGCCCCGTGGGCTGGCCGCTGTAGAGGCTGCTGTTCGGGCTCGTGGAGGGGCCGAAGCTGCTCCCGCCCACGTAGAAGTCCCCGGCGTTGGCGTTCCGGTCCTGCTCGATCTCCTCCAGGCCATCCGCCTCCATCAGGCGCAGCAGCTTGTGGGCCGTGTCCGAATTGTTGAACTGGAAGTCCGTGCCAGAGGCGTTCAGGGTGCCGTCCACGTGCCAGACCAGAAGCCCCGAGCCGGGAATCGTGCGGTCGTTGCCCGTCCGCTGACGGTTCTGGACCATGAAGAACTCGGAGAAGGGATCCGCCCGGTCCACCAGGGGCAGGAGGATGGCGGCATCCCGCTCGCCATCCGAGGCCCGCAGCTCCACGTTCGCGGTCACGCCGCGGCAGAGCCGGGGCTCGATCCAGTCGAGAAGCCACTTGCTGAAGCAGTTGTGGTCGCCGCGGCTGTCCATCTGGTCCAGGCCGCCCACGCCGCCATCCGGTCCCACCGTGTCGCCGTCCGCCTTCGACTTGTAGTCGTAGTAGTCGGGCAGGCCCATGGCGTGCCCCGTCTCGTGGATGATGGTGCTGGGCTCGAAGGCGCCCCCTGCCGGGCGGGATTCCCACTGCCAGGAGTAGTCGCCCACCCGCATGCCGTCCAGGACGGGGCTCTCCGTGGCCCACCACCCCGTCTGGTAGCCCCACCAGAACTCGCTCCAGCCCGTGTCGGGTCCGCTCCACACGATGGCGAAGTAGTCGATCTTGCCGTCGCGGTTGTTGTCGAACTGGGTGAAGTCGATGTCCCCGCCCGCGCCGCCGTTGTAGTATTCCAGGGCCTCCCGGATGAGCTTCTCCCGGGTGACGGCCTGCTGGCGATCGGTTCCCGTGGTGTCCGGCATGGAGGCGCGGGTGTAGCTGGGCCGGTACCAGCCCAGCACCGTGCCCTGGATGTCCAGCTGGCCGTAGGAGGAGCGCAGGTAGAAGTTGTGCAGACTGTCGTTGGGGGCCGCCGCGCCGCCGCCGTCGCCGAAGAGACGGCTCCTCATGTAGTCCATGGTGTTGGTGGCGCTGTGGGGCTGGTCGCTGAAGTCGATGCAGAGCACCAGGACCTTCACGGTGCCCTTGGTGGGCATGCCCACCCGGCCCGGGGGCGGAGCCATGAGCATCCGCGCCTTCTCGGGCGCCACGAGCCCCTGCTTCACCGCCGCCTGCTCCAGGCGGTAGCGGGCCGAGGCGGCCAGGTCCGGACGGACGCGGTGCTTGCCGAGGGCGAGGGCCTGCGCGATGCGCGCCTTCAGGGAGCCGTCCTGGCGGTACTGCTCCCACTGCTCCTTGGTGGGCGGCGGCGTGGCGCCCAGGGAGCCGGGCGCGAGGAGGGGATACAACAGGGCCACCAGGGGGATAAGCACAGCTCTGGCGGGCCAGCGGGGGGTCTTGGCCACGGGGCGCTCCTTCGACGCGTCTGGAAAGGGGCGGCGGGGGAACCCGGCCGCATCACGGGGGAAGCACACGGGCGGCGGGGTTGAACGGAAGACCCGCACGCGCCGGGCCCGTTCATGCTAGCCCGGGACGGAAGCCGGGCAGCCCGGGGGCCGCCGTCTTCACAAGGATTCACACCCCCCAGCAGGACTTGCCGGGCTACGCGATGCTGACGCCCTCCACCTGGGCGACCTCCTGGGCGTTGAAGCTGCTGCGCACCAGGGGGCCGGCGTACACCGTGCGGAAGCCGAAGGCCTTGGCCTTGCGCCCCAGCTCGGCAAAGGCGTCCGGATGCACATACGCGCGCACGGGCAGCTGGTGGCGGGTGGGGCGCAGGTACTGGCCCAGGGTGAGGATGTCCACGCCGGCCCCGGCCAGGGCCGCGAAGGTGGCCATCAGCTCCTCCTCCGTCTCCCCCAGGCCCAGCATGAGGCCGCTCTTGGTGCGGAAGTCCTCGCCGAAGAGGGCCGTCCCCAGCCGCTTGGCCTCGCGCAGCACGTCGAGGCTGCGGTCGAAGCGGGCCGCGGGGCGCACCTCGGCGTACAGCTCGGGCACCGTCTCCACGTTGTGGTTGAACACCGCCGGCCCGGCGGCCACCACCGCCGCCACGGCCTCGTGGGAGCCCCGGAAGTCCGAGGTCAGCACCTCCACGCCCACGCCCGGACAACGGCGGCGGATGGCGCGGATCGTCTCGGCCACGTGGGCGGCGCCGCCGTCGGACAGGTCGTCGCGGGTCACGCTGGTGAGCACGGCGAAGCGCAGGCCCAGCTCCGCCACCCGCGCGGCGGTCTCCTCGGGCTCGGCGGGGTTCAGGGGGCCCGGGCGCCCGCTGCGGATGGCGCAGAAACCGCAGGCGCGGGTGCAGGTATCCCCCATGAGCAGGAAGGTGGCGGTGCCCGTGTGGAAGCAGTGGGCGCGGTTGGGGCAGCGCGCCTCCTCGCAGACGGTGTGCAGGCCGCTGCTGCGGAGCCCCGCCTTCATGGCGTGCAGCTCGCCCAGGCGCACGTGCTCCTTGGCGATCCAGGGCGGCAGGCGCACGTGGCCACCCAGCACTTCGCGCCCCGCATCCTTCGAGAACCGGGCCATGCCGCCCCCTTTCCGCCGGCCTCCAGTCTGCCCCAGGGGGGAAGAGGCCTGGGTCACGGCCCTGTAGAGTGGAGCCATGGCCGTCCTTCCCTGGATCCTGGCGCGCACGCAGTGGGCCTTCCTCGGTCGGCCCCGGGCGGGCTGGGCGGAGCACCTGGCCCGGGCGCGGACCTTCCTGGGCGAAGGCCTGCGCCGCGCCGCACCCGAGCGGCCGGTGCTCGTCCTCGGCGCCGGCAGCGGCCTGGAGATCCCCTGGTCCCTCGCCCCGAAGGACACCACGGGCTGGGACGCCGACCCCCTCAGCCGGTGGCTCACCCTGGCCCGCCACCGCCGCCTGGCCCCCTGGGTGGGGGCGGACCTCACGGGCGGGCTGGAGGCCCTGCACGCCCTGGCCCGCCGCTGCGCCCGGAGGCCCGGCGGCCAGGGCCCCCGGGATCCGGAACTGGCCCTGCGCCGCCTGGCGGGGCTCCTCCCCGGCCTGGCGCCGGTGCCCCGGGGCCTGGAGGCCTGGCTGGAGCGCCGCCGCCCCGGCACCATCCTGGCCGCCAACGTCCTGGGGCAGCTGGGCCCCGTGGCCCAGGCCGTGCTGGAGCGGGGCCTTGGCCGCCCGCTGCCGGAGGGGGAGATCGGCGACGCCGTGCAGGAGGCCCTCGACGCCTGGACCGCCCGAGCCCAGGCCGCCCTCCTGGACGCCCTGAAAGCCAGCGGCGCGGAGCTGTGGCTCCTCCACGACCGTGCGGTGCTGGACGGGGCACACCCCGTGGACCTCGGGCCCTTCTCGGCCCGCTGGAGCGCCCAGCTCCGGGCGACCGGACAGCTGGAGCTGATGGATCCCCTGAACGGGCTGGACGTGGTGGCACGTCTGGAGGACCGGACCCTGCTCAGCGGGGAGCGCTGGTTCTGGCCCCTGGGCCCAGGGCAGCGGCATCTGGTGGCGGCCCTGGGCGTGGCCGCGCCAGTGTGCCCTTCGTCACCAGGAGGCCCCTACCATTCCGCGGCCGTTGGAGGAAGATAGCTTCCTTGCGCCCGCGTGGGCACCGATGGACGGACATGCCTGACTTCAAGCGATTCCTTCTGGGACGACGCCTCGCCAGCGACGAGACCCACCACACGCAGGTGAGCAACACGATCGGGCTTTCCGTCTTCAGCTCCGACGCGCTCTCCTCCGTGGCCTACGCCACGCAGGAGATCATGGCCAGCCTCTCCAGCAACCTGCATGGCCTCACGGGGGCCGCGGCGGCGGGCGCGGCAGCGGCGCTCTTCGGCCTCTCCATCCCGGTGGCCCTCGGCATCACCGCACTCCTCGTCATCCTCGGCATCAGCTACCGCCAAACGATCCTCGCCTACCCCACGGGCGGCGGCGCCTACATCGTGGCCAAGGACAACCTGGGGGAGATCGCGGCCCTGGTGGCGGGCTCCTCGCTGCTCATCGACTACATCCTGACGGTGGCGGCCAGCGTGTCCTCCGGCGTGGCGGCCATCACCTCCGCCGTGCCCTTCCTGCAGGGGCACAACGTCATCCTCACCCTCTCCGCCATCGCCTTCGTGGCCGTCGCGAACCTGCGCGGCGTGAAGGAGAGCGGGGCCCTCTTCGCCGTACCCACCTATGGGTTCATCGGCCTCGTGATCCTGATGCTCGGGGTGGGCCTGGTGAAGACCATCCTCGGCGGAGGCCCCACACCCGTGCAGGTGCAGGCCTCGGTGCACCACGCGGAGCAGCTGTCGGGCCTGGCGTTGGTGTGGGTCTTCATGCGCGCCTTCAGCGCGGGGTGCACGGCCCTGACGGGCGTGGAGGCCATCTCCAACGGCGTGCAGGCCTTCAAGACGCCCTGCGAGCGCAACGCCTCGAAAACGATGATCTGGATGGTGCTGCTGCTGGGCACGATGTTCGTGGGCATCACGCTGCTGGCCCATCGCTTCGGCGTGGTCTACGCCCACAGCTCCGACCCGTCGGTGGTGGCCGAGACCCTGATGAGCAAGCTCGCGAAGGCCGTCTACGGCGACGTGAGCTCGGGCCTGCCCAAGCTGATGTACTACCTCACCCAGGGCTTCACCTTCGCCATCCTGGTGGTGGCCGCGAACACCGCGTACGCGGACTTCCCGCGCCTCGCGGCGCTCATGGGCCGCGACGCGTACCTGCCCAAGCAGTTCGCCAGCCAGGGCGACCGCCTGGTCTTCAGCAACGGCATCATCATCCTCACCCTCGTGAGCTGCAGCCTGGTGTGGCTGCTGCACGCCAACACCGACCTGCTGCTGCCCCTCTACGCCCTGGGCGTGTTCACGGGCTTCACCCTCTCCCAGCTCGGCATGGTGATGCACTGGTACAAGCTGCGGAAGCGCGAGCGGCACTGGCACACGAAGGCGGCCATCAACGGCCTCGGCGCCCTCACCGCGGGCGTGGTCTGGATCGACATCGCCATCACCAAGTTCAAGATGGAGGGCGGCTACGGCGGCGCCTGGATCATCCTCATCATCATCCCGCTGATGGTGGCCACCTTCCTGCGCATCCACCGCCACTACATCTACGTGAAGGGCAACCTCGCGGCGAGCCGCACCGACGCCACCCTGCCCACGAAGCACCACGCCATCGTGCTCATCTCGGGCATCCACAAGGGCGTGGTGCAGGCCCTCCGCTACGCGAAGATGATCAGCGGCGACCGCGTGGAGGCCCTCACGGTGGACCTGGGCACCGACGGCTACCACGAGGGGCCCGCGGTGCAGAAGCTCCGGGCCGACTGGGCCTGGTACGGCATGGGCGTGCCCCTGCGGGTGATCCCGAGCCCCTACCGCAAGATCGTGGAGCCCGTGCTTGCGGAGATCGACCGCATCCAGCGCGCGGAACCGGACGTGTGCCTCACGGTGATCCTGCCCGAGTTCGTCACCCCCAAGTGGTGGCAGCGGGTGCTCCACGGCCAGACCGCCCTGCGCATCAAGACCCTCCTGATGCTGAAGCCCGGCGTGATCGTCACCTCCGTGCGCATGCACCTGCCGGATTGACGCCCCCTCCAGGGCGCCCAGACTTGGGCCGTTCCGGGGAGGCTCCCATGCTCCAGATGCGCTGCCGCTGCTGCCGCTATCCCATCGCCGTGGCTTGGCGCGGGGAGGGCCCCGACCGGGAGCTCCGCTTCTACGACGGCCTGCGCGGCGTGCCCGAGGACGACACGAAGACCTGCCCCGGCTGCGGCCAGGCCCTGCTCCTGCAGGAGGACGTGGAGGCGCCGGAGGAGGCCGAATAGCCGCACGCTTCACCAGCGGCGCAGGCGCTTGGAGGCTGGTACCGCGCCACGGCGGGTTCGGCCCGGACACGCTCCACGCCTCCCTCTACCGAGGGAGGCTGGCCGGCACCGCATCATTCGGGCTCAGCGCATCCGGGAGGGCCGGCGCATCAGCTCCTGGCCGGTGAGCAGCTCGGCGAGGCTCCGGTGCTCCGGCGTAAGCACCATGCACAGGAAGCTCAAGGGGAAGCAGAGCGCGCTGAGCAGGTGGAAGACCGAGAAGCTGAGGCGCCGCTCGGGCTGGGTTGTGTCGAGCACGAAGCCCGCGCGGGCCATGGCCAGGGACTGCCCCGTGAGGGCGAGGGGCACCATCACCGCGCACCAGGCCAGGGCCGCGTGGACCGGCAGGAGAAAGACCCACAGGCCCCGGTAGGCCTCCGCCAGGGGCAGGCCCAGGTGCAGGCGCACCAGCAGGGCCAGAAGCCCGTTGAGGGCCAGGAGCATCAGGCCATCCCGCAGCTCCACCCCCACCAGGGGCCAGAAGGTGGCGTCGCCCGCGTCCTCCTCCGCCCTGGGGGCGGGGGAGGCCAGGAGGGACGGGGATTCCGTATCCGGGAGCGCAGCCAGCTCCCCGGAGGCCCCGGGATCCTCCGCCGGGACCAGGTCCACGGGCACCACGCGGCCCAGCGCCGGCGCCCGCAGGGCCTGCTGGGGGCGCGGCTCCGGCAGCGGCGTGCCCTGGATCGCGCCGGCCTGGAAGAGCAGGGGGCGAGGCAGGGCTTGGCGTCCCAGGGGCAGGCCACACTCCGGGCACTCCACCGCGAAGGGGGAGAGGCGGTGGCGGCAGCTGGGGCAGTGGGTGCGGACGGCCACGGTCAGGCCAGCATGGGGATCCAGGCCTCGCGCTCGGGGCGCCCCATGGAGCGCAGCGTCTCGAGGAGGCGGAGGCGGCCCTGCCAGGCCCGGTCCCCGGGGGCCAGGGCGCGGCCGCGCAGCAGCAGGTCCCGGGCGTCGTCCCAGTGCTCCTTCAGGGCCTTCGCCTGGACCAGGGCAAGGGCGACACCCTGGTAGCGGGCGCGCAGCTCCGCCTGGTCCGGGTTCTGGCGGAGGAGCGCGTAGAGCAGGCGCTCGGCGCCCTCCACCTCGCCCCCCTGGAGGAGCTTGTCCACCTGGCGCAGGTCGCCCTGGGGCGGATCCGGCAGGGGAAGGGCCTTGGCGGCGCGGTCCAGCAGCTGGGCGGCGGGGGCGTCGAGGGGGTTCAGGCGCAGCAGTTCCTGGGCGCGGCAGTAGGCGCGGAAGGGATCCTCGGACAGGCAGCGCTCCGCCTCCCTGCGGATCTCCGCGGCGTCCTCCGCCAGGGAGGCCACCTCGGTGCCCCGGGCCACGGAGGCCAGGCACTCGGCACGGATGGACTGCACGTCGCTCCGCAGGCGGCTGTTGCTGCGGAACTGGCCCAGGAAGTACATCGCCACCCAGAGGATGAGGATGCCGAAGAAGACCCCCATCAGGGTGAGCGGGTTCATGAGCCAGGGCGGGAGCTGGAGTTTCCGCAGGGCCTCGGGGAGCGCCGGACCGCGGCGGGGCGCGGGGGCCTCGGCGGTGGCGACCGCCGGCGGGAGGGCCGCGGGCTCGGGGTCCGGGGCCGGAACGGCCGTCACGGACGGGGGCGCCACGGCGGCCATGCGGGCCCGGGCCTGGTCCCGGCCCTGGAGGGCCTGGGGATGACCGGGGGCGCGGTGCAGGATGCGCTCGAAGAGGAAGAGGGCCTCCTCGACGCGGCCCTGCTCCAGGAGCCGCGTGGCCTGCGGAAGCTGCAGCTCGGCAGGGTCGGGGCCCGCAGGGGAGGGTGCCGCGGGGGCGGGCTCCGGGACCTTGGCGGGCACCTTGGCCGCCTCCCGGCGCGCCATCTCCAGGTAGGCCGCCGCGTCCTTGTGGTCGGGCAGCACGGAGAGCGCCTGCTCCCACTTGCGGATGGCCTCCAGGGGCATCCCCATGTCGAAGAGCTGGATGCCGTCCCGCACCAGCAGGTCCGCGCGCTCGGCCAGTTCGGCGGGATCCGCCGCGGGCTTCGACGGGGCGGGGGCCGCCTCCTCGGGCGGCGGGGCCGCGGGCGCGGCAGCCTGGGCCTCCAGGGGCGGCAGGCCCAACTCCCTGCGGGCGTCCGCCACGTACTGGCGGGCCAGGGCGTGGGCGGGGTCGGCCTCCAGCACCCGCGTCCACTTGTCCAGGGCCCCCTGCGCCTCCCCCATGTCGTAGAGGGTGCAGCCGTCCCGCAGCAGGCGCTCCAGATCCTCGGAGGGAGGCTCCGGCTGGGGCTGGACCGGGATCGGGGCGGGGACCGCCTCGGGCGCCGGGGATGCCGGTGGCTCCGAGGGGGGAGCGGCAAGGGGAACGGGGGGCTGGGGGGCGTCCGCAGCTTCCGCCTCCTGCCCGGGGGGCATCTCCTGGGGCTTCATGCCCAGGGCACGCCGCGCGCCGTTCAGGTAGCCGAAGGCCAGCGCGTTCCGGGAATCCTTGGCCAGCACCTGCTCCCAGCGGGCCACGGCCTCCTCCACCTTGCCGGCGTCGTACAGGCTGCAGCCCTCCTCCAGCAGGCGGCCGATGGCGGGGTCCTGCGGCGCCGCGGGCCCCACGGGGGCGGCCAGGGGCGGTCCGTCCTGGGTGGCGCGGCTGTCGAAGTAGAGCTTCACCCGGTAGAGGCCCGCCCGGGCCTCCGCGTGGCCGGGGACCTTCTTGAGGATGGCCTGCCAGATCTGGCCGGCCTTGACGATCTCGCCCCGCTCGAAGAGCAGGGTCGCCTGGTTCAGGTAGGACTCGTAGGGATCGTGGGCTTCGGGCATGGCGTTTCAGTCCATCGAGAGATGGTCTTCCTTCCGGATCAGGAGCATGAAGGTGCTCTTGCCACAGGTGAACTCCTGGCGGTCCTGGAGTTCCACCTGCCCGAAGATCTGGATGCCCTCCAGGAAGGTGCCGTTGGTGGAGGCGAGGTCCGTGAGCCAGACCGTCCCGTCCGAGTGGATGTCCACGCGTGCGTGGCGGCGGGAGGTCTCGGGGTCCCGCGTGACCACGTCGCCCTCCTCGCGGCCGATGAAGGTCTGGGGCGTCTCCAGCAGCTTGACGGAGCCCGACACGGGGCCCGTGGGGTAGGCCAGGCTGAAGCGCATGCCGTGGGGCATGGCCGTCATGCCCGCGGCGGGCAGCATGGCC
>CAXYVC010000066.1:0-13975 GCA_964292295.1 uncultured bacterium
GCCACCTCACCCCCGCCCTGGCCGCCCGGGAACTGAAGAAGCTCGTGCGGGACGTGCCCGTGGCCCTCTGCCACCTGAGTCCCGGCGACCGGGCGCGCCTGCTGCCCGAGATCGAGGCCATGGGGGACGCGCGGGTGAGCCTGCTGCGCCAGGACGCGCGCTTTCGGTGGTGAGGGCTTGGCGCACGAGGCTCCCCGTGCCATGATGGCTCCGCCCAATCGCAATCTCTGGAGGAACCCATGAAAAAACTGATGATGGCCTGCGTGCTCGTCGCCGCCCCCCTGGCCGCCCAGGACTTCGAGGCCGGCGTCTTCCTGGGCCAGCAGAGCCTGGACAGCGCCAAGGTTGTGGCGGGTAAAGTCGAACCTCAGGCCAAGTTCGTGGCGGGCGCGCGCGTCGGCTACAGCCTGCTGGATCTGGGCCCCGCCCTGCTCCAGGTGACGGCGGGCTACCAGCCCAAGGTGAAGTTCGAAACGGAGTTGAACGGCGTGAAGGTCGCCGCCCGGGAGTACGAGCACCAGCACTACAGCGTGGGGGCCATGTTCAACTTCAAGGCCTTCGTGGCCGTGGGGGCGGGCGTGGAATACCGCTTCGAGAAGCTGGAGACTCCCGCGAATGGCGACACCACCTACAGCCGTCCCTGGGCGCGGGCCAACATCGGCGTGGCCTTCCCCACGCCCCTGGTGAAGCCCTTCGTGGGTCTGGAGGTGGCCATGCCTCTGGTTACAAAGAGCCAGGATGGCAGTCTTAAGTCCGAGGATATCCTCAAGGCCCAGGCCCCCAAGTTCCAGGTGGGCCTCTACGCCGGCATCCGCTTCTAGGCGGAGGACCGGGAAGCCCGAACGCCCCGCTCCGGCGGGGCGTTCCGCATCCAGGATGAAGGGGAAACCTCAGGGAGGCGCCATGGCCATCACCCTCTGGATCCGCACCAGCGAGGCGCTCCGCCGGGAGGAGGGCGCCGCGGCCCTGGAGCAGGCGCTGGCCGCGGAGGGAGGCACGGTCTGGCTGGACCTCGAGATGGAGGATCTGCCGGAGCTGGAACCCTTTCGTCGCCTGCTGCCGGGGCATCCCCTGAACTGGGAGGACGCGGGCAAGCCGGGGCAGCGCCCCAAGCTGGAGGACCACGGGGACCACCTCTTCCTGATCGTGCGGGGGCTCGACACGCGGCAGGCCTGGCTGGGCCAGCAGCTCCAGACGCTGCAGCTGGCGGCCTTCCTGGCGCCTCGGCTGCTGGTGACGGTGCGCAGCGGGCCCATGGAGGCCGCGGAGGAGGTCGCCTCGCGCATCGGTCGTGGGCTTCCGCCCCTCACGCAGGGGGCGGACGCGGTGCTGCACGCCCTGCTGGACGTGGTGGTGGACGCCTACGGGCCGCACATGGAGCGCTGGGAGGACGAGGTGGAGCGCCTGGATCGGGAGGCCCTGCGCAACCCGAAGGCGGCGGTGCTGGCCAGGATCCTCTCCATCCGCAAGCACATGGTCAAGCTGCGGCGCCTGGCGGCGGGCCAGGCGGAGATCCTGGCCGAGCTCAGCCGCGGCCGGGAGGGGCTCATCCAGCCCGCGCGGCGCCTCTACTTCAAGGACGTGCACGACCACCTGGTGCACGTCCTGGAGGTGGCGGACAGCCTGCGGGACGCGGTCTCCATCGCGGTGGACATCTACCTGAACAGCGTGAACAACCGCCTGAACCTGATCATGAAGTGGCTCACGGTGATGAGCGCCATCATGCTGCCCCTCACGCTCATCACGGGCGTCTTCGGCATGAACTTCGCGCACATGCCGGGCCTCCAGCATCCCCAGGGCTTCGCCTGGACCATGGGCGGCATGTTCGGGCTTGCCCTGGCCCTCCTGCTCCTCTTCCGGCGGCTGAAGCTCCTGTAAGCGCGAGGCCCCCGCGTGCGGGGGCCTCGGGGCGGGCGGCCTGGGAGGTCAGGACCCTAGGACCTGCAGGCGCAGGGTGGTGGCGTCCAGCAGGACCTGGGCCTCCCGCAGGGCCTCCGGATCCTTGGCCTCGCGGAGGAGCTGCAGGGCCCGCGCCTTGTCTCCCTGGAGCCGGGCGGGGTCGAGCGACTCCGGCGTGTCCGCCTCCCGGGCGAGGATGGTGACGTGGTCCGGCCCCACCTCGGCGAAGCCGCCGAAGATGGCGAGGCGGTGGGGCTTCGCCTCCCGCGTGTAGGTCAGGAGGCCGTCCCCCAGCGGGGTCATCACCGGCGTGTGGTCGGGCAGGATGCCGTAGGTGCCGCGGTGGAGGGTGGGGAACTGCACGTCGGAGGCGCGGGTCGCCAGGACCTTGCGCTCGGGCGTCAGCACCTCGAGGAGGATGGGATCAGCCATGGGCTCTGCTCCTAGGCCTCGGCGCCCAGCTTCTTGGCCTTCTCCGCCGCGTCCTCGATGGTGCCGACCATGTAGAAGGCCTGCTCCGGCAGGTGGTCCCACTTGCCTTCGCAGATCTCCTTGAAGCTGCGGATGGTGTCCTCGAGCTTCACGTAGACGCCGGGGATGCCGCTGAACTTCTCGGCCACGTGCACGGGCTGGGAGAGGAACTTCTGGATCTTGCGGGCGCGGCTCACGGTCATCTTGTCCTCCTCCGAGAGCTCGTCCATGCCCAGGATGGCGATGATGTCCTGGAGCTCCTTGTACTTCTGGAGGATGGCCTTCACGCGCATGGCCACGCCGTAGTGCTCCTGACCCAGGATGTTGGGATCCATCAGGCGGCTGGTCGAGGTGAGGGGATCCACGGCCGGGTAGATGCCGATGGCGGTGAGGTCGCGGCTCAGGTTCGTGGTGGCGTCCAGGTGGGCGAAGGTGGTGGCCGGCGCGGGGTCCGTGTAGTCGTCCGCGGGCACGTACACCGCCTGCACGGAGGTGATGGAGCCCTTCTTGGTGGAGGTGATGCGCTCCTGCATCTCGCCCATCTCGGTGGCCAGGGTGGGCTGGTAGCCCACGGCGCTGGGCATGCGGCCCAGCAGGGCGGAGACTTCGGCGCCCGCCTGGGTGAATCGGAAGATGTTGTCGATGAAGAGCAGCACGTCCTTGCCCTCGGCGTCCCGGAAGTGCTCGGCCACCGTCAGGCCGGTGAGGGCCACGCGGGCGCGGGCGCCGGGCGGCTCGGTCATCTGGCCGTAGATCAGCGCCACCTTGGACTTGGCGTAGTCCTCCTCGTTGATGACGCCGGCCTCCTTCATCTCCACCCACAGGTCATTGCCCTCGCGGGTGCGCTCGCCCACGCCGGCGAAGACCGAGAAGCCCTGCTTCTCCACGGCGATGTTGTTGATGAGCTCCATGATCAGCACGGTCTTGCCCACGCCGGCGCCGCCGAAGAGGCCCGTCTTGCCGCCCTTCATGTAGGGCTCCAGCAGGTCGATCACCTTGATGCCCGTCTCGAACATCTCGGCGCTGCTGCTCAGCTCGTCGAACTTCGGCGCCTCGCGGTGCATGGGCAGGAACTCGGTGGCGTCCAGGGCGCCGCACTCGTCCACCGGCTCGCCCACCACGTTGATGATGCGGCCGAGGGTCGGGGTGCCCACGGGCACCATGATGGGCTGGCCCAGGTCCGTGACCTCCTGCCCGCGCACCATGCCGTCCGTGGGCTGCATGGAGACCGTGCGGACGCGGTTCTCGCCGAGGTGCTGCTGCACCTCCAGGGTGACCTTCAGGATGGCGCCCTGGGCGTCCTTCACCTCGGTGGTGAGGGCGTTCAGGATCTCGGGGAGGTGGTCGTCGAACTCGACGTCCACCGCTGGCCCAACGATGGCGACGACGCGGCCTTTCTTCAGCTCGGACATGGGGACCTCGTGACGGGAGTGCGGAAGGGGGAAGGGACGTCAGGCGTTCGCGCCCGAGACCACCTCGATGATCTGGTTCGTGATGGCGGCCTGGCGGGCCTTGTTCATGTTCAGGGTGAGGGTGTCGATCATCTCGGCCGCGTTGTTCGTGGCCTTGTCCATGCTCGCCATGCGGGCCCCGTGCTCGGAGGCCGCGCTCTCCAGCAGGCAGCGCAGGACCTCCATCTCGACGAAGCGCGGGAACAGCTCGGCCAGCACGGTCTGGGGATCGGGCTCCAGGAGGTGGGGGATCTCCTCGGCGGACGCCTCGGCGCGACGCTCGGCCTCCACCGGGAAGATGCGCTTGATCGTGGGAACCTGGGAAACGGGGCTGTGGAAGGCGTTGTAGACCACGTAGAGGGCGTCGATCTCCCCCGCGAGGTACTGGTCCATCGCCTGCCTCGCGAGCCCGCGGGCCACCTCGGGAAGGGCGGGCAGCGCCACCGCCAGGTGCTCGGTGGAGGCCTTGAGCCCGCTGCGGCGCGCCCAGTCCACGGCACGCTTGCCCACCGCATCCAGGGCCGCCAGCTCCGAGCGGCTGTCCTTCAGGAAGGCCTGCGCGGTCTTCAGCGCGTTGGCGTTGAAGCCCCCACAGAGGCCCTTGTCGCTGGCCACGAGCACCAGACGGCAGCGCCGCTCCTCCCGCGGGGCCACGAAGGCCTGGGCGAGGGTGTCGAGGGGGGCGCCGGAGGCGGGGGCCTCGAAGCGCGCCACCACGCGGCGCACGACCTCGAGCAGTCTGCCGGAGTAGGGGCGCAGGGCGAAGAGGCGCTCCTGGCTCTTCCGCAGCTTCACCGCCGAGATCATCTTCATGGCCTTGGTGACCTGCTGGGTGTTCTTCACCGACCGGATGCGGCGGCGAATGTCCTGGAGGCCGGCCATGGCTTTAGGCTCCGGTGGTCTGGTTCAGGGAGGCGACGAAGCCCTCCTTGAAGGCGGTGATCTGGGCCTTGAGGGCGGCGGCGGTGTCGTCGGACAGCACCTTCGTCTCGCGGATGGCGCGGAGCAGCTCGGGCGCGTTCACGTCCAGGAAGCCCATGAGCTCGGTCTCGAAGCGCCGGAGCTGGGCCACCGGCAGGTCGTCCAGGAAGCCCTTGGTGGCGGCCCAGATGATGGCCACCTGCTTTTCCACGGGCATGGGCTGGTACTGGGGCTGCTTCAGCATCTCCACCAGGCGCTGGCCGCGGTTGAGCTGGGCCAGGGTCGCCTTGTCCAGGTCGGAGCCGAACTGGGCGAAGGCCGCCAGCTCGCGGAACTGGGCCAGCTCGAGCTTGATGGAGCCTGCCACCTGCTTCATGGCCTTCACCTGGGCGCTGCCGCCCACGCGGCTCACGCTGATGCCCACGTTCAGGGCGGGGCGCACGCCGGAGTTGAAGAGGTCGGACTCCAGGAAGATCTGGCCGTCGGTGATGGAGATGACGTTGGTGGGGATGTAGGCCGACACGTCGCCCGCCTGGGTCTCGATCACGGGCAGGGCGGTGAGGGAGCCACCGCCGCGGGCATCGCTGAGCTTGGCGGAGCGCTCCAGCAGGCGGCTGTGGAGGTAGAACACGTCGCCCGGGTAGGCCTCGCGTCCCGGCGGGCGGCGCACCAGCAGGGAGATCTCGCGGTACGCGGCGGCCTGCTTGCTGAGGTCGTCGTAGATGCAGAGCACGTGCTGGCCGGGGTTGTTGGGGCCCGCGGGCTGGCCGTTGACGCCGTGCCACATGAAGTATTCCCCGATGGCCGCGCCGGCGTAGGGGGCGATGTAGAGCATCGGGGCCGGCTCGGAGGCGGAGGCGGCGATCACGATGGTGTGCTTCATCGCGTCGTGCTCCTCCAGCGTGCGCACCACGTTGGCGATGGTGGAGCGCTTCTGGCCGATGGCGACGTAGATGCACACGACGCCCGTGTCCTTCTGGTTGATGATCGTGTCCAGCGCGATGGCGGTCTTGCCCGTCTGGCGGTCGCCGATGATCAGCTCGCGCTGCCCGCGGCCGATGGGGATCAGCGCGTCGATGCACTTCAGGCCCGTCTGCATGGGCTCGTGCACGCTCTTGCGGTCCACGATGCCCGGGGCGATGCGCTCGATGGGATTCGTGCCCACCGCAGCGATGGGGCCCTTGCCGTCCACCGGGTTGCCCAGGGCGTCCACCACGCGGCCCAGCATCGCGGGCCCCACGGGAACCGAGAGGATCCGGCCGGTGCGCTTGACCTGGTCGCCCTCCTTGATGGCGTGGTACTCGCCGAAGAGGATGATGCCGACGTTGTCCTCCTCCAGGTTGAAGGCCAGGCCCTTCACGTCGTGGGGCAGCTCCAGCAGTTCGCCGGCCATGACCTTCTCGAGGCCGTGGGCGCGGGCGATGCCGTCACCCACGCTGATGATCGTCCCGACCTCGGAGACGTCCACCTGGGCGTCGAAGCCTTCGATCTGGCTCCGGATGATGCGGGAGATTTCTTCCGCGCGGATGTCCATGGGCATGAAGTCCTCCGAGAGAGGGCGGAATGGTTAGGCGGAGAGGAGGCGCCCCTGGAGCTGGCGGAGTCGGCCCAGGAGGGTGGCGTCGTAGATGGTGCTGCCCAGCTGGACCTTGATTCCGCCGAGGAGGCGGGGATCCAGGTTCCAGCGCAGGCGCACGGTGCGTCCCGTGCGGCGGGCGAGGGTGGCCTGCAGGGTCTGACGCTGGAGGTCCGTGAGGGCGTGGGCGGTGGAGACGCGCGCCTCCACCACGCCGGTGCGCGCGTCCACGAGCTCGCCGTAGGCCTCCACGATCTCCTGGAGCAGGGACAGGCGCGCGGCCTGGGTCACCACGCGGAAGAAGCGGCGCAGGGTGGTGCCGGCGCCGGCCCGCTCCAGCACGGCGTCAAAGGCGTCCGCCCGCTTCGCGGGGGCGATCAGGGGGAAGTGGACCAGGCGGGCCAGGTCCGCATGGGCGGACACCAAGCCGGCGAGCTGCACGAGCTCGGCCTGGATCTGGGAGAGGGTTCCCTCCCCGGCGGCGATGTCCACGAGCGCCTTGGCGTAGCGCCGCGCGACGAGGCGGTTGCTCACTTCGCACCTCCCACCTGGCCGATGGCCTGGTCGATCACGCGGGCGGCGACGGGGCCCTGCACCTCGGCCTCCAGGCGCCGGGCGGCGCCCTCCACGGCCAGCCGCGCCACGAGGGCCCGCAGGTCCTGCTCCGCCTGGCGGCGCTGGGCCTCGATGTCGGTGCGGGCCTGGGCCATCAAAGCCTCGGCCTCGGCGCGGGCGGCCTCCACGATGCGCTGGCGCTCCGCCTCGGCCTCGCGCTCGGCCCTGGCCATGATGTCGGCGAGCTCCTGCTCGAGGCCGGCCATGCGAGCCTCCAGCTCGCGGACCTGCGCCTCGCCCTCGGCCTTGTCCCTGCCCGCCTGGTCCAGGGCCTCTTTCAGCTCCCGGGTGCGGGCGCGGAAGGCGGCGGCCAGGGCGCCCTTGAGCAGGAAGAAGAGGAGCCCGGCGAAGAGGAGGAAGTTGAAGAGCTTGACGAGGAACTGTCCGGTCGTGCCCAGCTCCAGTCCGAAGAGCTTCACGGCCGGGCCGTGGTGGCCCTGCGTGGCGTGGCCGGCCTGCGCCTCGCCGTGCCCGGCGGGGGCTTCGTGGGGCTGGGGGGCCTCGGCCTGGGCGTGCTCCGGGGCCTGGGCGTGCTCCGGGGCGTGGCCGGCCTGGGCCGTGGGGGCGTGGGCTTGGGCGCGCAGGGCCACGGGGCCCACGAGCGCGGCGGCAAGGGCGAGGGAGGCGAGGCGGAGCTTCGACACGTCAGGCCTGCTGAAGGAGGTGGTGGACCATGGAATCGGAGAGGGCGTCGACCTGGGCCACGAGTTCGGCCCTGGCCGTCTCGTGCTGGGCCTGGAGCCGCGCGGTGGCCTCCGTCCGGAGGGCGGTGGCCTCCTCCCGCGCCTGGGCCAGGAGGCGCCCCCGCTCCTGGGAGGCGGCAGCGGCCAGGGCCTTGCGGTGCTCGAAGGCCTGCGCGCGGAGCGCATGCAGGCGTTCCGCGTACTCGGTCTGGCGCTGCTCCACCTGGGCGCTGGCCTCGGCCTTGGCGGCACCCCCTGCGGAGAGCTCGCCTTCGCGGGCGTCCATGAGGCGCGTGAGGGGGGCGAAGAAGCGCGCCTTCAGGAAGAGATACAGCACGGTCACGAGCAGCACGACGAAGCCGACCTGCAGCAGGTCGAGCTTCATGGGGTCGGGCAGGGCGTCCATGAAGCCGCCGCCGGCGGGATGGGAATCGGCCACCGCACCGGTGAGTCCGGCCAACGTGGTCACGGCACGTGCGATCACGGTCCCTCCCCTCGAGGCCATCGGTCCGGGAACCCTCGGGTGCGCGGCATCCCGCCGCATTCCCACGACTTCCGGTCCGGTTGGCGTGAGGCATCATAGCGCCAAGAAGCCCCCGGTGGGCAGAAACACTTGGCCGAATGGACGCCTCGGCAGGGGCGCGGGAATCCTGCTTGACCCTTTCCTGGGCAGGTGGCATGATGATCCTTCGCCGATGATGGGCGATTAGCTCAGTCGGTAGAGCGCCTCTCTTACACGGAGGATGTCGGCGGTTCGAGCCCGTCATCGCCCACCAGAGTGCCGCTTTTGAAAACCAGGGGGTTGTAGCTCAGTCGGTTAGAGTGCCGGCCTGTCACGCCGGAGGTCGCGGGTTCGAGCCCCGTCAGCCCCGCCACTGAGACGAAGGGAGCCCCAGCGGCTCCCTTTTTCTTTGCTCCGCATGCGGGAGGGGCCCTCCTCTCCGCGCGCTACACTGCAGGGTTTCCGGCCCGTGGCGAGCACGGCCCGCACAGGTGATCCATGAAGCTGCCCCTCGTCGCCCTCTGCGGACGCCCCAACGTGGGGAAGTCCACCCTCTTCAACCGGCTCACCCGCAGCCGCGCCGCGCTGGTGCACGACCTGCCGGGCATGACCCGGGACCGCAGCTATGGCCGCGTGGCCTGCCTGGGGGACGACGGCGAGGTGGAGGAGCTCTTCGAGCTGGTGGACACCGGCGGGCTCGACTTCGAGGGCGAGGACGTCATCACCATGGGCATCACGCGCATGGCGGAGCAGGCTCTGGCCGAGGCCCACGTGGTGGTGCTCCTGGTGGACGGCCACGACGGCTGCACCGCCGGGGACGAGGAGATCGCCGCGCGCCTGCGCACCCTCGGCAAGCCCGTGCTGCTGGTGGTGAACAAGCTGGACGGCATGAAGGGCGGCGCGCCGGACGGCAGCTTCTACGCCCTCGGCTTCGACGATCTGCTGCAGGTGAGCGCCAGCCACGGCGACGGGGTGCCGGGGCTCCTGGACGAGGGCCGCGCACGCCTGCCCCTCCACCGGAGCCCCGCGGAGGCGGAGCAGCACGAGGCGGACGAGGAGCTCCGCTTCGCGATCATCGGGCGCCCCAACGTGGGGAAGAGCAGCCTCACCAACCGCATGCTTGGCTACGAGCGCAGCCTCGTGAGCGACGTGGCGGGCACCACGCGGGACACGGTGGACACCGTCTTCCGCCGGGAAGCGCGCGTCTACCGCCTGATCGACACGGCGGGGATCCGGCGCAAGGGCAAGACCTACGAAGGGGCGGAGAAGCTCTCCATCCTGAAGGCCAAGCAGGCCATGGCGCGGGCCGACGTCAGCCTGATGCTCATCGATGCGGTGGAGGGGGTGACCCACCAGGATGCGGTGGTGGCCGGCTACGCCCAGGAGGCTGGCGCGGCGGTGATCCTGGTGGTGAACAAGTGGGACCTGGTGGCCAAGGACACCTACACCGCCCTCGAGATGGAGGAGAAGATCCGCTTCGACCTGGGCTTCCTTCAGCACGCGCCCATGGTCTTCATCTCGGCCCTGACCGGACAGCGGGTGACGAAGCTCTTCGAGATGATCGACGCCGTGGCGGAAGCCCACGCGCGCCGCATCCCCACGGGCAAGCTGAACGCCTTCCTGCGCGAGGCGGTGGCGGCCATGAGCCCCCACGCGGTGGACGGCAAGCTGCCCAAGCTCTACTTCATGACCCAGGTGGGCGTGCGACCTCCCACCTTCGTGATCAAGGCGAACACCGACCGGGGCCTGCACTTCAGCTATCTGCGCTACCTGGAGAACCGTCTGCGCGACGCCTTCGGCTTCGAGGGCACGCCCGTGCGCCTGAGCGTTCAGAAGCGGGGCAAGGGCGAAGATCCGGACGCGGCCGCGCCCGTGCGCCGCATCCTGGATGTGGGCGAGGGCTTGAAGCCGGGACGGCGGGCCCGGGGTGCATCGCGGGGGCGCCGGCGCCGTGCATAGCGCGTCATGCCCTTGCCACGCCTTGCTTTGCATCGCGTGATGATGGCGTGGCGCGATGCCGGAAAAATACCACGTTCCGGATATGCGCATGAACTCATAACCTCCCTCATGGGCCGGCTTGGGGACCCATGTGCCCTGGAGGGTGGGCGCCGGGGCGTCGTTTAACATCAATTAACTTCTTTGTGGCGCAGTGGGCGCGGGAAGGTAGCTCCAGCTTTCCCGTTCTTGTCGAGTTGTCGTACTGGCGCGTGCTCCTCCCCCGGAGGACGGGAGTGTGCGGCAGTCCTTCCCTCTCCCCTTCACGAAGGAGACCCAAGATGGCCACGAGCCGCACCCTCACCCTTGTCGCCGCCGCCCTTGCGGCCGGCGCCCTCTCTGCCGCCGAGATGCCCGCCGCGCTGAAGCTCAAGGCGGATCAGGCGAGCCAGAACCTCATGTCCCGCCGCCAGGGACTGGGGCTGGACGAGCACCACGCCTTCCAGGCCCGGCGCGCCCACGGCGACGAGCTCGGCCAGTTCCACACCCGCCTGAAGCAGCTCTACAAGGGCGTGCGCGTGTGGGGTGGCGAGGCCATCTTCCACCAGGACGCCAGCGGCAACGAGCTGCCCGCGACCCTCGAGCTGCGCCGCAACCTGAACTTGGCCGTGGCGCCCACCCTGGAGGCCAAGGAGGCCCTGGCCGTGGCCCACCAGGTCCTGAACCCCAAGGGCCCCTACGCCTATGAGCCCACCGCTGAGCTGGTGGTCTACCCGGTGATGAAGGACCTGGTCGTCCGCCGCGCTTCGCGCCGGATGAACGACGGGGATGACATGGGCGTGAGCCGCCAGGTCATGCGCTACGTGCTGGCCTACCACGTGCACACCGAGCTGGAGAACGGCGTGGGCGAGACGGCCCACACCGACTTCATGATCGACGCCCACAGCGGCGCGATCCTGGAGAAGTGGAACACCCTGCGCACCACGGACGCCACGGGCACCGGCTACTCCCAGCACAGCGGCACCGTGACGCTCCACACGAACCTGAGCGGCTCCACGTACCAGCTGTACGACGTGTACCGCGGGATGAACATCAAGACCTACAACCTGAACCACGCCACCAGCGGCACCGGCACCCTGTACACCGACGCCGACAACACCTGGGGCGACGGCAGCAACTATCCCACCGGCTCCGGCACCTCCACCACCGGCGCCACGGGCCAGACGGCCGCTGTGGACGCCCACTACGGCGTGGAGATGACCTACGACTTCTACAAGAACGTCCTGGGCCGCAACGGCATCGACGGCAACGGCACCGCCACCTACAGCCGCGTGCACTACAGCACCAGCTACGACAACGCCTTCTGGTCCGACAGCTGCTTCTGCATGACCTACGGCGACGGCAGCGACTTCAAGCAGCTGGCCTCCATGGACGTGGCCGCCCACGAGATGAGCCACGGCGTGTGCGCCAACACCGCCAACCTCAACTACTCCGGTGAGCCCGGCGGCCTGAACGAGGCCAACTCCGACATGTTCGGGGCCGTGGTCGAGCTCTACGCCCGCAACAACGGCACCCTGCCCGCCACCGTGTCCAACACGGATGCCTGCTGGACCATGGGCGAGGACCTCTCCTCCACGCCGCTGCGCTACATGTACAAGCCCAGCCTCGACGGCTCCAGCCCCAACGCCTGGAGCAGCTCCACGGGCAGCCTGGACGTGCACTACAGCTCCGGTCCCGCCAACCGCATGTTCTTCTTCCTGAGCCAGGGCGCCAGCAGCACCAGCAGCAGCAACTACTACAGCAGCTACGCCCCGAACGGCTTCACCGGCATCGGGCCCGAGAAGGCCATCAAGATCTGGTGGCGCGCGCTGTCCACCTACATGACCAGCACCACCAACTACGCCGGCGCCCGCACGGCCTGCCTGAATGCCGCCACGGACCTCTACGGCGCCTCCAGCGCCGAGTACGCCGCCGTGCAGAACGCCTTCGGCGCCATCAACGTGGGCTCCATCGCGCCCACCGGCGTGACCGTGGCCATCAGCCCCACCACCGCCACCGTCCAGACCGGCGCCACCTACCAGTTCACGGCCACCGTGAGCGGCACCACCAGCACGGGCGTGACCTGGACCTGCACGGGCGGCACCGTGAGCAGCACGGGCCTCTTCACCGCGCCCACCACGGCCGGCACCTACACCGTGAAGGCCACGAGCACGGCCGACACCACCAAGTCCGCCTCCGCCACCGTGACCGTGACCGCCGCCCAGACCGTAAGCGTGTCCATCAGCCCGGCCACCGTGTCCCTGGCGACGGGCGGCACGCAGCAGTTCGCGGCCACCGTGAGCGGCACCACGAACACCAGCGTGACCTGGACCTGCACGGGCGGAACCGTGAGCACCAGCGGTCTCTACACCGCGCCCACGACGGCCGGCACCTACACCGTGAAGGCCACCAGTGTCGCCGACACGAGCAGGTATGCCACTTCGACGGTCACGGTCACCGCTCCCAGCGGTTCCGGCACGGAGAAGATCCTGAACGGCGGCTTCGAGAGCGGCGCCACCAGCTGGACCGGCACTACCGGCGCCATTGGCACCTGGAGCGGCCAGCCCGCCTATGCCGGCACCAAGAATGCCTGGATCTGCGGCAATGGCAGAACGGCCACCGAGTACCTCTACCAGGCCGTCGCGATCCCGAGCACGGCCACCAGCGCGACCCTGAGCTTCTACATGCACATCGACACGGCCGAGACCACCACATCCAAGGTCTACGACAAGCTCGTGGTCTCCCTGCAGAACACCTCCGGCACCACGCTGAAGACCCTGGCCACCTACAGCAACCTGAACAACGCCTCGGGCTACGTCCTGCGCACCTTCGACCTCAGCGCCTACAAGGGTCAGACCGTTCGCGTCTACTTCAAGGGCACGGAGGACAGCAGCCTGCAGACGTCCTTCGTCCTGGACAACGTCAGCCTCATCGTGAAGTAGCATCACCTCGATCCAGGAAGAGGGCCGCCTGCGGGCGGCCCTCTTCTTTTTGGGGGGATCCCTCAGAAGGTGGACTGGATGAGGCCTCCGTCCACCTGCAGGGAGGCGCCCGTGATATAGGAGGCCCGCTCGCTGCAGAGGAAGGCGATGGTGTCGCCCACCTCTTCGGGCCTGCCCATCCGGCCTGCGGGTACGGATGCGGCCGTGCGGGCCAGATAGTCCTCCAGCCGGATGCCTTCGGCCCTGGCCTTCAGTTCGCCCAGGTGGACCTGGCGATCCGTCATGATGTGACCGGGCAACAGTGCGTTCACGGTGATGCCTTCCGCGGCCGTCTCCTGGGCGAGGGTCTTCGTGAGGGCGGAGAGCCCGGCGCGCAGCGTGGAGCTGATCGTGAGCAGGGGCAGGGGCTGGCGCGCCACCAGGCTGGTGAGGTGGACGATGCGCCCCCAGCGCCGCGCGCGCATGCCGGGCAGTGCGAGGCGGCAGAGGCGCACGGCGTTCAGCAGGGTGCCCTGCACGCCGGCTTCCCAGTCGGCATCCGAGAGGCCGTCGAAGCCCGCGGCCTTGGGGCCGCCCGTGTTGGTCACCAGGATGTCCACGGGGCCCAGGGAGGCCTCGGTGGCCTGGAACCAGCGCCGCAGATCCTCCTCCCGGGTCACGTCCGCCTGAAGGGCCAGGACGGGCACGCTGAGGGCTTCCAGCGCGTGCCGCGCCGCCTCCAGGGCCTCCGCGCCGCGGCCACAGATGGACACCGCGCAGCCCTCCTGCGCGAGCGCACGGGCGCCGGCGTACCCGAGCCCCCGGCTGCCCGCCGCCACCATGGCGACCTTCCCGCGAATCCCGAAATCCATGGTGCTCTCCTTGGCGCCAGTGTCCCACGATGCGGAAAGGCCGCGCCCGCACGGGCCCCGGGGTCTCCCCCCGGGGGGGCGCCTGCGGCG
>CAXYVC010000067.1:0-13972 GCA_964292295.1 uncultured bacterium
GCCAAAACGCGCCTTGAAGGCGCGGCTGAACGCCTCGCCAGAGGCAAAGCCGGCGCGCAGGGCGGAGAGGGACGCCAGGGATGAGTCCGGCCGCCACGTGGTTGGGGGGGGCGAGCCTGGGCAGCAGCTCCGGCCAGCCGATGCCGTCGTCCTTGGTGACGGTGATGACCGTGCCCTGCATGAAGACCGACACCACGTGCCCCACCTGGAAGAGGGCCTTGGCCAGGGGGTCCGCCTCGGCGATCTCGGGGCTGGGGAAGCTCCGGGGGAAGCCCGCGGCGATGGGCTGCCGCAGGATGAACTTCACCGCGTTGGGATTGGGCGTGTATTCGATCTCGGCGATCTTGGGCATGGCGGCTTCCTTGCGCCTGGCGGCGTCACTCGGTGCTGGCGCTCTCCTCGCCCTTCAGCGCGGAGTGCAGGGTGGCCCAGGGCAGCACGGCGCACTTCACGCGGCTGGGCAGGTCCTTCACGCCCTGGAAGAGGGTGAGCCTTCCGAGGGTGTGGGGCTCCGTGGCGGGGTCGAGCTTCCCCCGGATCATGTCGCGGAACTGCTCCACCAGCTGCTCCGCCTCCTCCACGCGCTTCCCCTTCACGTTCACGGTCATGAGGGAGCTCGAGGCCTGGCTGATGGCGCAGCCGTGGCCCTGGAACTTCAGGTCCACCACCACGCCGTCCTCCACCACCAGGCTCACCTCGATGTCGTCCCCGCAGAGGGGGTTCAGGCCGTGGGCGTGGTGGGTGCAGGGCTCGAGCCTTCCGAAGTTCCTGGGCTTCTTGTTGTGCTCCAGGATCACCTGTTGGTACAGCTCGCGGGGGTCGCTCACGAGAAGATCTCCTTCACCTTGAGGATGCCCCGTACCAGGGCGTCCACGTCCTCCCGGGTGTTGTAGTACGCGAAGGAGGCGCGGGTGGTGGCGGGCACCTGGAAGAAGCGCATGAGGGGCTGGGCGCAGTGGTGGCCGGCGCGCACCACGACGCCTTCAGCGTCCAGGATGCTGCCCACGTCGTGGGGGTGGATGTCTTCCAGCACGAAGGAGATCACCGCGGCCTTGCCGGGGGCCTCGCCGAGGATGCGTAGGCCCGGGATTTCCTTCAGGCGCGCCGTGGCCTCCTCCAGGAGGGCGTGCTCCGCCCGGGCGATGGCCTCCAGGCCCAGGGCCTGCAGGTAGTCCACGGCGGCGCCGAGGCCGATGGCCTGGGCGATGGGCGGGGTGCCCGCCTCGAAGCGGGTCGGGGGCGGCATGAAGGTGCTCTTCTCCCAGGTGACGGAGAGGATCATGCTGCCGCCGCCGTGCCAGGGGGGCATGGCCTCCAGCAGCTCGCGGCGCCCGTACAGCACGCCGATGCCCGTGGGGCCGCCCATCTTGTGGCCGCTGAAGGCGTAGAAGTCCGCGTCCAGGTCCTGCACGTCCACCGGAAGGTGCTGCACGGCCTGGGCGCCGTCCACCAGCACCGTGACGCCCCTCGCGTGGGCGCGGGCGATGATCTCCTTCACGGGGTTCACGGTGCCCATCACGTTGCTCACCTGCGTGAGGCCGAGCAGGCGCGTGCGGGGCGTGAGCAGGCCGTCGAGCTCCTCCAGGCGCAGCACGCCGCGGGTGTCCATGGGGAGCACGCGGAGGGTGGCGCCCTTCTCCTCGGCCAGGAGCTGCCAGGGCACGATGTTGGCGTGGTGCTCCATGGCGCTGAGGAGGATCTCGTCGCCCTCCTTGAGGTTCTGGCGGCCCCAGGTCTGGGCCACGAGGTTGATGGACTCGGTGGTGCCGCGGGTCCAGACAATCTGCTTGGAGGAGGGCGCGTTCAGGAAGCGGCGCACCTTCTCGCGGGCCTCCTCGAAATGGTCGGTGGCCTCCTGGCTGAGGCGGGAGACGCCCCGGTGCACGTTGGTGTGCTCCAGGCGCTCGTAGCGGGCGATGCGCTCCACCACGGGCAGGGGCATCTGGCCGCTCACGGCGCTGTCGAGGTAGGCGAGTCGCGTGCCGTGGTAGGGCTGGGCGAGGATGGGGAAGTCGGCGCGCACGCGCGCCAGGTCGAGGTTCATGCCGTCCTCCCGGCGCGGTGGCGGGTGCGCTCCATCACGGCCTGGCGGAGGCGTCGGCGCAGGCTGGGCACGCCGATATCCGCGAGCAGCTCCGCCGCGAAGGCGTAGGTGAGCAGGTTCCGGGCGGCCTCGAGGTCCAGCCCGCGGCTCTGGAGGTAGAAGACCTCGTCCGGATCCAGCTGGCCGATGGCGGCGCCGTGGGCGCAGCGAACGTCGTCGGCCTCGATCTCCAGCTGGGGCTTGGCGTCCACCCGGGCCTCGTCCGACAGGAGCAGGGTTCGGCTCTGCTGCTGGGCGTCGGTTCCCTGAGCCCCCGGGCGCACCAGGATCCGGCCGTGGAAGACGGCGCGGCCCTGCTCGTCGGCGATGGTCTTGTGCACCTGGCGGCTGGTGCAGCCGCCCACGCGGTGGTCCAGGGTGGAGCGGGTGTCCGCGTGGCGGGTGCCGTCCAGCAGCGCAAGGCCGTGCAGCTCCACCTCGGCGCCCTCCTCGGCCAGGACCGCCTCGGGGTTCTGGCGGCTCAGGGCCGCGCCGAAGCTCAGGGTGCGGGAGCTGTAGCGCGCGTTCCGCATCACCCTCACGGCGAGGGCGGCGACGTGGATGGCCTCGCGGGATTCGCCCTGGACCCGTTCGTGGCGCAGGACGGCGCCCTCGTTCCCGATCACCTCCACCACCGCGTTGGTGAAGTAGCGGCCGCATCGGGCGTATTCCTCCACGAGCTGCAGTTCGGCCCCGCGCTCCAGCTTCACGAAGAGGCGGGGATGGCTGCAGGTGGGCTGGCCGCCTGCGGGATCGGAGAGGAAGAGCACGTGCAGGGGGGCTTCCACGCGCACGTTCCGGGGCACGTGGATCAGCGCGCCGTCGTGGAACCGGGCGCTGTTGAGGGCCGTGAAGACGTCGCCGGTATCGAGGGCGGCGAGGCTGCCCAGTTCCGGCGCGAGGGCGGAGGCGCTGGGAAGGCTTGCCAGGCGCACGCCGGGGGGCAGGGTGCTCACGTTGCTGAGCTGGGGCGCCAGGTGGCCGTTCACGAAGACCAGGCGCGTGCCGGGGGCTTCGGGGAGCACGTGGCCGTCCAGGTCGGCCTTCCCAGGCCTCCCGGGCACCGGGTGCAGGTCCCGCAGGGAGGCGAGGTCCGTGTAGCGCCAGGCCTCGTCCCGTGGGGTGGGCAGTTCGCGGCCCACGAGGGCGGCCTCGGCGGCGCGGCGCAAGGGCGCCCACTCCGGCGGGAGGGGCGCGGCGAGCAGCTCGGGGAGCAGGCTGCAGGTGGTGGCGTCCATCAGACCCTCCCGGCGGCGACGGCCTCGTCCTTCAGCCAGTCGTAGCCGCGCTCCTCCAGGTCCAGCGCCAGATCCACGCCGCCGCTCTTCACGATGCGGCCCTTCCAGAGCACGTGGACCTGGTGGGGGCGGATGGTCTCGAGGATGCGGGGGAAGTGGGTGATGAGCAGCAGGGCGCGGTCGTCCCGGAGCTGGCCGTTCACGCTCTCGCCCAGGATGCGCAGGGCGTCGATGTCCAGGCCCGAATCCAGCTCGTCCAGGATGGCGAGCTTCGGCTCCAGCACGCTCATCTGGAGGATCTCGTTGCGCTTCTTCTCGCCGCCGCTGAAGCCCTCGTTCAGGCTGCGGTCCAGGAAGGCCGGGTCCATGCGCACCCCCCGGATCTTCTCCTGGATGTAGTCGTCGAATTCCAGCGGGTCCAGCTCCTCCTGGCCGTTGGCCTCGGCCTTCTTGTTGTAGGCCAGGCGCAGGAAGGCGGCGTTGGAGACGCCGGGCACCTCGATGGGGTGCTGGAAGCCCAGGAAGACACCGGCCCGGGCGCGCTCGTCCGCGGCCAGCTCGAAGAGGTTGCGCCCCCCGAAGAGGACCTCGCCCTCGGTCACCTCGTAGGCGGGATGGCCCGCGAGCACCTTGCCGAGCGTGCTCTTCCCGCTGCCGTTGGGCCCCATGATGGCGTGCACCTCGCCCGCCCGGACCTCCAGGTCGATGCCCCGGAGCACCTCGTTCTCGCCGATGCGGGCCTTCAGGTTCCTGATTGAAAGCATCGAAAACTCCTATCCAGGGATGGACGCGGATGGGCCTCAGCCCACGCTTCCTTCGAGCTTGAGGGAGAGCAGGCGGGTGGCTTCCACCGCGAACTCCATGGGCAGCTCGCGGAAGACCTCCTTGCAGAACCCGTTGATGATCATCGAGACGGCGTCCTCCGCGGGGATGCCGCGCTGCTGGAAGTAGAAGAGCTGCTCCTCGCCGATCTTGCTGGTGGTGGCCTCGTGCTCGACCTTGGCCGTGCGGTTCTGCACCTCGATGACGGGGAAGGTGTTGGCGCTGCACCGCTGGCCGATGAGCATGGAATCGCACTGGCTGAAGTTGCGCGCACCGGTGGCCTTCGGCGCCACCTTCACCAGTCCGCGGTAGCTGTTGGAGCTGTCTCCCGCGCTGATGCCCTTGCTGACGATGGTGGACCGGGTGTTGCGCCCCAGGTGGATCATCTTGGTGCCGGTGTCCGCCTGCTGCTTGTGGTTGGTGAGGGCCACGGAGTAGAACTCGCCCACGCTGTCGTCGCCCAGCAGCACGCAGCCCGGGTACTTCCAGGTGATGGCCGAGCCGGTCTCCACCTGGGTCCAGCTGATCTTGCTGCGCGCGCCCTTGCAGAGGCCGCGCTTGGTCACGAAGTTGAAGATGCCGCCCCGGCCCTCCTTGTCGCCCGCGTACCAGTTCTGCACGGTGCTGTACTTGATCCGGGCGTCGTCCAGGGCCACCAGCTCCACGATGGCGGCGTGGAGCTGGTTCGTGTCGAACTGCGGCGCCGTGCAGCCCTCCAGGTAGCTCACGCTGGCGCCCTCCTCGGCCACGATCAGCGTGCGTTCGAACTGGCCGGACTCCTTGTTGTTGATGCGGAAGTAGGTGGAGAGGTCCATGGGGCAGGTGACGCCCTTGGGGATGAAGCAGAAGCTGCCGTCCGTGAAGACCGCGGAGTTCAGGGCCGCGTAGAAGTTGTCCGTGTAGGGCACCACGCTGCCCAGATACTTCCGCACCAGGTCCGGGTGCTCGCGCACCGCCTCGGACATGGAGCAGAAGATGATGCCCAGCTCTGCCAGGCGGTCCTTGTAGGTGGTGGTCACCGACACGGAGTCGAAGACCACGTCCACCGCCACGCCCGCCAGGGCCTTCTGCTCCTCGATGGGGACGCCCAGCTTCTCGAAGGTGCGCAGTAGCTCGGGGTCCACCTCGTCCAGGCTCTTGTGCTTGGCTTCCTTGGGCTTGGGGGCGGAATAGTAGACGATCTTCTGGAAGTCGGGCTTCTCGTAGCGCACCTTCGCCCAGGTGGGTTCCGTGAGGGTGAGCCAGTGGCGGTAGGCCTTCAGGCGGAAGGCCAGCAGCCACTCGGGCTCGCCCTTCTTGGCGCTGATGAAGCGGATGATGTCCTCGGAAAGCCCCGGCGGGGCGCTTTCCGAGGCGATGTCGGTCACGAAGCCGTACTTGTAGTCCTGGGTGGTGACGTGTTCCAGCGGCGTGCTCATGGACCTCCCCCGGCTCCTATTGTGCAATCCTGACTCAGGAAGTCAACTACGCCGGAGGCCGCGGCCTCAGGCCTCTCCCGTGCCGTTCAGGGCGGTCTGTTCCAGGTCCCGGATCAGCGCCTCCATGCGGCCCCGCATCAGGGTCACCTGCTCCTCCTGGAGGTCGCCGGGGTCCGCCTCGAGGCCCTCGCGCAGCACCAGCAGCGCCTCCTCGGCCTCGTTCTGGGCCGCCAGGGCCGTGCCGAGCTGGAAGTGGTTGATGAGGGTCGGCTCGGTCTTCATGACCGGGTCGATCAGCTCGATCACTTCGGCGGGGCGCTTGGCGTCCAGCAGATACTGCCCCAGGAGGGTGCGGATGCGCGCCTCCTGGCCGGGCAGGGGAGCGGCGTGCAGGCGGCGGGTCTCGGCGAGGTCCGCCTCCGTGGCCCGCCCGCTCATCAGGCGGTAGGCCTGGCGGATCACCGCGGCCTCCCAGGCGCCGCTGCTCTTGGGGTGCGCGGCGAGGAAGGCCTCCAGGGCGCGCGCGAGGCTGGCCTCGTCGTTCTCCGCCATGAAGGCGTCCACCGCGAGGCGCAGCGCCAGGAAGCAGAGGCGCGGATGGCGCGGGCTGGCGCTGAATTCCAGGCTCTTGGCAAGGGCGGTCTTCGGGTTCCGGCGCCAGGCGAGCTGCAGTTCGACCCAGTCTGCGCGCTCGCTCTTCTCCTTGCGGCGGGCCTTGCGGAGTTCGCCCTCCGCGTCCTGGAGCTTGCCCTCCCGGAGCCAGGCCTCGGCCTCGTCCAGCAGGAAGCGGCTCGCGTGGCCGCCGCCCCGGGCGCTGCGCAGCTGGGCGGGATTCTCCGCGTCCAGCAGGAGCAGCAGCTCGTGGTCGCCCGGGTGCTGACGGAGCAGCTCCTCGAGGATGGCGAAGGCCTTCGGGCGCTCGCCGGCCAGCAGGTAGCTCTCGGCCAGGAGCTCGCGCACGCCGAGGTCTCCGGGCAGGTGGCCGCTGGCCTCTTTCAGCGTGGCGATGGCCTTGGCCGCCTCCCCCCGGGCCAGGAAGACCTCGCCCAGAAGGCAGAGGGTGTCGCCGTCGCGCTGGAGCAGCACGGCCTCCTGGGCCGTCTCCAGGGCGGCCTGGAGCTGTTCGGTGTCCAGGAAGATCTCCGTGAGCTGGATGCGGGGCTCCGCCTCGTCGGGCCGCAGCTCGGCGGCCCGGCGCAGGGCCTCCGCCGCGTCCGCGTGCTCGTCCGGGAAGGTGCGCAGCAGCTTGGCGAAGAGCATCCACGCCTCGAAGTGGCGGGGGCTGAGCTGCACCACCTTGCGCACCAGGGATTCCGCGTCCTCGAGGTTGCCGGCCACTTCCTGGAGAGCGGCGACGGTGTAGAGCAGCTCGTAGTTCTTGGGGTCGAGGGGCAGGGCCTGGCCGAGGCGCTGGGCGGCCTCCTGGAGCTGGGCGCTCTCCAGCAGCGCGGCGGTCTCCAGCAGCGCCCGGCGCAGCTGCGACATGGACTTGGGCCTGGCGATGGGCAGGATGCGGGCCCGGTAGCGGGTGAAGAGTTCCCGGGCGCTGATGAGCTGCAGGTTCTCCTCCACCAGGTGCTCCCAGCGCTCGGCGAAAGCCTGGCCGTCCAGCTGGCTCTTCTCCTCCATGGACTGCACGAGGCTCATCAGGCCGTTGCGGAGCATGACCTCGGAGCGCTCCAGCTTGCCCAGCTGGTCCGACACCGTCTCCAGGTAGGTCTCGATGCGCCGGAGGGTCTCCTCCAGGGCGGTGATGCGCTCCAGGAGGTGCTCGTCGAGGTCGCCCTCCTCCTCGCCCTGCTCCTCCGCCTCCCAGGCCTGGTCGCCGCTCACGATGAGGAGCCGCGTGCCGCAATTCCGGCAGGTCTCGCGATCCCCGGGGTTCCAGGTGAAGCAGTTCTGGCAGTAGGTGCCTGGGATATCCGTGGTCATAGGCTCCCAGGATAGCCGCCTCCCGGGGCGGCGACCGGGGTCCGATGGCCTATCCTGGGGGCCGGGGTCGGGGATGAGCGGAGAGGAGAAGCGCCAGGAGGCCATGGAGCTGGTGGGGCGGGCCTACCAGAAGCACATGAAGGGCGACCTGGACGAGGCCATCGCCCTCTACGACCGCTCCCTTGCGCTGCACCCCACGCCGGAGGCCTACACCTTCCGGGGCTGGGCGCGGAGCTGCCGCCGGGACTTCGAGGGGGCCATCGCCGACTGCCACCGGGCCATCGACCTGGACCCCGAATTCGGCAACCCCTACAACGACATCGGCGCCTACTGCCTGGAGCTGGGCGAGCCGGACGACGCGGTGCCCTGGCTGCGGATGGCCCTGCGGGCCCGGCGCTACGAGAGCTACTGCTTCCCCCACCACAACCTGGGGCGCGTGTACGAAGGGAAGGGCCAGCTGGAGCGGGCCCTCCGGCACTACCGCAAGGCGCTGGACGAGAACCCCGGCTACGGGCCCGCCGCCCGGGCCGTGGCCCGGGTCAAGGCCCTGCTGGGGCAGGAGAAGCCGGAACCCAGCGCGCCCTGAACCCTTCCGGGTAGGCTGGTGCCATGCGCCTGACCATCGCCCACAGTCCCGACAGCGACGATGCCTACATGATGGCTCCCCTGGCCCTGGGCTGGCTGGACTCCGAGGGCTTTGCGCTGGACTTCGTGCGCAAGGACATTGAAACGCTGAACGCCGAGGCCGAAGAGGGGCACTACGAGGTGACGGCCATCTCCTTCGGCGCCTATCCGGCGCTTGCCGGCCGCTACGCCCTGCTCAGTGCCGGGAGCAGCATCCAGGAGGGCACGGGCCCCGTGGTGGTCGCGTGCCGGCCACTGGCGCCGGAGGAACTGGACGGCGTGACGGTGGCCATCCCGGGCCTCCGCACCAGTGCGTGGCTGGCCCTCCAGCGGATCCGCCCCGGTCTCCGTTTCGAGCTGATGCCCTTCGACCAGATCCTGCCCGCGGTGGCCGAGGGGCGCGCGGAGGCCGGCCTGCTGATCCACGAGAGCCAGCTGCTGTACCGGGAGCTGGGCCTGCACCTGGTGCTGGATCTGGGCCGCTGGTGGAAGGAGGTGGAGGACCTGCCCCTGCCCATGGGGGGCAACGCCATCCGCAGCGATCTGCCCGCGGAGGCGCAGCTCCGCTTCGCGCGCCTGATGCGGCGCAGCGTGGAGATGGCCCGCCAGCGCCACTGGGAGAGCGTGGACTACGCCCAGAGCTTCGGAAGGGGCATGGACAGAGACATGGTGGGGCGCTACGTGCAGGCCTGGGTGAACGCCTTCACGGAGGACCCGGGGCCGCGGGGACGGGCCGCGGTGGCGCGCCTCCTGGGTCTTGAACCCGTCTGGATCCAGGGCTGAAGGCAGGAAGACGGGCCATAAAGTCCGGCCCGGGGCGCCGGATTTATGGGAATATGTTGGCAGGCATGCGCGGTTCCCCGCGGGCCGACACCCAGGGACAAGGGGCCGGACCCGGAGGGCGAGAGCCGCAGGCGCCGTGATTCCAGGAGACCGTGCCATGACCATCCGACCTGACCTCGTCAGCGCCACCGATTCCTTCCGGCGCTGGCATGCGGAGCACCAGGAGGCGCTGAACCGCGCCGGGGCTCTGGAGAGCGCGGTACAGAAGGAGGACCGGTCGGGCCTGGAGGAGGCCTGCCGTTGGGTGCTGGACACCCTGGCGGCCCACGACGCGGACGAGACCCGGGAGCTCTTCCCCCTGCTGGAGGCCCTCGGTGCCGAGGCCCTGCGGGACGAGCTGGAGGCCGGCCACCAGGAGCTGAAGGAGCTGGCGGAGCGCCTGCTGGCCGCGACGGGCGTCGATGGCGGCCTCGTGCGCAGCCTCGTGACCCTCCTGCGGCAGCACGTCGACACCGAGGAACAGCTGCTGCTCCCCCTGCTGAAGGGGCACCGCCTCGACCTGGACGCCTTCGACGAGGGCTATCTGGTCCTGGAGAAGCAGCTCCTGGCCCCCGAGACCTGGAGCTTCGTGGTGCATGCGCCCATGGTGGCCCGGGGCCGCAAGCCGGGGCAGTTCTTCATGGTGCAGCCCTTCGAGAACAGCGAGCGCATCCCCCTCACCCTGGCGGGCGGGGACGCCCGCCGCGGCTGGATCCGCTTCGTCATGCAGGAGGTGGGCGCCACCACGAAGGCCATGGGCCGGCTGTCCGTGGGCGATCGGCTCTACGCCGTGGCCGGTCCCATGGGCGAGCCCACGGAGCTGGTCGAGGCCGGCACGGTGGTGCTGGTGGCCGGCGGCTACGGCAGGGCGGCGGTCCTGCCCGCCGCGGAGCCGCTGGAGGGGCGCGGCCAGCGGGGGGTCACCAACCTCGGGGGGGGGCGCCCGGGGGGGGCGGCGGTAGCCGGGAGCGCGTAGTGCGGGCCAAGGAGCAGGGGGCGGCGAGCGACGAGCGGGTGATCACCACCGACGACGGCTCCTGGGGCCGCAAGGGGCTGGTCACCGAGGCCCTGAAGGACCTGCTGGACCGCGAGCCCGTGGCGGAGGTGGTGGCCGTGGGCCCCATCCCCATGATGCAGGCGGTGAGCGAGCTGACCCGTCCCTATGGCGTGAAGACCCTGGTGAGCCTGAACGCCCTGATGGTCGACGGCACGGGCATGTGCGGCGGCTGCCGCGTGAGCGTGGGCGGCGAGGTGAAGTTCGCCTGCTTCCACGGTCCCGACTTCGACGGCCATCAGGTGGACTTCTCCATGCTGCGCATGCGCCAGGACTGGTACCGCTCCGACGAGCACGATGCCGCCGAGAAGGGCCACGCCTGCCGCATCGGCCGCGCGGCCGCCGGCAAGGCCTTCGAACTGCCCGAGATCCCCGCGGTGGCGGAGCTGGACCTGGCGAAGGAGGACCTCGGCGCCCTGAAGGCGCCCCAGCGCATGAAGATCCCGCGCCAGGCCATGGCCTGCCAGGACCCGGTCGTGCGCAGCGGCAACTTCCGGGAGGTGGCCCTGGGCTTCAGCGCGGAGCAGGCCCGGGTGGAGGCGGCGCGCTGCCTCCAGTGCAAGAAGCCCCAGTGCGTCGAGGGCTGCCCGGTGGGCATCGACATCCCGGCCTTCATCCGCGAGATCGCCGCGGGGCGCCCCCAGGAGGCGGGACGCGTGCTCAAGACCTTCTCCCCGCTGCCCTCCGTGTGCGGCCGCGTGTGCCCGCAGGAGAAGCAGTGCGAGTCGCGCTGCGTGGTGGGGCTGAAGGGCGAGGCCGTCTCCATCGGCCGTCTGGAGCGCTTCGCCGCGGATTCCCTGCTGCAGGGCGAGCCCGCGAGGCCCGAGAAGGCCGCGCCCACGGGCAAGAAGGTGGCCGTGGTGGGGGCCGGCCCCGCCGGCCTCACGGTGGCCGGGGCCCTGGCGCGCAAGGGGCACGCGGTGACGGTGTACGACGCCTTCCCCAAGCCCGGCGGCGTGCTGCTCTACGGCATCCCCGAGTTCCGTCTCCCCAACGCCATCGTGGACGCGGAGGTGGAGGCCCTGAAGGCCCTGGGCGTGAGCTTCGTGATGAACACCCTGGTGGGCCGCTCCCTCACCCTCGAGGACCTGCGCGCGGAGAACGACGCGGTCTTCATGGGCACGGGCGCGGGCCTGCCCAAGATGCTCGGCATCCCCGGCGAGGAGCTGAAGGGCGTCTACACCGCCAACGAGTTCCTCACCCGCGTGAACCTCATGCGCGCGGACCGCTTCCCCGAGCACGGCACGCCCGTCACCGTGGGCGAGCACGTGATGGTGGTGGGCTGCGGCAACACCGCCATGGACGGCGCCCGCTGCTCCAAGCGCCTGGGCGCCGACGTGACCGTGGTCTACCGCCGCTCCGTGGCGGAGAGCACCGCCCGCAAGGAGGAGCTCGAGCACGCCATGGAGGAGGGCATCGCCTTCAAGTGGCTGACCTCGCCCCTGCGCCTCATCGGGGACGAGAAGGGCTGGTTGAAGGAGGTGGAGTGCGCGGTCATGGAGCTCACCGCGCCCGGTCCCGACGGCCGCCGCGGCGTGAAGGACACCGGGGAGCGGCTGGTGCTGCCCTGCGAGACCCTGATCGTGGCTCTCGGCTGCGCCGTGAACCCCCTGATCTCCCAGGGCGAGAAGGACCTGAAGACCCTGCGGGGCGGCGTGATCGTGGTGGACGAGCAGACGGGCGAGACGACGCTGCCCGGCGTCTACGCCGGCGGTGACGTCATCACCGGCGGCGCCACGGTGATCCTGGCCATGGGGCAGGGCCACCGCGCGGCGGAGGCCATCCACCGCCGCCTGACGGCCCAGGCCTGAGTCTGGACGGAATGCGGCTGCGGCCCGCGCGGTGCCTGAGGGCACCCGCGGGGCGCCGCTTCCATTGTCCCTTGCGCCCTTCGGGGCGGTCCTTACACCACGGCGACGAACCCCGCGACATTCCAGGGAGCACGCCGTGGCCAAGCCGCTCACGTCCCTCATTCCCGGCATCGAGGCCCGCCTCAGCGGATGGGCGGCCATCCAGGAGCGCCTGGCCCGGACGCCTCGGGAGAAGCAGCGCCCCACGATCACCCTGTCCCGGGAGTTCGGCTGCGAGGGCTATCCGCTGGCGGAATGCCTGAAGGCCCGCATGGAGGCCGCCACGGGCGAGCCCTGGGGGCTCTACGACAAGGCCCTGATCGAGAAGGTGGCCCTGGACGAGGGGATCTCCATGAGCACCCTGCGGAACCTGGGGGACCGCTCCCGGGAACTGGAAGTGCTGGGGCTCATGCCCGATGGCTACCACACCCACGATGAGGCCTTCGCCAAGGTCGCGAAGTATCTGATCCAGATCGCCCAGGTGGGCAACGCCATCATCGTGGGGCGGGGCGGGGCGATCCTGTGCCGGAGCCTGGCCAACTGCTACCACGTCCGCCTGGTGGCGGACTTCGCCTTCCGGGCGTCCACCCTCGCCCGCAGGCTCGAGATGCCCCTGAAGGAGGCCGAGGCCCTGGTGAAGGAGAACGAGCGGGTGCGGGACCGCTTCATCAGCGAGCAGCTGGGCGCGGATATCCGGGACGTGGCCCACTACGACGTGGTCTTCAACAACGCCCGGCACAGCACCGGGGCGATGGCAGCGGCCATCCAGGCCTACGTGGCGGAGGCCGCGCCGCCCGCTAGTGCGTGAAGATCATCTCCTGGACCTCCAGGCCGTGGATCGCCAGGAGGCGGGCCTTCAGGTCCGCCAGGCGCTCCGGCGCGCCCACCAGCTCCAGGAGCACGATTCCCTCCGGGGAGCTGAGGTCGCCGCTGGTTTCGTGGAGGCCAAGGCGCGTCTTCACGTGGGCGCCGAAGGCCGTGAGGACCCCCTGGAGATCGGCGGCCTCCTGCAGGCGGTCGGTGACGTGGATGCCCAGGATGACGTGGTGCGCCTTCATCGGTGCCTCCTGCCCGTTCTTGTGGGGAACGGAGTCCAGGCTAGGTACCGGGGCCCCCGGCGCAAGGGGGCTTGATGGGCTGCACTGCAAGGGAGGACCCACAGGGTCGCTGCGTGTGTGACTCCCTGTGGGTTCCCCACCTTTCAGGCCCCACCGGGGCCTGAAAGCCGACCCACAGGGTCGTCACCCCCTCGCGTAGCGCTGGAGCTTGGTGGTGTCGAGGATTCGCACCACGGGGAAGGTGCTCTGGATCAGTCCCAGGTCGGCCAGGAGGCGCAGGGCGCGGCTGAAGGCCTCGCGGCTGGCGCCGATGCACTGGGCGAGATCCTCCTGGGTCTCCTGGAACTCCACCAGGTGGCGGCTGGGGTTCCGGGCCTGGTAGTCCAGGACGAGCTGGGCCACGCGCTCGGGAACGCTGTGGAGGCTCAGGGTTTCCACGAGCTGGATGAGGTGGCGCACCTTGCCGGCGAAGTGCTGGATGACGACCTCCGCCACATGGACGTTGCGGTGGACCATGCGGCGCAGGACGGTGGCGGGGATCAACCAGCATTCCAGGTCGCCGTGGGCTTCTGCGCCGCTGGCGATGGGGCCGCCGTCGAAGACCTGCACCTCGCCCACGCAGGTGCCGGGCTGGAGGATGTCGAGCACCTGCACCTTCCCGCGCCCGTCGGTGCGAAACACCTTGAGGGCGCCCTGGACCACCACGAAGACGCCCGGGATCATCTCGCCCTGGTTGAAGACCGGGCTGCCGTCCGGGTAGTGGCGGTACTCGCTCACCATGCTGAGTTCCTCGGCCTCTGCCTGTGGCAGTCCGGCGAGGAAGTCGATCTTGCGCAGATTGACGACGGACTGACCCATGGTTCGCCCACCCCCTGGCTGAGTGACATATATCACAACGCCGGGGGGTGCGGGAGGTGCCCCGGGAAGTGCAGGAAACGAGCGCAGACGGCTTGACGGGACGTCAGGGGCTTCCGGGGCATCCGGCTACCGGATGGCAGGAAAACGCCCGCGTCCGCCGGAGCGGGACGCGGGCGTTTTCAGGGGGCGTCTACCAGATGGTGGGGCGCTGGC
>CAXYVC010000068.1:0-13936 GCA_964292295.1 uncultured bacterium
GATCCTCGGGACCGTTGGTGCGGTTACCGTGGCTGGCGGCGCGCTCGCCCTCGCGCTGGCCTCGGGCGCGCTCGCGCAGGCGGAGAGGGAGGCCACGCCCGGGGGCTCCGAATCCGCCAGCACCGGGATGGGCAGGGCCCCCACCTCGCCCACCGCCCGCAGCAGCGCGGGGGGCGGCTCGGGCGCGGTGGCGGTGATGGCCCACAGGTCCGCCTCCTCCGGCGGAAGCGCCGGAACGGCCCCCTTGTCGAGGCTCACCGTCCAGGCCACGGCCCAGCGGTGCTCCAGGCCCCGGGTGGGCTCGCCCAGGGTGGACCAGTGCAGGCGGAGAGGTTGCGTCATAGGCGTGGAAGGGAACCCTTTGATCTGAGGCTAGATCCCTTCCGCGGGGGGTCAAGTCAAAAAGTTGACAGGCCTCGGCCCCCCGGCCGCTTCCGGCACAATGGGGAGCTTCCCCTTTCCAGCCCCTAGAGGATCGCCATGAAATGCCCCGCCCTCCTGCTCCTGTCCGTCCTCCCCCTGGGCGCCCAGACCTGGGACCTGCGCCTGGAGATCCCCTTCCCCAAGGGGCAGAGCCTTCCGGGCACCCTGCTGCAGGGCACGGGCCAGCTCGTCTCCGGAGACCTGGACACCGGCAAGGGCGGCATCCTCACCGTGAGCCGGCGCCTTCTCCGCGTGGGCCCCGTGCTGCGCTTCGACTGGACCTTCGAGGCTTCGCGCTTCAAGGCCGACGGACGGATGCGCGTGGACGCGGACGCCCGCTCCAGCGCGCTGACCCAGAGCGGTGCGGGCCTGGGCCTGAACGCCCAGTTCTGGGTGCCCTTCACGGGCCTCGCCGGGGAGCTCGGCGTGATCGGACGCTTCCAGCACTACGCCTACGAAGGGGCCGGGGCCCGGCAGACCGAGGACCTGAGCCGCGCCTGGCTGCGCGTGGGCGCCCGCTGGCGCCTGCCCCTGCCCGGGCACCTCTACGTGGCCGCCAGCTACCAGGAGCCCTTGCGCAAGGACCGCCCCGTGCGCCTCGGCTCCGTCGCTGACCTGGAGAGCTACCTCACGGCCCAGGGCAGCGGCCAGGAATTCGAGCGCCTCTGGACCTTCGGCGCCGGCCTTCAGTTCTAGGAGACAGCCATGCGATCCCCTGCGAGCCTCCTTCTCCTCTGCGGACTGGCCCTGGCCGCCCAGTCCCCGGCCACGCCGCCGCCCCAGGCCCCGCCCCGCCTCCAGGTGCAGCCTCCGGGCCGCCAGGACCTGGGCAGCGCCGGCCCCCGGGAGCGCAAGCGCATCGAGTACACCTTCACCAACACCAGCGGCGCTCCCATCCGCCTCAAGGCCCTGCCCCTCCAGGCGGGCGTCCTCGTGGAGGGGCCGGCGCTGGAGGAGCCCATCCCCCCGAAGGGTTCCGCCGCCCTGGCGGTGATCCTGGACGCCACGGGCCACGCGGGCTGGATGACCCGCACCGTGCGCTTCGAGACGGACGACCCGCGCCAGGGCCGCTACCAGCTGCCCCTCGCCATGACCGTGCGCCCGGACCTCACCGTGGACCGGGAGCGCGCCTCCTTCGGCGAGGTCGCCCCCCACGAAAGCCCCGAGCTGGTCTTCACCTTCCGCCGCGAGACGGGGGATCCCACCACCCTGCGGCTGGAGTCGCAGCTGCCGCCCTACCTGGAGGCCGAGTTCGTGCCGGAGGGCGCCAGCACCACCCTGCGCCTGAGCCTGCACCCCTCCCGCCTCGCGCCGGGCGTGCTCCAGGGCCTCGAGTCCCTCACCGTGGGCAGCAACGCCCCGCTCCAGCCCCGCTTCCGCCTATACGCCGACTGGCGCCTGCGCCACCCCGTGCAGGCCGACCCCGAGCGCCTGGTGATGCGGGATCCGCAGCTCCGCAGCGCCCGGCTCACCCTGCGCTCCCGGGACGGCAAGCCCCTCGCCCTGCGCCGCGCCCACGTGGAGGGCCCGGGCTTCACCCTCGGTCCCCTTCCCGCCGCCCCCGCGCCGCAGCTCGTGCTGGAGGTGACGCGCGGCGAGGGCCCGGAGCTCCGCGCCATGCTCGTGCTCAGCTTCGAGGGCGAGGCCGCCCCCCTGCGCATCCCTTTGGTCTACGCGCCGGAGAACCGGCCCTAGACCGTCTTGGCGGGGTCCGCGGGCGCATCCCCCTTGGGGTAGAGCGTCACCTTCACGCGCGCGCCGTCCCGAAGCAGCTCCAGCACCACGGGGGCCTCGGGCGGCTCCAGCTCCAGCAGGTCCGTGAACTCGATGGTCGTTCGGACGGGGTGGCCGTTCAGGCCCACCACCACGTCCCCCATCTCGAGCACCTGGCCTTCGGGCGTGATCCGCCAGGGGCGCAGGCCCGCCCGCCCGGCGGGGCTGTTGGGCTCCACCGAGCTGACGATGAAGCCGCCACCGGTGTCCATGCCCGTGAGCACGTGGCCCGTGAAGCCCAGTTCGGGGCGCTCGTGGTGGCCCTTGGCGATGAGCAGGGGCACCACGCGGTTGAGGGTCTCCACGGGGATGGCGAAGCCGATGCCCGCGCTGCTGCCGCTGGTGCTGGCGATGGAGGTGTTCATGCCCACGAGGCGTCCGGCACTGTCCAGCAGGGGGCCGCCGGAGTTGCCGGGATTGATGGGGGCGTCCACCTGGATCATCCCCCGCAGCAGCGTCGGCAGCGAGGGGTTCACGAGGACTTCGCGGTTCAGGGCACTCACGATGCCCGAGGTGAGGGTGTGGTCCAGGCCGAAGGGGCTGCCGATGGCCAGCACGTCCTGCCCCACCACCAGATCCTTCGCCCGGCCCAAGGGCAGGGGGGGAAGGTCCTTCAGGGGGGCGAAGACCTTGAGCACCGCCACGTCGTAGGTGATGGAGCGCCCGATCACGCGGCCCTTGTAGGTCTTGCCGTCGGCGAGGGTCACGTCGAACTCGGGCGCCTCCCCCAGGGCACGCCCGGCCTCGTCGGTCACCGTGATCACGTGGTTGTTGGTGACGACGTGGCCGCTCTCGTCCCACACGAAGGCCGTGCCGGTGCCCGCGGGGATGCGGAAGAGGTCCCGGCTGCCCTCCTTGCGCACGGGCACGATGGCCTCCACGTGCAGCACGCTGGCCTTCGCCTTGCGGAAGAGGGCGGCCCGCTGGCGCTCCGGCGCGCCGAGGCCCCCGCGGGGCGACACCGGGCGGGGCTTCGCGCCCCGCCGCCCCGCCTCGATCACGGCGTCCTCCTGGACCTTGTCGGGAGGCGCGCCTGGCAGGGCGGCGCCTGCGGCCAGCAGGAGGGGAAGCACCGAGGAGAAGCGAGGCATGGAGGCTCCGGATCGCTTCTGATGATGCGATGATTGGTCCCCACCACAAGCCCGGAAGCGCCATGGCCGCCCCCCCCCGTTCCCTCCCGCGCTTCAGCCTCGCCTCGCTGCTGGCGCTGGCCCTGCTCCTGCTCGGCACGGCCGGGGGCCTCCTGCTGCTCCTCCGGGCGCCCCGCACCGAACGCATCCTCCTGCTGGGCCCCTCGGCCCCCGCCCCCGGCCTCTCCCCCCAGGAGCAGGAGGCCCTGTGGGTGCTGTTCCAGGACCATCTGGAGCTGGCCAGCGGCGCCACCGTGAGCCGCCTGACCAGGCTTCCCGCCGAGGGCCTGCGCCCCGACGCCCTCCTGGTGGAGCCCGAGGCGCGCCGGGAGGGCGGGCAGCTCGCCCTGGGCCTGCGCTGGGCCTGGGGGCGGAAGCCGGAGGCCTGGCAGCATCTTGAAGGCCGGGCCGCCGCGCCGGAAGCGGCCTTCCGAGTGGCCCTGAACGCCCTGCCCATGCCCCGCACCCGGGGGAGCCTCGCGCCCCTGCTGCCCCGGGAGGCCGCCCCCTTCTGGCAGCTCCTCCGTGCCCAGGGATGGAGCCGCGAAGCCTCCCGCCTCGAGGAGGCCGAGGAGCTGGCGCGCCAGATCACGGAACGCGAGCCGGGCTGCGCGAGCGCCTGGATCGCCCGGGGAGACCTGCTGCACCGCCACCTCCTCAGCCATCCCGCCGAGCATCCCGACGGGCACGGCGACGCGGAGCGCTTCCTCCGGCAGGGCCTCGACCTGGCACCGCACCACAGCCGGGGCACCTTCCTGCTGGTGCAGAACCGGGTGGACGGCGGCGACCACCGCACGGCGCTCGCCTTCCTGGAACAGGCCCTGGAGGCATCCCCCCGCAGCGACTGGCTGCTCTGCGCCCTGGGCTACGCCGCGCGCAACGCGGGCCTGCTGGACCTGGCGCAGCGCGCCCAGGCGCGCCTGGACCGGCTGCAGCCGGCCCCCGCGGGCCAGATCGCCATGGACAACCTCTGGCTCTACACCGGGGACCTGGCGCGCTTCGAAACCCGGCTGCAGGTGCGCCCGGGCCACCCCCGCAACGCCGTGGTGCACTTCTACCGCGGCTACCTGGCCCTGGTGCAGCAGGATCGCCCGGAGGCCCGCCTGCACTTCGAGCGGGCCTGCGCCGACCCCGGCGCCTTCGGCGAGTTCTCCCAACTGGCCGCCATCTTCGCGGCCTACGCGGGGGACCGCCCGGCCGAGGCCCGTTCCCGCCTCCGGGAGCTGGAGCAAACCCGGGCCGGCCTGCGGGTGCCCGACGGCGAGTTCACGTTCAAGATGGCCGAGGCCCACGCCCTGCTGGGGCAGCAGGAGCAGGCGCTGGACCTCTTGAGCCGCGCCTTCGCCCAGGGCTTCGGCTGCACCCGCTGGTACCTGGACAGCCCCTTCCTGGCCCAGGTGCGCCAGCGCCCGCGCTGGCAGGCCCTCATCCACCACGTTCAAGAGCGGCAGGCCCTCTTCGAACAGCGCTTCCCCCCCAGAGCCTTCGGGCTCTGAGCCAGGGCTTTTCGTCCATCTTTCGCCTTTCGGGCTCTTGGCGCATCCTGGAGCCATGCCGCACGCCATGGACCGCCTCTTCGCCCCCCCGGACGGGCGCCTCTTCGCCTGCTTTCCCGGGGCGGAGGAGCGGCCCGGCCAGCGGCGCATGGCGGAGCTGGTGCACGACGCCATCGGCGAGGGCGAGGCCCGCTTCAAGGCCTGGCGCGCGGGCGGCGCGGAGCCGGACCAGCGCCCGGACGGCCTGCTGCTGGCGGTGGAAGCGGGCACCGGCACGGGAAAATCCCTGGGCTACCTGCTTCCGGCCCTGGCCTCGGGCCCCCGCCCCGTGGTGGTGGCCACCCGCACCAAGCAGCTCCAGCGCCAGCTCCTGGACGAGGACCTGCCCCGGGCGCGGGGCATCCTGAACCGGGACGTGAAGGCCGTGCTCGCCAAGGGCCGCTCGAACTACCTGTGCCTGGCGGCCTGGGAGCAGATGGAAGCCCACCCCATCGCCGAGATGGCCACCGCCGACTACGGCCTGTGGCAGGCCCTGCCCCGCTGGGCCAAGGAAACCCGCACCGGCGACCGGGAGGAACTGGGCCGCTACGGCGAGGGCGAGAGCGAGCTGTGGGACCGCCTGAACGCCCGGGCCGAGACCTGCACGGGGCGCCAGTGCCCGCGCTACGCCGACTGCTTCCTGATGAAGCTGCGCGCCGAGATCGCGGAGGCCGACCTGGTGGTGGCGAACCACGCCCTGCTCCTGGCGGACCGGGTGCTGCGGGAGTCCGCCTTCGGCCAGGTGCTCCCGGACGCGCCGGTGCTGGTGCTGGACGAGGCGCACGAGGTGGAGGCCCAGCTCACGGAGAGCTGCTCCGAGGCCTGGTCCAGCCGCGCCATGACCCTCCTCTTCCGGGATCTCCAGGGCGAGGCCGCCAAGGACGCGGACGCCGCGGCGCTGGATCCGCTCCTGCTCCCCTGGGAGGACGCCTGGAAGGCGCTGATGGCCAGCCTGCCGCCGGAAAGCGGAACCTTCGGCTTCGAGGACGAACGGCTCGAGCTCGCCGCCGTGGCCGACGCGGTCTCCGCCTGGATCGACGCCGGCCAGGCCGCCTGGACCGAGGCCAAGCGCTTGGCCTCCCGGCGCGACGCGGAGGGCCACCCCGACGCGGCCTGGGGCCGTCTGGCGGAGCGCATCGGAACGGCCTTCGCGCGCATGGAGCGCATCTTCGCCCAGCCCGAGGGCTGGGTGTCCACTCTCACCCGCGAAGGCCCCTCCACGGTGCTCTTCAAGGCCAACCCCGTGGACGTGAAGCCCTTCTTCCACCAGCACCTGCGGCGGGGCTTCGAGACCGTGGTGCTCACCAGCGCCACCCTGCGGGACGGCCGGGGCTTCAACGGGCTCAAGCTGCGCCTGGGGCTCACGGAGGAGGAGGCCGCCCGGGCCGCCCACGTGGACAGCCCCTTCGACTTCCCCCGCCAGGGCCTGCTCTTCGTGCCGCCCGGCCTGCCGGAGCGCCGGGCGGGGCGGGATGGCGTGGGCGAGACCGCCTGGGTGGAGGCCAGCCTCGAGGCCATGGAGCGCCTGCTCGGCGCCAGCCGCGGCCGCGCCCTGCTGCTCTTCACCTCGCGCAAGATGCTCGCGGCCTTCCGGCCCCGCCTCCAGGCCGCCCTGCCCCAACTCACCTTCTTCGTCCAGGGCGAGGGCCTGACCCGCCACGCGCTGCTGGAGCGCTTCCGCCAGACCCCCCAGGCCGCCCTGCTGGGGCTGGCCTCCTTCTGGCAGGGCGTGGACCTGCCCGGCGACGCCCTGCGCCTGGTGGTGGTCACAGCCCTGCCCTTCGCCCCGCCGGACGACCCCGTGCTCCAGGCCCGCGTGCGCGAGGCGGACGCCCTCCGCCAGGGCCTCGGCTTCGTGGGCATCCAGGTGCCCCAGATGACCCTGAAGCTCAAGCAGGGCATCGGCCGCCTCATCCGCACCCGCACCGACCGGGGCGTGGTGTGCATCCTGGACCCGCGCCTGATGCTGCCCAGCGAGGACCGCTGCGGCAAGCGCTACGCCGCTCAGGTGCGCGCCGCCCTGCCGCCCTTCCCCCTCACCCGGGACTGGCCCACCGTGGAAGCCTTCCTCCAGGCGCTGTAGGACACGCCTGCTACGCTGAATCGCCCCCTCCCGAAGGATGATTCATCATGGATCTGGCGTTTTGGCGCGACAAAATGGGTCTATCGGGTCGGGCCTTCGAGCGGTTGCGGCTCGCGACGTGGTCCAGTTTGGGCCAGCCCGAGCCTGGCCCACGTCCGCTCCACGCCTTTAGCTGTAGCGAAAGGCTGGCCGCAACCGCATCATCCGGATTCATGCGATCCCTGGCCCTGGCCCTTCTCCCGACCCTCCTGGCCGCCGCGCCCGCCCCCTTCGAGGCCGCCCGCCTCCGGGGCCAGGAACTGGCCCAGCGCATCCGCCTGGAGGAGGCCTGCGGAAGGCTGGCAGGCCAGCGCCCCTCCCCCCTCCTGGACCTCGGCCCGGAGCGCTGGACGGCCTACTTCCTGGACCCGGGCGCCCCCGAGGCCCCCAGGGCGTCCTTCGTCCTCGCCTGTCCGGCGGGCAAGCCCGAAGCCCTCGCGCCGCAGGCCGCCGGCCCCCTGCCGGCGCGCCTCTCCGCCCAGGCCCGCCTCCTGGCCGGCGTCCTGCGCCAGCTGGGCGCCGAGGCCCGGGAAGCCCATCTGGTGACCGTGCCCGAGCCGGATGGCGGCGCCTCCCTCTACCGCCTGCCCCGGCAGGAGGCGGGCTTCCTCGTCTTCGGGCGGGACTTCCGCCTGCGCGCCCTGCCCGGCGCCACGGCCTTCGAGCGCACCGTCTTCCACCACACCCTCTTCCGGGTCCCCCTGAAGGGGGCCGTGCCGACGGGAAGCCAGGCGACCGGCTTCGTCCACAACCACGTGAACCTGGCGGACCCCTGCGAGACGGACGTGGCCGCCGCCCTCCTGAACCCGGGTCTGGACCTCGGCGTCCTTGGCCCAGGGGACAGCTATTTCACCTGCCACCGGGACGGACGCATCACCCAGGAGGCGAAGCCCGCGGGAAGCCCCAGCCCCGAAGGGACGGGCGGCCCGGCCCCAACCGAGCGCATGAACGGGCTCTGCGCCCTGGCCTTCGGCGGGTCCGCCCTGGACCGCGAGAACACCTGGGTGGTCATGCCCTCCCGCGACGGGGACGCCAGCTACACCTACGTGTGCGTCTATCTGGACCTGGAGGCGGGCTTCACCTCCCAGCTGGGCGGGAGCTTCACCCTCGACGCTTCGGGGCGGGCCAAGGCCAGCGGCGACTGGCCCGCGGACAAGGCCTCCTTCAAGATCCGCCTGGAGCGGGACTTCCCCGCCGCGCCCATGCCTGAGGGCATCCGGAAGGACCTCGGCCTGGAAGCCGCCCCCGCCTTCCTGGCCGCCTACCGGGGCAACCCGTCCGATCCCCAGCAGCAGCTGCGCCGGGGCTGGCACCTGAACCACGTGGGCGAATCCGCCCGGGCCCTGGCCACGCTGGAGCCCCTGTATGCCCGCCAGCCCGCCCTGCCGGGCCTCGCCTTCGAGGTGGCCTTCGCCCACAACGCCCTCGGAGAGCAGGCGAAGGCGCTGCCCGTGCTGGAGGCGGCTTCGAAGCACAGTCCGCAGGATCCCTGGATCCTCCGGGAGCTGGCCTACACCTACCTGCACCTGCGCAAGGCCAAGGAGGCCGTGGCCACCTACCTGCGTGCGCTTCCCCTGGTGCCCGAGGACAACGCGCAGGAGCGCAGCGAGCAGGCCATCAACCTGGCCCAGGCCTACGAGCTGCTGGGGGATGCGGCCAACCGGGACGCTTGGCTCGCCAAGGCCAAGGCCTGGGCGCCGGAGGGCTCTCCCGTGGCGGCCTTCTTCGCCCGCCAGCAGGCGGCCCCCAGGTAGCGGGCCGGCCGGGGGCCCATCCGCCGGCCTATACTCGTAGGGATGCGCGCGTCCCTCCTCGCCCTGCCCCTCGCGGCCCTGGCCCTCGCGGCCGGGACACGCCCGGCGCCAGGGCAGAAGACCTACCTCTACACCTACTACGACCGCGCGGGGAACCTCGTGGTCAACAACCTGCCGCCCTCCTACATGCGCGGGCAGGGCCTGACCCTGAAGTCGGTGGGCGTGGGGCACGTGCGCCTGGCCATCTCGCGCACCGAGCTGGCGCGGGCGCTGAAGAGCCCGGAGCTCATCGCCCTGGTGGACGAGATCGCCACCGCCCAGGGGGTGGACCCCTTCCTGGCCCGGGCCATCATCCAGGCGGAGAGCGCCTTCAACTACCGCGCGCGCAGCCACGCCGGGGCCCTGGGCCTCATGCAGCTCATGCCCAAGACCGCCCAGCGCTTCGGGGTGCTGGACCCCTTCGACCCGCGCCAGAACATCACCGGCGGCACCAAGTACCTCCGCTGGCTGCTGGACTACTACAAGCAGGACCACCGGAAGGTGATCGCCGCCTACAACGCCGGGGAGGGCGCGGTGGACCGCCACGGCGGCGTGCCCCCCTACGCGGAAACCCGGGCCTACGTGCCCAAGGTGATGGAGCTCTTCACCAAGCGCCTCGTGCAGGCGGACCCGAAGGCCAAGGGGGGCATGGACGCCCTGAAGAAGGGCCGCGGGGGCTTCAAGGTGGAGGAGCAGCCCGTGGCCTCCCCCGCGCGCACCCGTCCCCAGGCCCCCGCCCAGCTGGCCGAGGCACGCCCCGAGCCCGTGCGCTCCAGGCCCATCTACCACTGGGTGGACGCGCAAGGCCGCACCCAGATCAGCGACCAGCCCCCCCCCCGGGGCGCCCGGGGCGTGAAGGTCTACACCGGCGAGCGCGAGGACTGACCCCAGGGTTTTCGAGAGGGCCCCTTCAGCCCTGCGCCTCCCGCGGGGCGAGGAAGGCCTGGAGGGCCGCGCAGGCCTCCTGGAACTCCGCCTTCAGGCGCTCGAACAGTTCCTGCCCCTCCAGGGGCCCCTCCCCCAGGCGCGCCAGGGACTCCAGGGCCTGGGCGGTCACCCGCAGGCGCGAGGCGCCCATGGTGCTGGCCGCGCCCTTGATGGCGTGGGCGGTGTCGCCCACCTCGTCCCGCCGCTGACGGGCGAGGCCGCGCTCCAGCGCCGCGAGGCGCGGGGGCGTGTCGTCCTGGAAGATCTGCGCCATCTCCCCGAGCAGGCCCAGGGCACCGTCATCCAGCGCCAGCAGCTGCTCCAGGGTGGCGGGGTCGAGGACCTCGGGCCGCGCGGCGGCGGCCTCGGAGGCGTGAGGGGTCGGCTCGGACATCGCAGGCTCCTGCGGGGTGGATCACTCCAAAGCCTACCCCCATCAACCGCGACCTTGGAATAATCCTTTCCATGGACACGCCCACCGCCGCCGACGCCGCCCTCGAGCTCCTCTTCAAGAAGCTGCACCCCCTGCTGGAGGACACGGCCCACGCCCTGGCCACCGGCGCCCCCCGGGAGGAGCTGGAGAAGCTCCACGCCCGCCTCCAGCGGGCCCGGGAGCGGGCGGTGGTGGTGCTGGAGGGCCTGGCCCTCACCTGTCCCACGGAGGAGCTGGCCGATCTCCTGGAAGAACTCGCGGGCAACCTCTCGCCGGTGGGCGAGGGGTTCCAGGACGCCCTCGTGCTCACCCAGCTCTGCCTGGAGCAGGCGCCGGAGGATCTGCTGCCCTTCGCCCAGGCCGAAGGCAGCTGGATGACCCGCCTGCGGGCTTTCCAGACACGCCTGGCGGAGCCCGCCTTCCAGGCCAAGGCGCGCTGGGTGGCGGTGGACCCCGAACTCGGGGAGGAGGCGGACGCGGAGGACTGAGCCCGGGCAACCACACTAGAATCGAGCCACGGAGTCTCGCCATGGATCGTTTCGGAAGCTCGCGCCTGCGCATCGTATGGACCCTCGCCAGCCTGCTGCTCGCGGGGCTGGCCCTGGGGGCCATCCAGGGCTTCGGCGGGGACGGCAGCCAGCTGGTGGTCTTCGGCACGGGCATCCCCCTGGGCTTCCAGGAGGCCAAGCCCTTCGTCACGGACAACCTCGCGCGCCTGGTCTACACCCTGGTGCCGAGCATCCTGCTGCTGGGCGGCTTCCTTCCCGTGACCGACTGGGCCTGCGGCGGCAGCCGCGGCGAGCGCATGAAGGGCCTGCTGCTGGGTTCCGGCCTGGCCTTCCTCCACGGGCTCTTCCTGAGCCAGGTGGCCCTGCTGCCCGTGCTGGCGGCGGCCTTCCGCCTGCTGGGAAGCCCCTTCGACGCGAGCCTCCTGCGCGCGGACCTGAACGCCGTGATGCTGGGCCTGCAGCTCCTCCTGTGGACCGTGGCCCTGGCGCAGCTGATCAAGAGCAACCGGGGCCTGGCCCTGCTCTTCGCCTACGGGCTGGCGGAACTGGGCAAGCTGCTGGCCTGGTTCGGCGAGTTCGGCCAGGACCTGGAGGCCCCGAAGGTCGTGGTGAAGACGGCCGCCTTCCTGGGCCACCTCTTCCCCACCGCCCAGGTGCCCAGCGACCCCTTCGCCTGGACGGCCCTGCCCCTGGCCCTGGGCGGACCGCTCCTCCTGGGCGCCCTCCTCCTCTTCCTGCCCGGCAAGGCCGCCAAGTCCGCCAAGTCCGCAAAGCGGAGCAAGGCTTGAAGCGAACCCTCGCCCTGGGCCTCGCCTGCGGCCTGGCCCTCGGCCTGGACGCCCAGGAGGATCCCGCCCGGCTCCAGCGGCGCCTGTCGGAAGTCCAGGCGCGCCTGGCCCAGGTGGACCAGCAGCTCGGCGCCCTGAAGAAGCGCCGCAAGGGCGTGCTGGTGGAGCTGCAGGGCATCAGCCTGCAGGCCGACCGCGCGCGCGCGCAGGCGGAGGGCGCGCGGCTGCGCCAGGACGAGACCCGCAGCGAAGTCCAGCGCATCACCCAGCGCAAGCAGGACATCCACCAGCGCATCGCCCAGCTCCGCGCCGAGGTGCGCCGGCAGGTGCGCTGGATGCAGGCCCTCGGCCCCTGGGGGGGCCTGGGTTTCTTTCCCAGCCTCACCGACTTCCAGGACTTCCTGGTGAAGGGGCGCTACCTAGCCTACTGGCGCCAGCGCCAGCGCCGGCGCCTCGACCAGGTGCAGTCACTCCAGCGCGACCTCGCCCTGCGGGAGCAGGAGCTCCAGGCGGCCCTCCAGCGCCTGGCCCAGGAGGAGCGGGAGGCCGCCCAGCTCCAGGCCACGCTGCGCCTGAGCGAGGAACGCCTCCAGGGCTTCCTGGACGGACTGCGCCAGGACGAGAGCCGCCAGAAGGCGGTGCAGTCCGAGCTGGCGGAGGAGGCCCTCCAGCTGGAGCGCATGCTCGCGGGCCTGCTGGGCAAGGCGCGCCCTGACGCCTTCGAGGCCCGCACAAGCTTCGCCTCCCTCCGGGGCCAGCTCCCGCGCCCCGTGGAAGGCAGCCTCGCCCAGGGCTTCGGCGAGCACCTGCACCCCCGCTTCCGCACGAAGACCGTCCAGAGCGGCGTGCTCGTCGCCACCGACGGGGGCGCGCCCGTGCACGCGGTGGCCGAGGGGCGGGTGGTCTTCGCCGAGTCGTACCAGAGCTACGGCCCCATGGTCATCCTCGATCACGGCGGCGGCTACTTTACCCTCTACACCCACCTGCGCGCCTTCCAGGTGTCCAAGGGCGCCGCCGTCCACCCGGGCCAGCAGATCGGGAATGCCGGCGACACCCTGGAGGGCCCCCGCCTCGGCTTCGAGGTGCGCCTCCAGGCCCAGCCGCAGGATCCTCAAAAGTGGTTGAAACAGCGCTATCGGTGAAGAGGCTCCGGGACCGTGGACCCACCCGTCGTATGCTGGGCCCACCCTGCGGAAGGCCTGCCCCGTGAAGCCCCTGTTTCTGCTCCTCCTTGCCCTGCCCCTCCATCCCCAGACGCCCCCCAAGCCGGGCAAGACGCTGGACGTCCAGGAAGCCCCCAGGAGCAGGGCCGAGCTGGAACGCGCACGGAAGGCCAGGGCCCGCCTCGAGGCCCTCAAGCGGGCCAGGGCCGCGGAGCTCGCCCGGGCCTATGCCCAGGAGCAGCAGCGCCAGGCAGCCCTGAAGACGGCCAAGGCCCCCACCACCGGCGTGCTCGTGCTGGGCGGCCCCGCGCCCTCCGCCCCAACGGCACCCGCCGCGCCGGTCACCTCCCCCATCCATACCCCGCGCAGCCCCGAGGAAGTGCTGGCAACCCTGCGAGCCCTCGCTCTTCCCAAGGATCCGGATGGAGCCCGTTGGGAGGTGATCTCCTTCGACGGCCGCACCCTCGTCCTGGACCAGACCGGGGGCAACTACCGGAAGCGCTTCCGCATCCCCCTCGCGGAGGTGGATCTCAAGCCCTCGCAGAGATACATCGCGGGCGCCTGGCGCGATCTCGACGCCATCGCCTTGGAATCCCGGAAGTGGCAGATCCCGGTCACCACCTTCTACACCGCCGGTGAGGTCTCCGAGCGCGAGGACCACCTCGTCATCCTGCCCATCCGCCATGCCAGAGCCGTCGTGGAGCTGCTGAAACGGTACCTGGCCCAGGCCACCGCGAAGCCCTAAGCCGACCCTCGAGGGAACCGCCCATGCCCTGTTCCGCCCACCTCGCCCTCCTGCTCGCCCTCGGTCCGGGCCCGGATGCTCCCGCACCCACGCCGCCGGCCGCCTACTTCGAGCTGGTGGCCCTCTCCCAGCTCCTCCGGGAATCCGAGGGGGGGCCCCGCAGCGGCTTCTACCTGCAGCTCACGAACACGTGCCCGAACCCCATCCGCATCCTCCAGCACGTTCCGGAGGAATCCGACGCGTTCGGCCCGAAGGGGGACGCCGCCGAGCCCGCCTACTTCAGCGGCTGGCTGGTGCTGAAACCCGGGGAGACCCGGCAGGTGTTCGTGCCGCGGCAGCTCCCCCGGACGTACTACCTGCGGGTCGTGGAAGAGGGCCATCGGCACGCCTGGGACGGCTCCCGGAACGTCGAGGTGCCCGTGGAGCTGGAGCGGCGCTCCCTCTCCTTCAAGGCCTACGATGCCCTGGCCACCTGCCGGGAGGAGAACGGCGTGGTGGTGTGCACCCACACCTTCCGGTGCGGCCCCAAGGCGCCCTGAGCCCGCATTGTGCATGTATGTTCTTCCCACCCCGCTGAAGGGGTCTTTGAACCAGA
>CAXYVC010000069.1:0-13916 GCA_964292295.1 uncultured bacterium
AATTAGAGATATGATACTTCCAGGTCTAACTGATTATTCAAAAATTGAAATCAATTGTGAATAAAACTGGTGGTAACAGGTCGGTATATGTCATTGCCTCTCCGTACCGCGAGAATCTTCTGGCTAAAGGGGACTGCTAAGTGGTCGGCGGTACGGCCCGGCCCCCGGCCCCCCCGCGGCCGGGGCCCCCCTGGACGGCGCCGCCCTCGCGCCGGAGGACCTGGGGCCGGACCCGGCCACCTGGCGCGCCCGCCTCGCCCAGGCCCAGGAACGCATGCCGGGCAGGCCCTGGATCCTGTGGCCCGGCAGCGACCCCGGCCCCCTCGCGGGCGTGCTGCTGGGGGATGGCGGGCGGCTGGTGGCCCCCGCGGGAGGCCCCCTCGCGGCCCTGGCCCAGGCCCTCCCCCCCGGCTTCGCGGAGGTGGAGGGCGGCCAGGGCGACCTGGGCTTCCGCGACGCCGATGGCCGACGCCTGCGCTGGCGCTTCGAGGCGGGTGCCTGGCGCCCCGCTCCGCTGCCGAAGGAACGCACCGAGGTGGCCGTCACGGCGAAGGCCGCCTACGACGTGCAGGGCCTCCTGGCCCGCATGCGCGCCACCCAGCTCAGGGACCGCGCGGCCCTGCACAGCCTGGAGGCGCAGCTCGACGTGGACCTGCACATCCAGGGGCGCCAGGGGCCCGGGGTGGACCTGGGCTTCCGCTTCCGGAGCTTCGAACGGAACGGCGAGCCCGAGGAACTGCTCCAGCAGGAGGTGCGCTTCAACGGCGTGCGCGCCAAGCTCGCGGAAGGGCTGCAGCTCCCCCTCGTGGAGGCCCGCGCGGGCATCGCCGTTCCCGTGGCCCTGGGCCTCACGGAGCGCTACCGCTACACGGACGGAGGCCCCGGCCAGGCAGGAACCCGGCTCCTGCGCTTCGCGCCCGTGGACGCCGACCCGCTGCTGTACGAGGGCGAGCTGACGGTGGACGAGGCCAGCGGCCGCGTCCTGCGAGAGACCAGTTTCCGAAGCGGCCTGCCAGGAACCGTGAAGAGCGAGCGCCGCGTGCTGCGCTACGGCGAGGTGGGCCCGGGGCTCTGGCACGTGGTGGAGGTGCGTGCCCACGAGCGCTGGGTCACGGCCTCCGGGGTGACCCAGGTGCAGCGCGATTTCACGTACACCGCCTTCCGCCCCAACGCGCCGGATTTCGAGGCCGCGCGGGAGCGGGCCCGCGGCTCCCGCGCCACGATGCTGCGCCAGACGCCGGAGGGCGTGCGGTACCTGGCGCGGCAGAAGGACGGCAGCCGCGCGGTGGAGACGCGCCTGAAGAGCTCCGGGCGCGGCATCGGGGGCGTGCTCGTGGTGGACCCGAGCGCTTCCATCCCCGTCTTCCCCGCCGCGGGCCTCGCCTACTTCGACAGCAACGCCTTCGACAAGGGCGTGCAGGTCTCCGCCCTCACCGCGGTGGTCTTCACCCAGGCCAGCCTCGCGGCGCCGCGCGCCCTGGGCGCCCTGGACCTGGGGATGCGCACGCGCATGCTCCTGCTCCCCGTCGACGAGCGCCCCATCCGGAACGGCCGCCTGGCGGACCGGGAGGCCGTGGCGCGCCAGGAGGGCGCCCTGGCCGCGAGCCTGGGCGGCGACCTGGGTGCCGGATTCCGCGCGGAACTGGAGGGAGAGGCCACCTACACGCGCTTCTCCACGGCCCGCGACAAGGACCTGCGCACGCCGGGCTTCGCGCTGCCCCCCTCGGGCGCCGCGCTCTTCCTGCAGGCCTCCCTGGGATGGCAGGGCCGCGGCCTGCGCCTGGACGCCTTCGGGGGCCGGGGACGGCGCCCGGACGGCGCCTACGGCAGCTCCGCCACGCCCCAGGCCATCCCCGACGAGGGACGCTTCTCTGCCTGGGGCGGCGCCGCGGGCTACGACCTGGAGCTGGGCCGCGGTTTCTGGCTGCGCGCGGGCCTCGGCTTCGAGGCGGGCGGCGGCTTCGACCGCTTCAAGGCCCTCGAGGTCGGCGGCCTGGGCGGCGCCGCGCGGGTGCCGGGCATCCGCAGCAACGCCATCGCCGCGGACCGCCTGAGTTACGGCGAACTCAGCTGCGTGGTGCCCACGGGCCCCCGCCTGCGCCTCACCGCGCGCCTGGACCACGCCCGTGCCCGGAGCCTGGACGACCGGAAGACCTACGGGTTCACGGGGCTCGGCCTCGCAGGCGACCTGCCGGGCTTCTGGTGCTTCACCACCGTGCGCGTGGACCTGGGCGTGGGACTCCAGAGCGACCTGCCGGGCCTGCGCCAGGTAAACGGGTGGGTCGCCCTGCTGCGCGTGTTCTGACGAAGAAGGGCCCCCGGAGAACGGGGGCCCTTTCCAGCAGCAGGCGGGATCCTAGGCGTAGAAGCCGCGGTACTGCATGGCCTGGGCCACGCGCTCCAGGGCCACGAGGTAGGCGCCGATGCGGGGGTTCGTCTTGTACTTGTCCGTGGCGGCGAAGACCGCCTGGAAGGCGTGGGTCATGTATTCCACCAGGCGCTCGTTCACCTCGCGCTCGCGCCAGTAGAAGCCCGCACGGTTCTGCACCCATTCGAAGTAGCTCGCGGTCACGCCGCCGGCGTTCGCCAGGATGTCCGGCACCACCAGCACGCCGTTGGCGAGCAGGATGGGGTCGGCCTCGGGGCTCGTGGGACCGTTGGCGCCCTCCACGACCACCTTGGCGCGCACCTTCGGGGCGATGGCCTCGGTGATCACGTTGTCCGTCGCCGCGGGCACCAGGACGTCCACGGGAAGGGTGAGCAGCTCGGCGGGATCCATGGGCTCCGCGCCCTTGAAGCCGGCGATGGTCTTGTGCTCGGCCACGTGCTTCAGCAGCGCGTGCACGTCAATGCCGCGGTCGTTGCGCAGGGTGGCGCGCTGGTCGCCCACGGCCACCATGCGGGCGCCGGCCTCGTGCAGCAGGCGCGCACTCTGGCTGCCCACGTTGCCGAAGCCCTGCACCGCCAGCGAGGCGCCGGCCAGCGGCTTGCCCAGGCGCTGCATGGCCTCCCGGGCGCTGATAAGCACGCCGCGGCCGGTGGCCTCCACGCGCCCCATGCTGCCGCCCAGGGCGATGGGCTTGCCCGTGACCACGCCGTGGGCCGTCATGCGGGCGTGCATGGAGTAGGTGTCCATCATCCAGGCCATGGTCTGGCTGTTGGTGCCCATGTCGATGCCCGGCACGTCCCGGTCGGGGCCGATCACGTCCATGATCTCCGCGGTGTAGCGCCGCACCAGGCGCTCCAGCTCGTTCATGCTCATGGTGGAGGGGTCGCAGACGATGCCGCCCTTCGCGCCGCCGAAGGGCACGTCCACCACGGCGCACTTCCAGGTGTTCCAGGCGGCGCCGGCCTTCATCTCGTCCAGCGTGACGCCCAGGTCCATGCGGATGCCGCCCTTCGCGGGGCCGCGGGCCACGTTGTGCTGCACGCGGTAGCCCGTGAAGATCTCCCAGCGGCCGTCATCCATGTGCACGGGCAGGCTCACGGCGATGGAGCGGATGGGGGTGACGAAGACCTTGAAGAGGGCGTCCTCCAGGCCGTAGAGCTCCGCGGCGGTGCGCAGGCGCGACACCATGGACTCGAAGGCGCTGTGGGGCTGGGATGGGGAAAGGGACATGACGGGAGCTCCGGGTGGCTAGGACTGGGCGGCGGGGTGCGGCGGCTCGGGGGGAAGCTCCAGCTCGCGCCCCTGGTTCCACAGGCCCTCGAGGTTGTAGTGGCGCCGGGTCTCCTCGTCCATGACGTGGACGATCAGGTCGCCGTAGTCCAGGAGGATCCAGGCGCCGGCCTGGTCGCCCTCGCTGCTCAGGGGCCGATGCCCCTGGAGGCGCAGCGTGTCCTCGACCGCCTCCGCGATGGCGCGGTTCTGCCGGTCCGAGCCTCCGCTCATGAAGGCGAAGGTGTCCGTGAAGCTTGCGATGCCGCTCACGTCGATGAGTCGGATCCGGAAGGCCTTCTTCCCGCGGGCGGCTTCCACCACACCCGCCAGCCGTGCATCTAGGGTCATTCGTGCTCCTGCTCCATGTACCGACGGTACAGTTTTTCTCGTTCGATGGCAGCCCGGACTTGAGGATCCAGCCCCTGCGGGGTCTCCCCCCGGGCCAGGGCCGCCCGGAGATGCCGGCTGGCCGCGTCCAGCCCCGTGGAGGGCAGCCGCAGCACTTCTCCCGGCGCACCGCTCCAGCGGTTCCGGAGGCGGGCGGCCAGCTCCGGGGGCATGTCTTCTTCGGGGAAGCCCGGCCGGGGGGCCACCGCGAGGGAGGCCAGCTCCAGGATGCGCGCCGCCCGCCGCCAGGTCGGGAAGGCGGCCATCTGGTCGCCACCCAGCACCAGGACCCAGGCGCTGTCGGGCTCCCGCGCGGCAAGCGCCTCCAGGGTGTCCACGGTGTAGCTGGTGCCCCCGCGCCGCAGCTCGCAGGGTTCGATACGGAAGCGCCTGCGAAGGCCCTCCCCCGCCGCGCCGAGGAAGGCTTCGAGCAGGCGCAGGCGCGCCTCGCCGGAGGCGCCGTCCTCTGCGGCCTTGTGGGGGCTCACGGCCGTGGGCACGAGGCGGAGCTCGTCCAGGTCCAGCGCCTCCAGGGCAAGCTCCGCGAGGCGGAGGTGCCCCGCGTGGGGAGGATCGAAGCGCCCCCCGAGCAGCCCCACCCGCCGCGTCATGGCCTTGGGGCCTCCAGGAGCACGCGCCCGAGCTGCAGGACCAGGTCCCTCAGGCCCTGGCCGGTGACGCCGGAGATGAGGATGGGCTCCTGCCCGCGGTCCCGGCAGAGGGCCTCGAAGCGCGCCAGGCGGGCCTCGTCCTGGAGGGCGTCCGCCTTCGTTCCCACCAGCCAGCGGGGCTTGGCGAAAAGGACGGGGGAGAAGGCCTTCAGCTCCCCCTCGATGACCGTCACGGCCTGCTCCGGCTCCTGCACGGGGTCCGCCAGGTCCACCAGGTGCAGCAGCATCCGCGTGCGTTCCACGTGGCGCAGGAACTGGATGCCCAGACCGGCCCCCCCGGCGGCTCCCTCGATGAGGCCTGGGATGTCGGCGATCACGAAGGCGTCCCGGCCGTCGGCACCGAAGTCCTCCAGCCCCACCACGCCGAGCTGGGGCTCCAGGGTGGTGAAGGGATAGTCGGCGATCTTGGGCCGGGCGGCGCTCACGCGGCTCACCAGCGTGCTCTTGCCCGCGTTGGGGAAGCCCACGAGTCCCACGTCCGCAATGAGCTTCAGCTCCAGCTCCAGCTCGCGGATCTCGCCCTCCTCGCCGGGCTGGGCGTGGCGGGGCGTGCGGTTGGTGCTGCTCTTGAAGGCGTTGTTGCCGAGGCCGCCCCGGCCTCCCCGGGCCACGCAGACCCGCTGGCCGTCCTCCAGCAGCTCCGCGAGCACCTCGCCACTGGGCGCATCCTTCACCAGGGTGCCCAGGGGCACCTCCAGCACCACGTCCTCGCCGGCGCGCCCGTCCTTCAGGCCGCTCTCGCCCTGCATGCCCCGGCCCGCGGCGAACTCGCGCTTGTGCCGGTAGGGGTTCAGCGTGTTGAGCACCCGCGTGGCGTGAAGGAAGACGGAGCCGCCGGCCCCGCCATTGCCGCCGTCGGGGCCGCCCTTGACGGTCTGCTTGTCGCGCCGGAAGGTCGACGCGCCGGGCCCGCCATGGCCGGCTTCCACGTGCAGCGTGAGGTGATCCAGGAACATGGGAGGGGGGCCCTCGCGTCAAAAGGCGGGCGCGCGCTGGCCCAGACGGCTGCGCGCGCTCGCAGGAGTGGTGCGGGATCAGGCCTCGACGGGATCCACGTGGACAAAGCGGCCGTGCTGGCCCTTGTCCTGGAAGCGCACCTTGCCCGCCACGGTGGCGAACAGGGTGTGGTCCGTGCCCATGCCCACGTTCACGCCCGCATGGAAGCGGGTGCCGCGCTGGCGGACGATGATGGAGCCCGCGGTGACCAGCTGGCCGCCGAAAGCCTTGGTGCCGAGACGCTTGGACTGGGAATCGCGGCCGTTCCGGCTGGAACCGACGCCCTTCTTATGAGCCATGACAGAACCTCTCTCGCGTTCGGGTTATCGGGAATCAGGCCTTGATGCCCTTGATGCGGACCTCGGTGTACCCCTGGCGGTGGCCCTGGGTGCGCTGGTAGGTGGTGGTCCGCTTCTTCTTGAAGATCGTCACCTTCTTGGCGCGATCGTGGCAGATGACCTCGGCCTCGACCGTAGCGCCGGCCACGGTGGGCTGGCCCACCTTCACGTCGCCCTCGCGGTCGACGAGCAGGACGCGGTCGAAGACCACCTGCTGCTTGGGCTCCTTTTCCAGGAGCTCGACACGGACGATATCGCCCTCGGACACGCGGTACTGCTTCCCGCCGGTCTGGATCACTGCGTACATGGCTTCCTCGCTGGGGAGGCCTGGGCGGCGCCGGCATCAGCGCACTTGGGGAGCCCAAGACAAGGCCTTCCAGGATGCCACCCCATCCCTTGTGCTGCAAGCCAAAAACGCCTCAGCCCCGCCAGGCCTCCAGCACCTTGAAGCGGTCGCCCATCCGCTCCGGCAGGGTGAGCTCCAGCAGGTTGCGGGTGCGGGCGCGGCGTTCCTCTTCCGGGAGGGAAGCCCAGGCCGCCTCCCACGCCGCCAGGGGCGCGTGGGTGCGGATCCAGCGGCCCAGGCCCTGGAGCCGGTCCGCGCGGAGGCCGGCCGCCTCCAGCAGTCCCGCGAGGCGCGTGAAGTCCACGTCCGCGGTGAGGTCGCAGGCACCGGGCTCCTCCCACCAGCGTCCGTCCACCGCGTGCCCCCGGTAGCGCCGCAGGTCAGCCCCCTTGGCGAGCAGGCGGGCGGCAGGTTCGCCGTAGTCCACCGCCAGGAAGAGCCCTTCTTCCATGGGCGCGGCAAGGTCCGCCACAAGGCGGGGCAGGCCCGCCGCCCAGGGCGCGCCGTCCCCGGGCTCCAGCCCCTCCCCGCCCTGGGCCTCGAACCAGGCCCCGGCCTCGCCGGGATCCGCCGCCTCCCAGAAGGGCCCCGTGGCCCCCAGCATCTCCCGCTCCCAGCCCTCCCCCGTCCAGCGCCAGGGCTGGGCGGGCAGCGCGTCGAAGAGCTCGTTGCTCACCACCGCGCCCCGGAAGGGTTCCAGGGGTTCCCCCTCGGCCGCCAGGCGCGCGCGCCCCTCCGCCAGCCAGGGGCCCAGGGCCTCCCGCGCCGCCGCGCGGGCCGCGGGGTTGTCGTCCCGGTGGACGTAGCGCAGCGCCAAGGCGAAGGCGCCCTCCGCCGCCGCCAGCAGGTCGCGCCCCAGCCAGCCCCGCCCCGCGCCGGGCTCCAGCACCGTGAAGACCGCGGGCCGGCCCAGGCGCTCCCAGGCAGCCTCGAGGCGCCGCGCGAGCGCCTGCCCCAGCAGCGGCCCCACGTCCAGGGCCGTGTAGTAGTCCTTGCCCTCGAAGCCCCAGGGCCCCGCCGCGCGCCGGTAGTAGCCGTGCTCCGGGTGGTACAGCGCCAGTGCCATCACCTCCGCGGCGGGAAGGGGCCCTTGCATGAGGCGGGACGCGAGCAGGGCCTCGAGGCTCATGGCCGCTCCTTCCGCAGGGGCCAGCGCGCCACCATCCAGGGCAGGAGCCACTGGGTGGCGAGGAGGGCCAGCGCGGTGCCGCCCAGGGCCGCCAGCCCGAGGCCCCGCAGGGGGCGGTAGGCGCTGAAGACGAGGCCGCCGAAGCCGGCGAGGGTGGTCCCCGCGCACACCGCGTTCACCCGGGCCACCTTCGCCGCGGCGCCGGGCTCCAGGCGGGCGCGGTGCAACAGGTTCATGCTCACGTCCACGCCCACCCCCAGGGCGATGGGGATGGCCCCGAGGCTCAGGAAGGTGAGGGGCTCCCCGCTCCACCCGAGGCTGCCCAGCACCCCTGCCTGGCTGGCCAGGAGGGGCACCAGGGCGAGAAGACCGAAGCGCAGGCGGCGCCCGAAGCAGGCCACCACCAGACCCACCGCCAGGACGGAGAGCCCCACGACCTCCAGAAGGGAGCGGCGCGCGACCTCCTTCACCGCCCGGAAGAGGGGGCGCGTGCCCACCAGGCGCCCTCCCGCGGCCTGCACCTCGGCTTCCACCCGGTCCTGGGCGGCCTCGGGCAGGCGCAGGGGCACCGTGAACACGCGCCCGCCTCCCGGCGCCGCCCCCAGCAGGGCCTCCAGGCTGCGGGGCAGCGCGCCGGGTTCCGCCGCGCAGGCGCGCAGGGCCTGGAGGGGGCGTTCCAGGGCCACGGGGTCCAGCCCCTCGGCGGCGGCGAGATCGAGCACACGGCGCACCCAGGTCTCGGAGCCGAGGGTGCCGCGCAGGGCCAGGCTGCTCTCGGCCCAGAGGGGGAGGGGCAGCCCCTCCCGGCGCAGGGCCGCCGCGCAGCGGTTCCAGGCCTGGGGCAGCCGGGCGGGATCGTCCAGGGGCAGCTGGAGGGCCAGGGGCTGGAGGCCGGCCCCCAGACGCTCCCCGAGACGCGCCTGGAGGAGCAGCGCCGGGTTCCCGGCCTGGCGGAAGCGCCGCAGGTCCTCCTCCCAGCGCAGGCGCACCGCACCAACGAGAGCCACCAGCACCAGGGCCAGGGCCGCCCAGGGCTTCCAGCGCGGGGCGCGGGGCGCGGACGCCGCCGGCGCACGAGGTGCAAAGGGGCCTCTGCCCCGGTCGAAGGCCAGAAGCAGGGCCGGAAGCAGCAGGAAGGCGGAGGCCATGCAGGCCAGCAGGCCCACCCCGGCGGTGAAGCCCAGGTCCCGGAACCCTGGGAAGGGCGCCCAGGCGCAGGCCAGGAAGGCCAGCGCCGTGGCCATGGCGCCCGCCACCACGCCCGGCCCCGTGCCCAACAGGGCTGCGCGCAGGGCCAGGGCCTTGCTGCGCCCCGACTGGCGCTCGTCCCGGTAGCGGCTGAAGAGCAGGATGCCCACGCCGTCGCCCACGCCCAGCAGCCCCGCGCCGAAGGCGGCAGCCATGAGGTTCAGGCGCCCCAGGGACCAGCCCACCAGCCCCAGGGCCCAGAGCATGCCCAGGAGCAGCGGAAGCACCACGAAACCGTAGCCCGCGAGGGTCCGGAAGCCCACCCAGTAGACCAGGCCGATGAGCACGAAGCTGAAGGCGAGGCTCAGCACCACCTCGCGGCCCAGGCGCTGGCTCTCCCAGTAGGCGATGGCGTGGGCGCCCGTGGCCTGGAGGGCGAAGGCGCGGCCCTCCCGGGGGGCCAGCGCGGCCAGCACGCGTCCCCGGGAGGCCCGGGCGGGCAGCGGCCCACCGGCCCCCTCGCCCAGCCAGGCCAGGAGCCGGGCCGTGGCGGCGCCATCCCCGCTGGGGAAGTCCACCACGAGGGGCAGCAGCACGAAGCGGCTGTCCCGGGTCTCCAGGTAGCCGCTCCGGAAGCGCAGCGGGAATGCCTTCGCGCCGGCGGTGGCCCGGGCCACGCCGGGGTCCCCTTCGGGCAGCAGGTCCCGGGGCCGAAGGGGATCCATCTGGGCGCTCCGCGCCCGCACGGGGTCCGGGCTCGCGGGGTCCCGGGCCGTCTCACCCAGGCGACGGCGCAGCTCGGCGGGATCCCGCAGGGGCGCGAGGCGCTCCCCCAGCAGGGCGGGCGCCAGGGCGTAGAACTGCTCGGTGACGAGGCGGCCCACGGCGGCGTCCCCCTCCACGAGGCTCCCCGCTGCCAGCAGGGGCGGCCACAGGGCCGCGCCCTTGGGGCCGGGCAGGGGCACCGGCGAGGCCAGACGTCCCTCCGCGCCCAGGCCGTTCAGGGGCACGCCATCGCCCTCCAGGAGGCGGCCCACCAGCGCTTCAGCCCAGGCGCGGCGCGCCTCCAGGTCGCCGGACGTTCCCTCCGCGGCCAGCCACAGCAGCTCCTGGCGGCCCACGCCGGCCTCCAGGCTCGCCTTCACCACCGGGTGTTCCGTGGGCAGCAGGCTCATGAGGTCCAGGCGCCGCTCCACCCGCCGCACGCCGAGCCCCAGCAGGAGCGTCGCAACCGCCAGGGCCACCCAGAGGCCCTTCGGCCGGCGCAGCTGCAGGAGCAGGAGGGCCCGGAGAAGGCGCTTCATCTCAGCCCTGGGTGCTCTCGAGCAGGCGCTCCAGCGCGGGGCGCAGGTTCACGCCCGAGGCCCGCGCCAGGCGGCGCACCATGCTCGGGTCGTCCAGGAAGAGGCGGAAGACGGGGTTGCGCTCCTGGCCCTTCACCAGCTCCTCGAGGGGGGTGCCGGCCAGGCGCTCCGGGTTCACGAAGGCGCGGCCCGTGAGAAGTGTGGGAAGTTTCTCGTCGTAGCGGCGGTCCAGGAGGCTGCCCAGGGAGCGCAGCACGCGGCTGTCCGACACGGCCAGGTCCAGGTCGTCCAGGACCAGACAGGGAATGTCCATCAGGGGCTCCACGATGTCCCGCTCGCTCTCGAAGCCCTTGTTCCGGTAGCTGATCACGTCGTGGTACACGTCCTGGATGCGGTGGCTCAGGGTGCGCACGGACACGAAGCGGCCCGTGCGCCCGGAGGCCTCGCACCAGGCCCGGAGCGCCGCGGCGGCCAGGCTGCTGCGGCCGCTGCTGGCGGGGCCGCTGATCCACCAGTGGTCCACGCCCTCGCGCCCCCCCTTGGCCCAGGCCTGGAGCTGGCTGAGGCCCTCCGGCTCCTGGGCGGGACGCAGGGTCTTCCACGCGGGCTCGGCGGGCGTGCCCTGGGCACCGCACTTGTGCAGCAGGTATTCCAGCTTGCCCGCCAGACCGTCGGGCAGGGCATCCCGGGCCATGGCGCTCCCCACCAGGGCCATGGCCTCGCCCATGCGCTGGGCCAGGCGCTCCTCCGGGTGCTGCACCTTCCACCACTTCCAGAAGGCCTCGAGGGTCACGTCCCGGTATCGGGCAGGGAGCTCCAGCCCCGCGGCGTCCGCACCGGGGCTCTTCAGGCACTCGCAGGGCACCACCGGGCGCTCCGGATCCGGATCCACCACGTAGCCGCTGCCGCCGCAGCGGGGACAGCCCGGGCGCCCCCTCACCGCACCGCCCCGCCCAGGAAGGAGCCCAGCAGGACCCGCCGGCGCTCCCGGATCTTCTGGAAGGCGCGCTCCTCGATCTGCCGCACCCGCTCCCGGCTGATGGGCGGGTCGAAGCTCTTGCCGATGCACTCCAGCGTCATCGCCTCGGCCCCGTTCAGGCCGAAGTGCAGCGTGATGATGCGGCGCTCCTTCTCGGACAGCATGTCCAGGCTGAGGCGCACCTGGTCCAGGAAGCTCGCCTGGTCCATGGTCTCCAGGGCGCTGGGCTCGATGTCCTGCTCCAGGCTGTCCCCCAGGGTGAGTTCGGAATCCCCCACGCCCTGCTCGGTGCTCACGGTGTTGGTGGTCTGCTGCAGGAGCTGGAGGCGCTCCACCTCCTCCTCCGTGAACTGGGGGGCCGCCGCCACGATCTCCGCCGCGTTGGGCATGCGGCCCAGGTCCTGCGCCAGGCGGTGCATCACGCGGTTCATCTGCACGAGGCGCCCGGCCACCTTCTGGGGCAGGCGGATCTTGCTGCCGTGCTCGGCCAGGGCGTGGAAGATGGCCTGGCGCACCCACCACGAGGCATAGGTGAGGAACTTGTTCTCCCGCTCCGGATCGAAGCGCTTGGCCGCCTCGATGAGGCCGAGGTTGCCCTCGCTGATGAGGTCGAGCAGGTCGAGCCCCATGCCCTGGAACTTGCGCGCCTCCTTCACCACGAAGCGCAGGTTGCCCTCCACGAGCATCCGCAGCCCCTCGGGATTGCGGTCCCGCTGCCACAGGCGGCCGTACACGCGCTCCTCCTCCGCCGTCAGGAGCGGGAGGTCACGGATGGAGTCGAAGTACTTGTCGAGGCTCCGCTCTTCAAGATGCCGCTGCGGCACGTGTCACCTGATGGAAGGGAACAGCATAGCAAGCCGGCAGCGGCGTCAACGCTTCCGGAGACCCTGGGGGGGCAGCTTGACCAGGCCGGTGGGGTTTGCCCCATCAGGGAAGGCCGGCACTTCCGGCTCCAGGCCCGCGGCGCGCATGCGCGCCTCGTAGGCGTCCAGGAGGCGGCGGCTCTCCCGCTGCATCTGCTCCAGGCGGTCCCGAAGGCCCAGCACCACCTCGACCCCCGCCAGGTTCACGCCCAGGTCCCGGGTGAGGCTCAGGATGAACTCCAGCCGCTCCAGGTCCTCGTTGCTGTAGAGGCGGGTCTTCCCCTCGGTGCGGGAGGGGCACAACAGGCCCTCCCGCTCGTAGAGGCGGAGGGTCTGGGGATGGATCTCGTAGCGGGTGGCCACCACACCGATCATGTAGGCCCCGCGCTTGGGATCACGCCGCATGACTCACCTCCAGGCCTGCTCGCGGATGCCGTGGTCGTTCAGCTCCCCCAGCTCCCGCAGCAGCTCCTTGCTGCGCTCGTCCTGGATCTGGGGCGTCACCACCTGGACCTCCGCGAAGAGGTCCCCCCGCTGGTCCTTCGACCTGGGCAGGGGCATGCCCTGGCCCTTGATGCGCAGCTTGCTGCCCCCCTGGGTGCCGGGAGGGATGCGGATGGTCGTGCTGCCATCGGGCGTGGGCACCTCCACCTTGGTACCCAGGGCCGCCTCCGTGAAGCTCACGGGCAGCTTGAGATAGAGGTTCGCCCCCCGCCGCTCGAAGCGGCGGTCGGGCTCCACCTGGATCTGCAGGAAGAGGTCCCCGGGGCCACCGCCGCGGCGCCCCGCCTCGCCCTTGCCCGCCACGCGCAGGCGGGTGCCGTCCTCCACCCCCGGCGGGATGTTCACGGTGACGGCCTCCCGCCTGGGGTTGCGGCCCCGCCCCTCGCACTCCGGGCAGGCGGGCGCCCGGCGCCCCGTGCCGCCGCAGGCCTCGCAGGGGATGCGGCTCTTGAAGATGCCGAAGCCCTGCTCCTGGAAGCCGCGCCCCTGGCAGGCCGGACAGGAGCTGCGCTGGGCGCCCACGGCCTCGCCGCTGCCCGCGCAGGCCCGGCAGGTCTCGGTGCGCTGGAGGTTCAGACTCAGCCGGGTGCCCTGGAAGGCGTCCTTGAAGCTGATCCGCACCAGGTGCTGGGTGTCCTCGCCGGGCACGGGCCCGCGCCGCGCCGGGGCACCCCCGCCGCGGAAGCCCTGGAAGAAATCCCCGAAGCCGCCGAAGCCTTCGAAGGCGGAACCGAAGTCGAAGCCGCCCCCTCCTTGAGCCCCCGGCCCCGCGGGATCCCCGTAGGTGTCGTAGTTGCGGCGTTTCTCGGGATCCGAGAGCACCTCGTTGGCCTCCGAGAGCTCCTTGAAGCGTGCCTCCGCGTCCCGGTTGCCGGGATTCAGGTCCGGGTGGTACTTCCGGGCCAGCTTCCGGTACGCCTTCTTGATCTCCTCCTCCGAGGCGCCCCGCGGGACGCCCAGGGTCTTGTAGTAGTCGGGAGAGGCCATGGCCACACGCTAGCACATTTCTGCGCGCATTCGACTAAGGTTTTGAACGCCCAGGAAAAGGGGCGGGCCCGGGAGCCCGGCCCTTTTCCTGGAAGACGCTTCAGTTCACGACCTCGGCGTCGATCACGTCGTCGTCCTTCTTCTTGGATTCGCCGCCGGGCGCCGGGGCGCCCTCGGGGGCGGGGGTTTCCTGCTTGTAGAGGTGCTCGGCCATCTTGTGGCTGCTCTGCTGCAGTTTCTCCAGGGCCTTCTTGATGCGCTCGCCGTCCAGGCTGTTCAGGGCCTCCTTGCCCTCGGCGATGGCCGCCTCCAGCTCGGTGCGGTCGGCCTCGGGCACCTTGTCGCCGTTCTCCTTCAGGAGCTTCTCCAGCTGGTAGATGGACTGGTCCAGGTGGTTCTTGTCCTCGAGCAGCGCCTTGCGCTTCTCGTCGTCCGCCTGGTGGGCCTCGGCCTCCTTCACCTTCGCGTCGATCTCATCCTTGCTCAGGCCCGTGGTGCCCGTGAGCGAGATGCTGGCGTCCTTGCCCGTGCCCTTGTCCTTGGCGGTGACGTGCACGATGCCG
>CAXYVC010000070.1:0-13866 GCA_964292295.1 uncultured bacterium
GGTGGGGCGGTGCCGCTTCTTGCGCACCCCAGCGGCTCCGCCCGCCACGCGGGGGTTCTGGCGGACGAGGCCGGCGCGTGGTGGCTGCGCGACCTGGAGAGCCGGAACGGCACCTTCCTGAACGGTCTGCCCGTGGGCCATCCCCATGGGGGGCGTCTCCAGGACGGGGACGAGCTGCGCCTTGGCGAGTGGGTGGCCCGCTACACGGTGGGCTTCCCGGGGCTGGATGGCGCCTGCTTCATCGAGCGCGTGGGGGACCTGTTCCAGGAGGTCCAGGCCGCGCCTCGGCACTCCCGGGCCCTCTTCCTGGGGCTGGAGCTGCTCCAGCGCAGCACCGAGGCTCTCCTGCGCGAAGGCCTCGGCGCGGGCACGGTCCAGGTGCTCCTGGAGGAGGCCCTGCGCCTGCTCCACGCGGAGCGCGGCTTCGTGGTGCTGCTCGGGGCGGATGACACCCGCACCACGGCCCATCGCATCGGGGACGTGGAGGACTGCCGCGGCCTCAGCCGGAGCGTGATGGACTATGTGCTTGAGGAGCGCACGGGCGTCCTGTCCAACGCGCCCCTGGCGGATCCGCGCTTCGGGGGGAGCAGCCTGCTGGAGCTGCACCGGGGCGCGCTGATCTGTGCCCCCATGGAGCTCGACGGCCAGCTGGCGGGCCTGGTCTACCTGGACCGCGCGGCGGAGGGGCGTCCATTCACCCGCTTCGACCTCGCCCTCTTCCAGGCCTTCGTCCGCCAGGCGGCGCTGCTCCTCCAGTTCGGGCGCCTCGCGGGGAGGGCCCTGGGGCAGGCCCAGGTCCAGGGCGAGCTCCTGCGCCTGAAGACCCTCAACGAACGCCTCACGGAGCGCTCCGGAGAGCTTCTGGGCGAGATGGACGGCTGTCTGCGCTGGCTTCAGGCCTACGGGGCGCGGGCGCAGGACTTCCATGCGGACCTCCTGCGTCACCAGGTGGAGCGCCTGGCCTATCTGGTGGACGCGGCCCACCAGGAGGTGATCCTCGAGGCGCCCCGGGAGCGGGCCGCCCAGGCCACCCTGGAGGCCTTCCAGGATGCGGTGTTCCCCGCCTGGACGAGCCTCCTGGGGGTCTGCCGGGCCTCGCTGGAGCTTCAGCCGGCGCCCTCCGGCCAGTTGTGGCTGGCGGGGCCCCTGGGTGTCCAGGCGGTCCTGGGACTGGTGGAGCCCCTCTTCCTGGGCCTGGCCGAAGGGGCCGTGGTGAAGGGGGCCTGGGAGGAGGACGGCGGCGCCTGGGTGCTGAAGCTGTCCTTCCCCCTGGGTGTCCACGCGCCGGTGCCCACCCCCTGGACCCTGCACGCCCTCCAGGACAGCGGCGTCCTCTGGCGCTGGAGCGAGCAGGTGCTGAGCCTTGTCTTCCCACGGGGACTGGACGCCCTTCCGGAGCCTCCCCCGCTCCCGCTCCTGGGACTGGTGGCGGAGGACTACGAGCTGCTGGACCTCTTCCGCAGCGTGGCGGAGGCCGACCAGCTCGGCATCTTCCCCCTGGAGGCCGAGCCGCCCCTGCCGCCGCTGCCCGCCTTCCGCTACGTCGTGGTGGACGCCCTGAGCGTTCCGCAGCCCGTGGCGTGCATCCAGGCCTACCGGCGGCACCCCTCCTTCAGCACCTCTCCCATCCTGGTGGTGCGCGCCTCCGAGGACCTGTGCCCCAGCCTTCTGGCGGCGGGCGCCACGGACTGGCTGCCCGAGGGCTTCCGCTGGGAGACCCTCCACCACCGCCTCCAGGTCCTGAAGGGGCACGCGGAACTCCAGGAGCGGGCCCGGGCCGCGGAGCGCCTGGATGCCCTGCGCCGCATGGCGGGCAGCCTGAAGCACGAGATCAACAACCCCCTGGCGGTGATCTCCATGCAGGTGGAGCTGCTCCAGCGCAAGTTCCCCGAGGAGCCCAAGCTCCGGAAGATCGAGGACATGGTCGACCGCATCCGGGGCCTCGTGCAGGTGCTCCAGAAGATGCGCGAGGCGCCCTCCGAGGACTATCCCGGCGGCACGGAGATCCTGAAGCTGAGCTGACGGGCCTACGCCCGCCCGTCGAACCAGGCGAGGCCATGCTCCGTGCAGAGGCCCTGGACCGACAGGTCGTGGGGCGAGAGGGGCAGGCGCGGGCAGCGCTGGCACGCGAAGCCCACGGCCAGGGTCACCACGTCTTCCGGAAGGCGGTCCATCAGGGCGTCGTAGAAGCCCTTCCCGTAGCCCAGGCGGTAGCCGGCCTCGTCGAAGGCGAGGCCCGGCACCAGGAGGAGCTGCACCGGCGGCAGGAGGGCCTGGGCGAAGGCCGGCTCCATGAGGCCCCAGGGGCCCGGCTCCAGGGGTTCGGGCCCCCACACCAAGCGGGGGGGCTCGGTGGAGCTCACCCGTGGGAAGAGGAAGATCCAGTCCGGGTGGCCCGCGACGAGGGGGCGCAGGTCCAGCTCAGAGCCCAGGGGCCAGAAGGCGCCGATGCGCCGAATGTGGCGGCTCGTGGCGTAGGCGGCCACGTGGTCGCACACCGCGCGGGACCAGGCCTCCCGCTGTCCGGGGGCGAGGCCGTCGCGCAGGGCGCGGAAGCGCTTCCGGAGCTCCTTCTTGGTCTCCATGGCCTGAATCCTCACCCGATCTCGTGGTACAGGTTGTCGCGCTCCACGGGGATGAAGCCGGCTTCCCGCACGAGGCGCTGGAGCTCGGCCTTCGGAAGCCCCTGGGGCGTCCTGGCACCGGCGGTGTGGGCGATCTCCTCGGCGACGATGGTGCCGTCCAGGTCGTCCGCCCCGTAGTTCTGCGCGATCTGGGCGAGGCCGGGCGTGATCATCACCCAGTACGCCTTGATGTGGGGGATGTTGTCGAGCAGGAGGCGCGCCACGGCGATCTCGCGCAGGTCGTCCGCGCCGGTGGCGGGCGGGATGGCGCGGCTGCGGCTCAGGTCGTTGTCCTCGTTCTGGTAGGCCAGGGGGATGTAGGCGAGGAAGCCCTGGTGGCCCGCCGCCAGGGAGCGGTCCTGGAGTTCCCGGAGCCGCAGCAGGTGGTCCACCCGGTGGCGGGGCTCCTCGATGTGGCCGTAGAGCATGGTGGCGTTGGTGGGCACGCCCTTCCGGTGGCAGAGGGCTGCGACCTCCAGCCAGGTGCGGGCGTCCTTCTTGCCCACGCAGATCTGGCGGCGGATCTCCTCGTCGAAGATCTCCGCGCCCCCGCCCGGGCAGCTCTCCAGGCCCGCGGCCAGGCAGCGGTCCAGGAAGGCCTCCACGCTGAGCCCGCTGACCCGGGCGTAGAAGTCCAGCTCCATCATGGTGAAGACCTTCAGGTGGATCTCCGGGAAGCGCGCCTTCACGGCCCGGAAGAGGGCCTCGAAATACTCCACCTTCAGCTCGGGATTGTGGCCGCTGGTCATGTGCAGCTCGCGCACCCCCGCGTTCTCGGGCTTCTCCAGCTCCCGCACCACGTCCTCCGGCAGAAGGGCATAGGCCCTCGGGTCGCCCGGGCGCGCCTGGAAGGCGCAGAACTGGCAGCGGGTGTGGCACACGTTGGTGTAGCTCAGGCGCCGGCTCGACACGAAGAAGGTCTTGCGGCCGTGCCGCGCCAGGCGCAGGCGGTGGGCGATGGCGCCGAGCCCCGTCAGGTCCGGCGTCTCGTAGAGCAGCAGGCCCTCGTTGAAGTCCAGGCGTCCGCCCGAAAGCACCTTGTCCGCCAGGGGGCGCAGGCGCGTGTCGCGCAGGATCTGGTCGAGGGGAAGCGGGGCGTCGTGCATCACGCTCCCAGTGTACCCGCCGCTCAACCCAGACTTTGCCTTCGGGCCTGATGCATCGGTTCACCCCCGGTGTTGCAATTGGGGATGCCCCGTCCCTGCCGGGCGCCGTGCATCCGAGCGCTTCCGGCGCGCGATCCGGACCAGCTCCGTCCCCGGGACGGTCTGGCCCGGACACGCTCCACGCCTCCCTCTACCGAGGGAGGCTGGCCGGAACCGCATCATCCGGGTTCAAAGGCGCTCGATCACGCCCCATTGCCGGCCCGTGCGCTCGCCGCAGCGGTAGCTGAAGAAGACGTCGGGTTCGCAGACGGTGCACCTCGCCACGCTGCCGTCCTTGGCCGGGTCGAGCCCGAGATCCTGGGCCTGGGCGCGCAGCAGGCCGTGCAGGTCCAGGTGGGGGCGCCCCGCCGGCCCCGATGTGGCCAGCTCCTCCCGCCAGGCGGGGTCGCGGCGCGCGGCGTCCACCACCTCGGGCCCCACCTCGAAGTGGCAGGCCTGGATGCAGGGGCCGAAGGCGTAGGCCAGCGTGCCGGGGTGGCCGTCCAGTTCCGCGAAGCGCGCCACGGCGCGGCGCAGGATGCCGCCCACCGCGCCGCGCCATCCCGCGTGCAGCGCGGCGATCCAGGGCCCTTGCGCGCAGAGGCCCGCCAGCAGGATGGGCACGCAGTCCGCGGTGCGCACGCCGAGGGGGAGGCCCCGCTCCAGGGTCCAGAGGCCGTCCGCCTCCACCGCATCGAGCGCGAAGGGATCGGCCTCCACCACCTCGCAGCCGTGCACCTGCTGCAGGCGGCGCGGGGGCAGGAGGGCGGGATCGGTGTGCCGGGTGCTGAAACCCCAGCGGAGGGGGAAGGGGGGCTCCACCTGCGGCGGGATCAGGCCGTGCATGTCAGCGGGGCCACAGCAGGGCGAGCAGGCTGAAGTCCGTCACCGCCCACGCCGCCAGGGCATGGTACATGCCCCGCTCGTGCCGGGCGGGCGTCCAGCGCCGCCAGCGCGCCCACCAGGGCAGCAGCACGGCCATCCAGGCCGCGAGGCTGGGCAGCAGGAAGGGCAGCAGGCGCCCCTGCTGCGCAAGGGCCCAGGCGAACCAGAGGTGGGCCACCAGCGCGAGTCCCGTGGCGAGGCCCAGGCTCGGGCCCTCCCCGAGCATCAGCACCAGGGTGCGGTCGCCCCGGGCCCGGTCCTCCTCCACCTGGTAGATCTGGGTGAGGGGGTAGAGGGCGCCGAAGAGGAAGGCGAAGCCGAGGATCACGCTGCGGAAGGCCGGGCTTGCGGGCGCGCCCCCTAGGCCCCAGCCCGCCAGGGGCGTGAGCAGGCCGAAGCCCAGGCAGTTGATGAGGAGGTCCCATCCCGCCCGGGCCTTCAGGCGCACCGGGGGCACGGAGTAGAGCACGCTCATGAGCACGCAGGCGGCATTGCTCCAGGCGAAGACCGGGGGCAGCAGGAAGCCCAGCAGGAGCGAGAGCCCCAGCAGTGCCGCGCTGAAGGCCAGGAGGTGGCGCGGGGGCCTGGGCGGGGCCTTCAGGTAGCCCACGTCGCCCTCGTCCCGGTCAAAGGCGCTGTTGATGGCCAGCGTGCCGCCGTTCATCAGGATCACGAACACGAACCAGCCCAGCAGCGTGGTGCCCGGGTGGCGGGTGAAGGTGCCCCAGCCCGAGGCCAGCAGGGTGCCCAGGAGGAAGTGGGCCGTCATCACGGGCCACTCCGCCGGGCGCAGGTGCAGCAGGTAGGCCATGGCCTTGGGGCCGAGGAGGCGCTCGAAGGCACGGCGCAGGGGGAATCCGGTGCTCATGCGATGCCCGTCCGGTCCAGGGGGAGGATGCGGTCCTCCCGGGGCGCCACCAGGGCCTCCATCGCGGCGGCCAGGTGGGGCACGTGGAAGCGCGTGTCCACGCACCAGCCGTGGGGGAGTTCCAGGGGGATGGCGTAGGCGGGCACCTCGCGCATGCGCGTCAGGCCCTTCAACAGGCGGTCGGGACAGCTCACGGCCACCACGAGGTCCGGCGCGAAGTCCCGCGCGCGGCGGTAGATCTTGTGGCTGCGGTTGGCCAGGCAGACGTCCCAGTGGCGGGCGAGCTGAGCATCCAGCACGTCACCCACGGGGCAGAGCCCGCAGCGGTGGCAGGCGCCGATCTCCTCCAGGATTCCGGCCCTGCAGCTGGCCATCTGGATGCAATGGGGCAGCAGCACGAGGGCCTTCCGCGCGGGACGGCCCGCGAAGGCCTCCCGAACGCGCCGGTTGTTCCAGGCGCAGAAGGAGAGCACCCAGGCGCGGTCCAGCCCCAGGGGACGGAACAGGGGGCGGAGGGCGACCACCCAGCCGCCATCCCAGCGGATCGTCTGGCTGCGGGTGCGGAGGTGGGCCTCGCCCCGGCGGAAGGTGGGGAGGAGCTCGGCGAAGAGCCCCACCGCAGCCACCAGCGTCCAGCCTCGGAGGCCCGGGAAGGCCAGGGCCGCACCCAGGGCCGTCAGGGCCAGGACGAGGGGGACGCCGCGCCGCACCGCCAGGAAGAAGGCGGGGCTCGGCTCAGGGGGCAGAGAAACCGGCATGGTCAGGGGCGGCGTCGGTGGGCGCGCAGACGAGGTATCACTTGGCACCCCCGGCGGCTAGGCCCACGAGCTTCTTGAGGTCATCGTCCTTCCAGCGGAGGCCGCCGCCGAAGAAGAAGGTGCGCAGCTCCTTGTTGGCGATGTCCTGCACGCCCACCTGGCCGTAGAGGCCCTTCCAGATCTGGAAGCTGGTGGTGGCGCGGAAGCGGGGGTTCGGCTTGTCGTCGCGCTTGCTGAAGTCGTAGCCCAGCACGCCGAAGCGGAAGCGGTCGTCCAGGAAGCGCAGTTCCGCGCCGGCGCCCCCCTTGCCCTCCACGAGGCCCGCCGAGAGGACGAGGTGCTCGCCCAGGCGCTTGTTGAAGGCCGCGCCAAGGGTCATGGCCTGCTCAACCTTCACGGTGCGCGTGCGGTCGATGAGGCCCGTGGGCAGTCCCGTGACGGGGTCCATGCGGGTGACGGTCTGGTCGCTGATCTTGCCGTCCGGCGTGCTGCTGACCTCCACGGAATACCAGTAGTCGTGGCGCGGGGCGATCTCGAGGCCCAGGGACACGCGGGAGTCGTCGCGCTTGGTCCAGCGGGCGGCGTTCATGTCGAGGCGCAGCTCCATGTTCTTGAAGCCGCCGAGCATGGCGTTCACGTTGTCCACCGCGGTGTTGATCTTCTGCACCGTGGCGTCGTCCGTGAGCAGCTTGCCGATGGTGCCCTCGCCGTTGTTGATCTTCTGGGTGATGGCCTTCAGGTTCTCGGAGGTGCCCTGGAAGTTCTGGGCGAGCTTGCGCACGTCCGTCATCAGGCCCTTCAGCTCGGGGCGGCTCTCGTCCACCGTCTGGTTCAGGTTCTTCGCCAGGTCCTCGAGCTGCTGGGCGAGGCGCGGCAGGCGGTCGCGCAGCTCGCCGCTGATGGCTTCGGCGTTGGCCATGGTGCGGTTGATGGCCCCGTGGTTCTCCTGGGCCATGGTGCGGAACTCGGCGGTGAGCACGCGGATGTTGTCCACGATCTCGTCGAGCTTCTCGCGGCCCTCCTCGCCGCCGATGGACTTGTTCAGGGCGCCGGTGATGCCCTTCACGTCCTGGCCGATGGAGGCGAGGGTCTCCATGAGGTTGTCGAGGCTCACGCCGGACTTGCTGCGGATCGGCTGATCCTGGGGCAGGAGGCCGGCCTCCGTGTGGCCGGGGTCCAGCTCGATGTACTTCTCGCCGAGGATGCCGATGCTGCTGAGGGAGGCGGTGGCGTCCTTGGCCACGGAGACGTCCTCCTTCAGGCTCAGGAGCACGAGGGCCTTGCCGCCCTGGAGGCGGATCTCGGTGACCTCGCCCACCTCCACGCCCGCGATGCGCACCTTGCCCTGCTTGGACAGGCCCGCCACCTGGGCGAATTCCGTGCGGTAGACCTTCCGGTCGTCCTTGCCGAACAGGACGAGCTTCTCGGTGCGGATGATGAGGAGGCCGAGAACCGCGAGGGTTCCCACGAAAAAGACGCCGACTTTGGTTTCGAGCTTCATGGGCGCATCCGGTCTCTAGACGATTTCCAGGTGGTGGGCGGTCTTGCGCTCCAGGGCGCGCTTGGGCGGAGGAGGATCCTGGAGGAAGGGGCCGTCCGCATCGCCCCGCAGGAACTGCTGGACGACGGGGTCGGGGTTCACCCGGAAGGCTTCCGGGCGCTCGCAGGCGATGCACGCGCCGCGGAAGAGCAGGGCGATGCGGTCGGAAATCTCGAAGGCGAGCTTCAGGTCGTGGGTGATGGTGATCGTGGTGACGCCCAGCTCGGCCTTGAGGTCCAGGATCACCCGCCCGATCACGTCGGTCATGACGGGGTCCAGGCCCGTGGTGGGCTCGTCGAAGAGGAGGATCCGCGGCTTCAGGGCGATGGCGCGGGCGAAGCCCACGCGGCGCTTCATGCCGCCGGAGAGCTCCGCGGGCGTCAGGTGCTCCGTGCCGCGCATGCCCACGAGGGCGAGGCACTCCTCCACCCGGTCCCGGATGCCGGCCTCGTCCATGGTGGTGTGGCGGCGCAGGCTGAAGGCCACGTTCTCGAAGACGTTCATGGAGTCGAAGAGCGCGGCCATCTGGAAGCACATGCCGATATCCTTGCGGACCTGGAAGAGCTCCTCGCGCCCGAGCTGGTGGATGATCTTGCCTCCCACCGCCACGTGGCCGCGGTCGGGCGCCAGCAGGCCCAGGATGGTGCGCAGCAGCACGGTCTTGCCCGTGCCGCTCCCGCCGAGCACGACCAGGCTCTCGCCCTCCTCCACGGCGAGGTTCACGTCGGAGAGCACGACCTTGGGGCCGAAGGCCTTGGAGATGTTGACGACGTCGATGACGGCCATGGGCTAGACCAGCAGGAGCTTGGTGAGGAAGAAGTCGGCGATCAGGATCCACAGGCTGCTGGTCACCACGCTGCTGGTGGGCGCGTTGCCCACGCCCTCGGCGCCTCCGCGGGTGCGGTACCCCCGCCAGCAGCCCACGAGCGCGATGATGATGCCGAAGACGAAGGCCTTGGTGAGGGCGATGTTCACGTCGCGGGCGGCGAGCATCTTGTAGAACTCGTTGCTGTAGACGAAGGCGCTCTGGCCTTCCACGCCCACGAGCAGGAAGTAGCCGCCCCAGAAGCCCACGTAGATGCTGAGGGCCGTGAGGAGGGGCAGCATGATGGCCGAGGCCAGGAGGCGCGGCACGAAGAGGAAGTGGACGGGGTCCGTCGCCAGGCACTCCAGGGCGTCGATCTGCTCGGTCACCTGCATGGTGCCGAGCTCGGCCGCCATGGCGCTGCCCACGCGGCCCGACATCATCAGGCCCGTGATGACGGGCGCCAGCTCGCGCACGATGGCGATGCCGTTGACCTGGGCCGCGAGGCCCTCGGCCTGGAACTGCTTGAAGCCGTAGGCCAGCTGCACCGCGAAGACCATGCTCACGGCGAGGCTCGTGAGCACCACCACGGGGATGGAGTTCACGCCGACGGCCAGGAACTGTCGCATCAGGTTGCGCCCGTCGAAGGGGCGCCTCGGGATGGCGGCGAAGGTGCGGCCCGAGATGACCGCGAAGTCACCGGCCTGGTCCATGGCCCCGAGGACCCTGACGCCGATGCGCTCGAACAGCGAACTCAACATGGAACTCCCGATGCGAGGGACGGCACCAGTCTAGCCGAGATGGGCCTTGAACCTGGCCCGCAGCTTGGAGGCGGCCTCCTTCCGCAGGGTCATGGGCGCGCGGCTCAGGGCCAGGGCATCCGCCGGGACGTCCCCGGTGACGGTGGTGCCCGCGCCGACCAGGCAGCCGTCCCCGAGCGCGACCGGGGCCACGAGCTGGCAGTCGGAGCCCACGAAGACGTCGCGTCCGATGAGCGTGCGGTGCTTGCGGAATCCGTCGTAGTTGCAGGTGATGCAGCCCGCGCCGATGTTGCTCTTCTCGCCGACCTCGCAGTCGCCGAGGTAGGAGAGGTGGTTGGCCTTGGCGCCGGCCTTCAGGTGGGCCTTCTTCGTCTCCACGAAATTGCCCATGTGGACGGCGTCCTCCAGCACCGTGCCCTCCCGCAGGTGGGCGAAGGGGCCGACCTTGGCGCCGGCACCCACGCGGGCCTTCTCCGCGATGCAGTAGGGGCGGAATTCGGTTCCGGATCCCACCGTGCAGTCCTTCAGCACGCAGCCCTGGCCGATGCGGACGCCCTCGCCCACCTCCACGCTCCCCTCGAGGCAGACGCTGGGGCCCACCACCACGTCGCGGGCGAGGGCCACGCGGGGGCCGATGCGGGCGCTCGCGGGATCCTGGAAGCTGACGCCCTCCTCCATCCAGCGCCCGTTGATGCGCGCCTGGGCGAGGCGCTCGAGGGCGGCCTGGTCCTTCCGGGCGTTCATGCCGAGCAGCTCCTCCGCTTCGCAGCGCTCGATCTGCACGGGCACGCGGCGGGACACGGCCACCACCGCGTCCGTCAGGTAGTACTCCCGCTGGGCGTTGTCGTTGCGGAGCCCGGCAAGCGCCTCGCGCAGCGCGGGCCATGGCAGGGCGTAGGCACCGCCGTTGGCAAGGCGTACGGCGCGCTGGGCCTCGCTGGCATCCTTCTGCTCCACCAGGGCCTCCAGGCGGCCGTCCGTTCCCTGGATCACGCGGCCGTAGCCCGTGGCGTCGGGCAGCTCCATGGCGAGCAGGGCCGCCTCCCCCCCGGGGGGGCCTGCGATCGTCTCCCGGGTGAGCAGCGGAACGTCCCCGCAGAGCACCACCACGCGGGCGGCGCCGCAGGCGTCCAGGGCCGCGGCGGCGGCCTGGGCGGCGTGGCCGGTTCCCAGGGGTTCGCCCTGATCCACCGTGTCCACGGGGCAGGGCAGCAGGCCCGCCTTCCGCCAGGCATCGAGGGCGGTCTCCACCTGCTCCTTCCCGTGGTGCAGCACGAGCACGGCGCGGGTGACCTCCGGCGGGAGGCTGCGCAGCACCCAGAGCAGGGCCGGATCCCCCAGGACCGGGTGCAGCACCTTGGGCAGGGAGCTCTTCATGCGGGTGCCGAGGCCGGCGGCGAGGACGAGGGCGGCGGTGGACATGCTTCACTCCGTGCGGGCCCCGGGAAGGGGCGAAAGTAAGGCTTCAGTTCCCGGTTCCGGGAGCCGGAGAAATGCGCTGGCGCGTGCGCTCGGCAAGGCGGGCGGCGAGGGTGGCGGCCTCGAGGAAGTTGGTCGGGTCCGCGCTCCAGCGTCCGGCCCGGTCGAAGGCGGTGCCGTGGTCCGGCGAGGTGCGGATGAAGGGCAGGCCCAGGGTGAGGTTCACCGCGCGTTCCGGTTCCAGCACCTTGACGGGGATCAGGCCCTGGTCGTGGTACAGGGCCACCACCAGGTCGAAGTCCCCGCGCAGCGTGCGCAGGAAGAGGGTGTCGGAGGGCAGGGGGCCCGTGAATACGGGGCCGTCGGGGCCCTCCCCCGCCTCCGGGTCCATGCCGGGATAGAGGCGCCATCCCCGGGGCGCGGGGCCCGGCGGGAAGGGGGAGGCCTGGTCGGAGAAGGGGCGGGCCTTCTCGCGGAAGAGGGTGCGGGCACGGGCGAGCGCCTCTTCAAGCACGTCCTCCTCGCGCCCGAAGGCACCGTGCTCCCCGGCGTGGGGGTTCAGCGCGCAGAGGGCCACGCGGGGACGCCGCAGTCCCGAGAGTTGCATGAAGCGCTCCGCGGAGAAGGCGAGGGTCTCGGCCACGGAGTCGGCGTCCAGCCCCTCCACGACGCTGCGCAGGCTCTGGTGGACGGTGTGCAGCACCACGCAGAGGCTCGGGCTCACGAAGGCCATGCGGGTGCGCGGGGCGCCGGAGAGCTGCTGCAGCAGCTCGGTGTGCCCGGGGATGGGGTGGCCCGCCAGGTGGGCGGCGTGCTTGGAGAGGGGCAGCGTGACCAGGGCGTCGGCCCGGCCCTGCAGAAGCAGGCCGGCGGCGAGGTGCACCGCCTCCACCGCCGCCCGGCCTCCCGCGGCGCTGGCCTGGCCGAGGACGAGGTGGCGCGCCTCGAGGTCCGGCGTGGGGTCGATCCAGGCGGCTTCCATCGAGCCGACGCGCAGGCGGTACTGGCCAGCTTCCCGGGGGAGGGGCTCCGGGGTCTCCGGGTGCAGCCACTCCACCGTCTGGGGCGGCGCGAGCAGCTCGATGCCGGCGCGGGCGCCGACAATGAGAAGCTCCGCCTTGGCGCGGAGGGCCTCAAGGGTGGCGAACAGCAGTTCGGGGCCGATCCCGCAGGGATCCCCCAGGGTGACGACAAGGCGGGGCTTCGAGGGCATCGGATGCAGGTCCACCCCTCAATCGTACAGGGGCAGGTCCACCTCGGGGCCTCCGGCCTCCTCCTTTTCCTTGTCCTTCTTGGAGGCGGCCCGGCTTCGGCGGATGCGGGGTTCCTCCTCCTGCTTGTAGATGTACTTGATGTTGTGCTTGGGGACGAGGAGGTTGGGCTCCTTGACCCGATTGATCTTCAGACAGTGCTTGTCATACCACTCGATGATGCCCCGCAGCTTCTCGTCGTTCTGGAGAACGATCACCATGGGCGTCTTGGCCTGCATCTGCTTCAGGTAGTAGAAGCTCTCGGCGTTGGTCTGCTCGGGCGGCGCGATCTTGCGCCGCGGGCTGCTCGTGCCCTGGGGGGCGCTGGGGGCGTTGGGGTTGGAGGCGGGGCCCATCTCCGCGGGCAGCGTGGCGGAAGGCCCGGGCTCGGGGGGGGCGCTGCGGGGCGCCCTGCCGGCCTTCTCCTTGATGTCGTCGAAGTTCGGTCGGATCAGTTTTCGGTTCATGGTCGCTTCCGCTGCCGAGGATCGGCGTGAGGCCGGGCGAAGAACGCTTCCGTGCAGGATCCCTGCAATCTGACACCAAACGCCCCGAGCGGCAAGGCGGCGGCTCAGGCCGGCGGCGGCGCGAAGGGCAGGAGGAGGCGGACGGTGGTGCCGCGCCCTGGCGCGCTGTCCACCTGGATGTCCCAGCCCATGCCCTGCACGAACTGGAAGACCAGGCTCATGCCCAGGCCCGTGCCTTCCGCGAAGCCCCCGTGGAAAGGATGGAACAGGGTGCGGAGCTGCTCGGCGTCCATGCCGCAGCCGTTGTCCTGGACCGTCACGGCGACGCCCTCGGCCTCGGTCCGCGCCCGCAGGCGGATGGAGGGACGCTCGGTGCTCCGGACGGCCTTGCGCGCATTGCTCAGGAGGTTCGAGAAGACCTGGTGGGCGCAGATGGGATCCCCCTGGATCCAGCGTTCCGGCGCCGGATCGCGCTCCAGGGTGAGCGCGCCGCGCCGGGGATCCATCTCCCAGCTCGCCTGGGCATCCTCCAGGAGGCTGGGCAGCCACAGGGCTTCGGTTTTGGGGGGGCGGGGACGGGCGAAGTCCAGGAAGTTCGACACGAGGGCGCCGACCCGTTCGGACTCCCGGCGCAGGATGGTGAGCACGCGCTCGAGGATCTCCGGCGGGGGCTGCTCCTTGAGGAGGATCTGCACGCAGCCCTGGATGGAGGCGAGGGGGTTGCGCAGCTCGTGGGCCAGGCCCCCAGAGAGCTCGCCGATGGCGGCGAGGCGTTCGGCCAGCTGCGTGCGGGCCTCCAGGGCCTTGATCTCGGTCAGGTCCTGGAAGATGAGCATGTTCCCGGTGCGCTGCCCCTCCGCATCCCGCAGGGGCATGAGATTCCCGCCGAAGATGCGCCGCTCCCCCGCCGGCGTCGTGTAGGAGCGTTCGAAGCGCTGCTCCAGGGGGGCACTCCCGTCCGGCGTGGGGCCCTCGGTGCCCAGGTCCCCCCGGGAGGGGTCCGGGGGCGCCTTTTCCACCCATGGGTGCAGATGCCCCCAGGTGTTGAAAAGCTGCATCTGCACCTGGAAGGTGGCGCTTTCAAAAATCATGGCCGCAGAATCGCGCGCAATAACGTGACCGTCCACATGGGCCAGTACAAAGTTACACACGGCCCGACGCGAGGTTTCAAAGCCCACTTCCTGCCCGTTCAGTTCTTCTGCCATGGGCAGCAAACGGGGAAAAAGCTCGCTGATGCGCTCAAGCCCCTTGACGGGAATGGCAATGAACAGCGCGGGCTGTCCGTCCGTTCCCTTGGGGGCGTCGGGCTTTTCGGTGATAAAATAAAAACGCAGCCAGTTTTCA
>CAXYVC010000071.1:0-13703 GCA_964292295.1 uncultured bacterium
GCCCCCCCCCCCCGGCCCCCAGCCCCCAAAGCACGGCAGGCCCGCAAGGCCCAAGAACCCCCCCGCCGCCCGGAAGCGGCCGGGCCTTCCGGGCCCGCTTCCTCTTTCTATTAAGAAGGAAGGCCCCCTTGCGGGGGCCTTCCCATGCGGGCTGCGGCCCGCGGCACCGTGCAGCTTCAGCGCACGGCGGCCTTGAGGGCGTTCACGCGGTCGGTGCGCTCCCAGGCGAACTCCGAGCGGCCGAAGTGACCACAGGAGGCCGTGGGGAGAAACACAGGGGCGCGCAGGCCGAGGGCCTCGATCATCGCCTTGGGAGTGCAGCTGAAGACCTCGCGCACCGCCTTCACGATGGCCTCCTCCGCCACCTGGCCCGTGCCGAAGGTGTCCACGGCGATGGACACGGGCTCCGCCACGCCGATGGCGTAGGCCAGCTGGATCTCACAGCGCTCCGCCAGGCCCGCCGCCACGATGTTCTTGGCGATGTAGCGCCCCATGTAGGCCGCCGAGCGGTCCACTTTGCTCGGATCCTTGCCCGAGAAGGCGCCCCCGCCGTGGTGGCCCATGCCGCCATAGGTGTCCACGATGATCTTGCGGCCCGTCACCCCGCAGTCCCCCATGGGCCCGCCGATGACGAAGCGGCCGGTGGGGTTCACGAGGATGCGCGTCTTCGCGTCCAGCAGCTGCTCGGGCAGCGCGTAACGGACCACCTGGGCCGTCAACTCCTCGTGGATGGTCGCGTTGCTCACCGCCTCGTCGTGCTGGGTGCTCACCACCACCGTGTCGATGCGCTTCACCCGCTCGCCGTCGTATTCCACCGTCACCTGGGACTTGCCGTCGGGCCTCAACCAGGGCAGGATCCCCGCCTTGCGGACCTCCGAGAGGCGGCGGGTGAGGCTGTGGGCGTACTGGATGGGGGCTGGCATGTACTCGGGCGTCTCGGTGCAGGCGTAGCCAAACATGAGGCCCTGGTCCCCGGCGCCCCCCGTGTCCACCCCCATGGCGATGTCGGGACTCTGGCGATCCAGCGCCACCACCACGCCGCAGGTGTCGCAGTCGAAGCCCTTGGTGCTGTGGTCGTAGCCGATGCCGCGCACCACCTCCCGCACCAGCTTGGCCACGGGCACGTAGGTCTCCGTGGTGATCTCGCCGGCCACCACCACGAGGCCGGTGGTCACCAGCGTCTCGCAGGCCACGCGGCTCGCGGGATCGTCCGCCAGGGCCGCGTCCAGCACGGCATCGGAAATCTGGTCCGCGATCTTGTCAGGGTGTCCCTCCGTGACGCTTTCGGAGGTGAAGAGGTGTCTTCCCGTTCTGGCCATGGCTAAGCTCCTGGCGCCTTCCCGGCTCGGCTTGGATGCTCCAGCCCCCGAGGGCGATCCAGCATAGCAGGCGCGCCCCCGCAGCTTGCCGGGAACCGCCGTTGGGGGTAGGGTGGATCGGTCTCATCCAACCGGCTCCGTGCCTCATTGCCATCCCTGGAGAAGCCTATGACCCTCTCCCGCTTGTTGCGTCCCCTGGTGGGCATCCTCGCCGCGGCCCTCCTGGTGACCGCCCCCGCCTGCAAGAAGGGCCCCGAGGAACCCAAAGAAATGAAGGACCTCGCCCAGAAGATCGGCGAGATGGACAAGGCCAGCCAGCAGGCGAACCTTGCCGGCGCCCAGCAGTCCCAGAAGCTGAAGGAAGCCGGCGTCAACGACGTGAAGCCCAACGCCGAGACCATGCAGCTCTCCGAGGAGCAGCGCAAGTATCTCGAGGAGCGCATCAAGTCCGAGAAGAACAGCTCCTACCAGGCCCTGCTCCAGGAAGTGCTGGACAAGGACAAGGAGATCAAGGAGCTCAACCAGAAGATCGAGGCCCTGCGCAAGGTGCTGCCCAAGCCCGACCGGGCCCGGGAGGGCGACAGCCACTACGCCATGGCCCTGCGCTTCCTGCGCAAGAAGGGTGTGCCCGAGTCCGAAGCCAAGCGCCTGGTGGGCCGGGTGAACATCATGGAGCAGATGGCCCCCGGCTTCGAGGTCTACCATTTCTACAACAACGGCGTGTACGGCACCTGGGTCACCCAGGGCAAGGCCAAGATCAGCCCCAACGACCTGGTGCGCGAAGCCCGCGAAAAGCTTGAGGGTGAGCGCGACACCGCCGTGGCCCAGGGCGATGTGCTCCGCGAGGAGGTGAACGACCTGCTGGTGCAGAAGCAGCAGCTCGCCGCCGACATCGACGGCCTGCGCGCCGAGAAGGCCGGCCTCATGAAGGACGTGGAGAAGCTCACGGCCACCAACGAGGAGCAGCGCGCCAAGCTGAACTCCGTGCACTACCGGGTGGGCAACCGCAAGCAGCTCGAGAAGGACGGCATCATCATCGTGCCCGTCTTCGCCAAGGACCGCGCCGGCGCCAAGTGGAACGACCGGGTCTTCACCCAGAGCATGGACCTGCGCTCCAGCGAAACCATCACCATCAAGGCCAGCGAGCAGGGCCTGAAGAAGATCGGCAAGGTGAGCGTGGTGCCCGGCTCCCTCGTGAAGGACCAGCACTACAACCTGGTCATCAGCGAGGACAAGCAGACCGCCACCATCAAGATCGTGGACAAGGACCGCTTCCGGAACGAGAAGGTCGTCTTCGCCGTCACGGACTGAAGCCCTTTCCCGAACGCACGAGGGGCCCCTTTCCGGGGCCCCTCGTGCGTTTGCGCCTGCCGCGACAACATCGTAATACGATATCCATGCGGGCCCTGGTCCCGCCGGAGCTTCCATGTCCCCTTCCCTGACCTCCCTGGCGCTTCTCCTGACCCTCGGGCCTCCGGCCGCCGCCGTCGGCGGGGGCTACCTGCGCCACCCGGCAGCGGGGGGCGGGCAGGGCTTCTTCACGGCCGCGGGCGGCCTCTGGCGGGCGCCCCTGGCGGGGGGCGAGGCCCGTCGCCTCACGACCCACCCCGGCCAGGAGACGCGCCCCGCGGTGTCCCCGGATGGCGCCTGGGTGGCCTTCTCGGCCTCCTACGAGGGCCCCCAGGAGGCCTACGTCATGCCCGCCCAGGGCGGGGCGCCCAAGCGCCTGAGCTTCGAGGGCGGAGGCGTGCAGGTGCTGGGCTGGGCGCCCCAAGGGGAGGTGCTCTTCAGCGCGCCCGCGGAGCGGGGACCCGCCAGCCGGCGGGTGCTCGTCACGGTGCACCCGGGCACCCTGGCCCGCAGGGTGCTGCCCCTGGCGGACGTCGCCGAGGCCTGCCTGGACGGCAGCGGGCGGAGGCTCTTCTTCACGCGCATGGGGCTCACGGTCACGGGGGACAACGTGCGCGCCTACCGGGGCGGGGCGGCCTCGGAACTCTGGTGCTACGACCTGACGGAGAGCCGGGAGGCGGTGCGCATCCCCTTCGATGCCCCCCTGAAGCGGCCCATGTGGCACGGGGACCGTCTGTACGTGGTCTGCGACCGGGACGGCCGCGACAACCTCTGGTCCATGAAGGCGGACGGCAGCGACGCGCGCCAGCTGACCTTCCACAAGGACTGGGACCTGCGCGGCGCCTCCCTCGGGGAGGGGCGCATCGTCTACCAGCTCGGCGCGGACCTGCGCGCCTTCGAGCTGGCCACCGGACGGGACCTGCCCCTGGAGCTGCGCCTCGGTTCGGACGAGGACCAGGCCCGCCCCCGGGTGCTGCGGAGGCCTTTGGACTACCTGGACAACGCCGCCTTCGCCTTGAACGGCGAGCGGGTGGCGCTGACGGCGCGGGGCCAGGTGCTGCTGGCGGGCCTGGAGGGCCTGCGGCGGGTGGAGGTGGCCCTGCCCCCCTCCAGCCGGGCCCGGGAGGCCGTCCTGAGCCGGGACGGCGCGTGGGTGTATGCCCTGTGCGATGCCGGAGGCGACCTGCAGGTCTGGCGCTTCCCCGCGGACGGACGGCCCGGCGGCGAGGCCCTGACCCGGGAGCCCGGCGTCACCCGGGCGGCCCTCCATCCCTCCCCGGACGGCCAGTTCCTGGCCCACACGGACCGGGACGGCCGCGTGTACCTGCTGAAGCTCGCCAACGGGGAGAACCGCTGCATCGACACCGCGCCGAACGGTGGCAGCACCGACGTGACGTGGGCACCGGACGGGAAGCACCTGGCCCTGGTGCGCCCGGACAGCGCGAGGAGCCGGAACCAGATCCTGCTGGTGCGGGCGGCGGACGGGCACAAGGCCCCCCTCAGCTCCGACAAGTACGAGTCCTACGCCCCGGCCTTCAGCCCGGACGGCCGCTGGCTCTTCTTCCTCTCCGACCGCCACTTCCAGGCGACGAATCCCTCCCCCTGGGGAGACCGCAACCTCGGTCCCTTCTTCGACCGCCGCACGCAGGTCTTCGCACTGGCCCTCCAGGAGGGGTTGCGCTTCCCCTTCCAGCCGAGGACCGAGCTGGACGTCCCCGAATCCCGGGAGGCCGGGAAGCCGGAGCCCAAGGGCAAGAGCCCCGAGCCCCCCGCCCCGGTCTGGGAAGGCCTGGCGGAGCGCCTCTTCGAGGTGCCCCTGCCGCCCGGGAACTACGCGGGCCTTCGCACCGACGGCAAGCGCCTGTACCTGCTGGACCGCCAGCCGCAGAGCTCCGCCCTGAAGAGCGCCGAGATCGGGCCGCGCCCCAGCCTGGAGACCTTCGCGCCCGACGTGGCCGGCTTCGAGCTGAGCGCCGATGGCCGGAAGCTGATGTTCGCGCGCCGGGGCCCCGCGGGGCGCAGCTTCCACATCGTCGAGGCTGGCGCCAAGGCCCCCTCCGAACTCGCGAAGAGCGAGGTGAGGGTGGGCGACTGGAGCCTGGCGGTGGATCCGCGGGCCGAGTGGCGCCAGATGTTCCAGGATGCCTGGCGGATGCACCGCGAGCACTTCTACGACGCCCGCATGCGCGGCCTCGACTGGGAGGGCCTGCGCCGGAAATACGAGCCCCTGGTCGACCGCATCCGCGACCGCGCGGAGCTGGACGACCTGCTCGGCCAGATGATGGGCGAGCTGGGAGCCCTCCATTCCCAGATCCGTCCCGGCGACCAGCGCCAGGCCCAGGACGGCGCCGCCCCGGCCTTCCTGGGGGCCGTGCTGGAGCGCGTCGCGGACGGCTTCCGCATCGCGCACATCTACCGCACCGAGCCCGAGCTGCCCTCGGAGGCGGGCCCCCTCGCCCAGCCCGGCCTGGACGTGCGGGAAGGCGACGTCATCACCGCCGTGAACGGCCGCCCCGTGCGGGAAGCGCGCCACATCTCCGACCTGCTGCAGGGCCGCGCCGGGGAGCCTGTGCTCCTCGCCCTGCAGCGGGAGGGAAGGCCCCGGAAGCCGGTCCTCGTGAAGCCCGTGGACGCCCAGCGCCAGAGCCACCTGCGCTACGCGGACTGGGAGGAGGCCTGCCGGAGGACGGTGGCCCAGGCCAGCGGCGGGCGCATCGGCTACCTGCACCTGCGGGCGATGGGTCCCCTCGACATCGCCACCTTCGCTAGGGACTTCTACGGCCAGTTCGACCGGGAGGGGCTGATCCTCGACGTGCGGCGCAACAACGGCGGCAACATCGACAGCTGGGTGATCGAAAAGCTGCTGCGGCGCGCCTGGGCCTTCTGGACCGACCGGAAGGGCCGCTTCCTGGACACCAACATGCAGCAGGCCTTCCGGGGCCACCTGGTGGTGCTCGTGGACGAGCTGACCTACTCGGATGGCGAGAGCTTCGCCGCGGGCATCAAGGCCCTGGGCCTCGGCCCCCTGGTGGGTCGGCGCACCGCCGGGGCCGGGGTGTGGCTCGGCGACAGCAACCGCCTGATGGACGGCGGCCAGGCCCGCGCCGCGGAAACGCCCCAGTACGCCGCGAAGGACGGCGCCTGGATCATCGAGGGCGTGGGGGTCTCCCCCGACGTCGAGGTGGTGAACCCCCCCAGGGCCACCTTCGAGGGGCGTGACCTCCAGCTCGAGAAGGCCCTGGCGCTCCTCCAGGAGCGCCTGCGGGAAACGCCCGTGAAGCCCCTGAAGGCCTCCGGCGTGCCCACGCTCGCCAGCGGCCAGCGGGCGCGGGACTGAGCCCGACACGCGGGGCCCCCGGGGAAGGCGCCCGCCTTCCCTGGGCTCACGCCAGCTGGAGGAGCTCCTGGATCCGCTCCTTGAGCTTCGCCAGGCGGAAGGGTTTCCCCAGCAGCCCCAAGGCACCCGCCTCGAGCAGGTCCTGCACGTCGTCCCCCTCGCTGTAGCCCGACACCAGCAGCACCCTCAGGCCCGGCTCCAGGGCCTGAAGGGCGTGGAAGACCTCCCGGCCGCTCATGCCGGGCATCACGAGGTCCAGGAGCACCAGATCCGTCTCGCCGGGATGGCTGCGCACCCAGGCCACGGCCTCCGCCCCCTGGGCGAAGCAGAGGGCCTCGAAGCCCGCCTCCTGGAGGGACTCGCCCATGAGGCCGCCCACGAGCGGCTCGTCCTCCACCACCAGGACCCGAGGCCGCACGGCGGATCCAGCGGGCGCAACCTCGCTGGCCTGCGGAGCCTGCGTCTTGAGGCCCGCCTCCATCCGGGGCAGGTAGAGGCGGAAGCGGGTGCCGCACCCCACCTCGCTGTGCACGTCCAGGCCGCCCTGGTGGGCCTGGAGGGTGCCGTAGACGCTCGCCAGCCCCAGGCCCGTGCCGCGGCCGGGCCCCTTGGTGGTGAAGAAGGGTTCGAAGATGCGCTCGAGCAGTTCGGGGGGGATGCCGGTCCCCGTGTCCTCCACCTCGAGCGCCAGGTATTCTCCCGGCATCGGTTCGCCGTGGATCCGCCCCAGCGCCGAGGGTTCCAGCACCACCTGCGAGGAGCGGAAGCGCAGGGTTCCCCCGTCGGGCATGGCGTCCCGGGCGTTCAGCGCCAGATTCAGCAGGGCGTTCTGGAGCTGGTGGGAGTCCCCCAACAGGAAGGGCCGCTCCGCGGTGAGCTCAAGTTCCAGGCGGATGCGCTTGTCCAGGCTGTGTTCCAGAAGGGCCGCCACCTCCTCCACCAGGGCGTGGAGGTCCACCGGCTCGTTGCGGTACTTGCCCTTGCGGGCGAAGGCCAGCAGCTTGTGGGTCAGGTCCGCGCTCCGCTCGCAGGCGCGCAGGATCTTCTGGGCGCGCTCCTGCTGGATGGGGTCCTCAAGCTGCCGGACGAGGATCTCCGCAAAACCCATGATGGCCGCCAGCTGGTTGTTGAAGTCGTGGGCCACGCCCCCCGCCAGCTGACCGATGGCCTCCAGCTTCTCCCCCTGGCGCAGGCGCTCCTGGAGTTCCTGGCGCTCCTGCGCGGCCTGGTTGCGCTCCGCCTCGCGCTGGGCCAGGGCAGCGGCCATCTCGTCGAAGGCCCGCGCGAGATCGCCGAGTTCCCCCCCGGGCATGGACGCGGCCAGGCGCTGGTCCATCTGGCCCTCCGCCAGGCGCGCGGTGGCCTGGGCCAGACGCCGCACCCGCCGGGCGATGAGCAGTTCCCCCAGGAGCCAGGCGCAGGCTCCCGCCGCCAGGGCGCCGAGCCCCAGGAACAGCAGGTCCTGGAAGAGCTTGGCGTTGGAACGGGCGATCCAGGGGCCCTCGGGCATCTCCACGCGAACCGTCAGGTAAGGGGCCTGCCCCTCGCCCAGCACCACCTGCCGGTAGCCCACCAGGATCGCGCCATCCTTCGTCCCTTCCCGCAGGACCCCGGCGGGCCCCGCCATCCTCCGGAGCGCCTCAGGCTCAAAGGGCGTTCCCGGCGGGGGCTGGCTGGCGGAGGCGTACATCACGGTGCCCCCATGGTCCAGCAGGACCACCCGGGTACCTTCGGGCATGCGCCCGAAGGCCAGCAGGTTGTCGTAGCGGGCGAGACCCGCGCCGGCGCCCAGAACTGCCTTCAGGCGGCCGCCTGCATCCAGGACGGGGTAGGCGAAGTGCTGCACCGGCTGTCCGCTGATGCGGCTCAAGGCGTAGCCACCCACCGTGAAGCGCCGCGTGCGCAGCAGCTCCCGGAAGTAGGGGCGGTCGGCGATGGACAGCCCCGCGAAGGCCCCGTTGGCCGCGTAGATGCGCCCCGACGGGTCCGTCACGAAGAGGCTCGCCAGCTGGCTGTTCTCCTTCTGGAAGTCCCGCAACAGCCCGTCCAGGGCCGGGCCGGGCGCCTCTACCGCCGGGAAGTGGGCCAGGGAGGCCAGGAGCTGGCGGATGCTCTCGGCCCCCAGCTCCTCCTGGGTGCGGATGCCCTCCGCCAGCATCATGCAGTTGCGCCGGGCCTCCCGGCGCGCGTCCTGCCGGTTCTCCCGGTCCCGCAGCACCATGACCCCAAGGGCGGGCAGCAGCGCCACCGCGACCAGGAGCAGGAGCTGGACCCGCAGGGTGAGCGCGCGGAAGCGCCTCAGGACAGGCCGGAAATCGCACATGCGGACGGGGCCTTCAGCGGATCACGACCTCGAGGGGCATGCGGGCGTAGATGCCGCGGGGGTCGTTCAGGGCCTGAAGGGAGGCCATGGCGCGGTCCAGTTCCTGCCGGATCTGGGAAGCGGGATCCTTCCGCGCCAGCTTCCGCTTTTCCCCGCCGCCCAGCAGCTTCATCAGCTTCTCGATGGGCGCCTTCGCGGGTTCCGGCGCATCCACACGGTAGTCGCCTTCCACCTTGGCCATCTTCGCGGCGTGGCGGATGGCCTCCTGCAGGCCGCCCATCTCGTCCACGAGGCCGAGCTTCTGGGCCTCGCGGCCGCTCCACACGCGCCCCTGGGCGATCTCGTGCACCGCGTCGCGCTTCATCTTGCGGCCTTCGGCCACCTTGGTGAGGAACTGCTCGTATACGTCGTCCACGAGCCTCTGCAGGCGCGCCAGCTCCTCGGGAGTCTGGGGGCGCGAGATGGAGGGGAAGGCCAGCTTGGCGGTCTGCACGGCATCCCAGGTGATGCCGTGGGCGTTGGCCAGCTTCTGGACGTTGGGGAACATGCCGAAGACGCCGATGGAGCCGGTGATGGTGTTGGGCTCGGCGAAGATGCGGTCGCCGTAGGTGCTGATCCAGTAGCCGCCGGAGGCAGCGAGGTGGCCCATGCTCACCACCACGGGCTTCACCTTCCGCGTGAGGATCACTTCGCGCTGGATGAGGTCCGACGCGGAGGCGCTGCCGCCGGGGCTGTTCACGCGCAGCACCACGGCCTTCACCTTTGCGTCGAGGCGCAGGCGCCGCAGCTCGGCGCTCACGCGCTCCCCGCCCACCTGGCTGGACTGGCCTTCGCCGTCCACGATCTCGCCCTCGGCGTAGACCACGGCGATGCGGTTGCTGCCCTTCTGGGTCACGGGGATCTTGGCGTAGGTCTCCAGGTCGATCTGGGGGAACTCCTTGTCCTTGGGCTGCTTCCCGCTGAGCTTCTTCAGCTCGTCCAGCACCTCGTCGTAGGGCACGGCGCGGTCCACGAGACCCGCCTTCACCGCCTCCTCGGGCAGCAGCACGCCCTTCGTGTCCGCGAGCGCCTGGATGGCCTCCGGCGCCTGCTTGCGGTCCGCCGCCACGGCCGTCTTCCACACGTCCCAGAGGTCGCCCAGGAACTTCAGGGTCTGCTCCCGGTTCGCGTCGCTCATCTTCTCCAGGAGGAAGGGCTCCACGGCGCTCTTGTATTTGCCCACCCGCGTGACCTGCATCTCGACGCCGTACTTCTTGAAGAGCCCCGCGTAGAACATCGGCTGGCTGGAGAGCCCCGTCACGTCGAAGCTTCCCGCGGGATTCACGTACAGCGCGGAGGCGCCGGAGCAGAGGTAGTAGTCGTTCTTCGACCAGCCGAGGTTGTAGGCGATGACGGGCTTGCCGCTCTTCTGGCGGAAGCGCGCGATGGCCTCGCGCAGCTCCTTCAGGGCGGCGGGGCCGCTGCTGAAGCCTGCGCTCTCCACGTTGCCCGTCAGGAAGAGCGCGCTGATGGCCTTGTCCTCCGCGGCCCGGTCCAGGGCCTGCACGAGCAGGGGCAGCGGCGTGCCATCCCCCCCCTGTCCCGAGAGGCCACGGCTCAGCGCATCCGCCGGCGAGGCTTCGTGGGCGGAGTCGGGAATGCTGGTGTTCAGGTCGAAGACCAGCACGGCCTTGGCGGGCACCTTGGGTTCGCCGGATCCCATGGCCGAGGCCAGCCCGATGACGAGCAGCAGGGCAAGGCCTGCAAACAGGACGAGCGCCACGAAGGAGGCGAGAAGGGTCTTCAGGAAGCTGCGCATGCGGGGCTCCGCTCTCAGGAAGGTGCCCCATCATCGCACGGCGGCATCCCTATGCCAGGGCTCCCGCGAGCGTCTGCCCGAGCTGGTGGAGGGTGAAGGGCTTCCGGAGGGTGGCGCGGGCGCCCAGCACCTCCGCGCGCGTCAACAGGCGGGGATCCGGCTCGCCGGTCATGGCCACCACCGGGACTCCGGGCCAGTGCTCCCGGAAGTGCTGGATCACCTCCAGGCCACCCATGCCCGGCATCTGGAGGTCCGTCAGCACCAGGCGCGGCCGGAGGCCCTCCGCCATCCGGTGCAGGGCCTGCAGGCCGTCGAAGGTGGTGTCGGGCTCGTGGCCGAGGTGGCGCAGCATGTCCCCGACCGTCTCCGCAAGAAGCGGGTCATCCTCGATGAGCAGTACGGGCGTGGACATGAAAGGCAAGGCATCCAGGAACGGTCAACCAAGGGTAGTTCGGCCTCTGTCGAATTCAACATTTATTTTTGACCCTCTTTCCTTCCCGCTTGCGTCCCGGTCCAGGGGCCCTTCCGGAAAGAATGGAGCCATGCCTTTTCCGCGCACCCTGCCCTTCCTGGCCCTCCCATGCCTGATGGCGGCCCAGCCGCCCGAGAGCGCCCCCTCCCTGCTGGCCGTCCCCATCCGCCTCGATCTGGAGCCCCTCTTCCGCCTGGCCGAGCAGCGGACGCCCCGGGTGCCCCCGGGAGTGGAGACCTGGATCCCCCTGCCGGACATGGCGCGGGGTGCTGCCGTCTACCGCTACAACCTCTACCGGGACCCCCTGATGATGCGGGTGCGCGGCAACACCCTCGGCGTCAGGACGGTGGCCAACTACTGGCTGGAGGTGGGCCTGAAGACGGGGCCGAGGATCACCTCCGTCGGGCGCTGCGGTCTGGGTTCCGAAGGTTTCCGGCGCGTGCTGCTGGGCGTCCAGGCCCAGATCGGGGTCACGCCCCGCTGGGGCCTGGAGCTGAAGGCCACGCCCGAGGAGCCCATGCCCATGAACACCTGCCAGATCACGGTGCTCTCCTACGACATCACCGACCGCGTGGTGGCGGGCATGAAGGCCGAGCTGCTCAAGGCCACCCAGACCCTGGAACAGCAGCTGCGGGATTCCGGCCTGCTGCGGCGCCGGGCGGAAGCCATGTGGGCCCTGGCGCAGCGCCCCCTGCCCCTCGCGGAGGGCGTGAGCCTGCTCCTGAACCCCGAGCGCGTGCGCCTCGCCCCCTGGAACAGCCAGGGGAAGACCCTGGTGCTCACGCCCGAGCTCCAGGCCCGTCCGCGCATCGTGCTGGGGGCACCCCCCGTCGTTGCCCCCCGCCCCCTGCCGGACCTGGAGGTGAACGCCAACGGCCTCCAGGAGGGCCTGCGCATCCAGGCCCAGGCGGAGCTGGGTTTCCGGGAGGCCACGGAACAGCTGCGCCGCCAGGTGGCGGGACGGCGCTTCGACACGGAAAAGGGCAGCTTCACGGTGGTGGATCTCTCGGTCCGCGGCGAGAAGGGGCACGCGGTCATCGAGCTGGAGCTGAAGGGCCGTGTGACGGGCCACCTCACCCTCCACGGGAAGCCGGTGGTCGACGAGGCGAGCGGAACCCTCCGCCTGGAGGACCTCGACTACACCCTGGAGAGCCGCAACTTCCTCACGAAGATCGGCGAATGGTTCCTGCGCAGCGGCCTGCGCCGGAGCCTGCAGGAGAAGGCCAACCTCTTCCTGAACCACAGCCTCGAGGACCTGCGCGGCCTCACCGAGAAGGGCCTCAACCGCAGCCCCCTGCCTGGCGTCACCCTGCGCGGGCACCTGGAGCGCCTGGCCGTGGGCCAGCCCGAGGTCCTGGAGGACCGCTTCCGGGTGAACGCCTTCCTGGAAGGGAAGCTCCAGGTGGACCTGGACGCCACGGTCCTGGACGCGGCGCACTGAGGCCCCCATGTTCCTCTCCGCCCCCTTCCTGTTCTCCGCCCTCCTGCTGATCCTCGCCCTCGGCGCGCTGGGACTGTTCCGCCGCTGGCGCCGGGCGGAGGCGGAACTAGGGGAGGCCCGCGGGCGCGTCATCGCCCTGGAGACCGCCGCGGCCAAGGACCAGGAAGCCCACACCCGGGAGCGGGCCCAGCTCGAGGCCCAGCAGCGGTTCCTCCGCGAGCAGTTCGAGCACCTCGCCCACCGCATCTTCGAGGCCCAGCAGCAGGCCTTCGACGTGCGCACGCGGGAGGGCCTCGGACGCAAGCTCGCGCCCTTCCGCGGGCAGCTGGGGGCCTTCCGCAGCCGGGGGGACCAGGTTCAAAACGAGGGGGTGGGGGGCCAGGGGGGGGTGCAGGGCGAGCTGCAGCGCCTGCGGGAGCTCAACCTGCAGATCACCCGGGAGGCCTCGGAGCTCACCCGCGCCCTGAAGGGCGACAAGAAGCTGCAGGGCAGCTGGGGCGAGCAGAAGGTGGAGCTGCTGCTGGAGCAGGCGGGGCTCCGCAAGGGCATCGAATACCTGCGGGAGGCGAGCTGCCGGGACGAGGCGGGCGCCCTGCTCCGCCCGGACTTCGTGGTGCGGCTCCCCGAAGGGCGGCACCTCGTCATCGACAGCAAGGTGTCCCTGGTGGACTACGCCGCCGCCGTGGCAGCGGAGACGCCCGAGGCGCGCGGGCGCGCCCTCGCCGCCCACGTCCAGGCCCTGCGGGCCCACATCCGCACCCTGGGCGGCAAGCGCTACGCCCAGCTCCCGGACCTCGGGGCGCCCGACTTCACCTTCCTCTTCGTCGCCGTCGAACCGGCGTACCTGGCTGCCGCGGAGCAGGCTCCCGGCCTCTTCGAAGAGGCCTTCCAGGAGGGCGTCGCCCTGGTCACGGCCAGCACCCTGCTGCCCGTCCTGCGGGTGGTGGCCCACCTGTGGAGCCTGCAGCGGCAGGCCCAGTGCACCCGGGAACTGGCCGAGCAGGGCGCCCGCGTCCACGAGAAGCTGCGCGTCTTCCTGGGCCGCATGGACCTGCTCGGGCGCCAGCTCGACACCGCCCAGCGCACGTACCGCGAGTCCCTCGACACCCTGAGGGACGGCCGCGGCAGTCTCGTGCGGAGCGTCGACCGCTTCGTCGACCTGGGCGTGAAGGTGAGCCGCCGCCTGGGGGGAAGTTCGGACGCGGAGGCGGAACCGGAAAGCTGACGGGCGCCGCTTCAGCGGGCACAAGCCGCCAGGAAGGCCAGGAAGGCCCGTTCGTCCCGGGTGAAGGCAGAGGTGCCCCGCACGCGGCCGTCCGGGCCGAGCACCGCGTACAGCGGCAGGGCGACGCTCCCGAAGCGCTCCGCCTGCATCTTCTGGTGCGCGAGGTCGGCGGGGATCTGGCGGTCCGTGCACAGGCGCGCCTTCACAAAGCCGTCCAGGGCCCGCGCCACCTCCGGCCGGGGGAACATCTGGGCCTCCATCCAGCGGCAGTTGGTGCAAGTGGTGCCGGTGAAGTCGAGGAAGAGGGGGCGTCCCGTGCGCTTCGCCTCCGCCAGGGCCGAGGCGTAGTCCTCGTGCCACCTGTCCGCCGTCCGGCCCGCGGGCGGAAGGTAGGCCTCCCCGGCACCCATGGGGCGCCCGGGCGCGCCGTGGCCGAGC
>CAXYVC010000072.1:0-13497 GCA_964292295.1 uncultured bacterium
GCCGGGCGCGGGTGTCCATCCTGAGGGGGGAGCCCCCCGCCGCGCCCAGCCGGGGGCCCCGCGGCCCCACGGCCCCGGGCCTGGACGCGGGGGAGCCCAACCCCGTGTGCAGGGCCAGGCGAGCCCTGGAGGCTGAGGCCGGGCGTCCCCTGCCCGCGCGCATCCGCCTGGAGAAGGGCATCCCCGCCGGCGGCGGCCTGGGCGGTGGCAGCAGCGACGCCGCCGCGGCGCTGCGCCTGGGCAACGCCCTCTTCGGGCTGGGCCTCCCCCAGGCCACCCTGCTGCGCCTCGCCGCGGGCCTCGGCTCGGACGTGCCCCTCTTCCTGCTGGGGGGGACGGTGCTGGGCCTGGACCGGGGGGAACGGGTCTTCCCGCTGCGCGCGCTGCCCCTGGAGCCCATGGTGCTGGTGCACCCGGGCCTCCACGTGCCCACCCCTTCGGTCTACCGCGCCCTCGGGACGGTGGGCTACCCGCCTGTCGCCCCCTGCCCAGCCCTGGGCGACGGGGAGCTGCCTCCCTGGCGCAACGACCTGACGGCCGCGGCCCTGCACGTCTGCCCGGAGCTCGCCGCCGTGCGGGAGGCCCTCGCCGGAAGCGGCGGGGAACCCCTGCTCTGCGGCTCCGGAAGCTGCTGGGTGGCGCGCTACACCTCCACTTCCCAGCGGGATGCCGCCCTCCGGCGCCTCGGGGAGGTGCCGGACTGGCGCTGCTGGGCCATCGGCTGATCCGATTCAGCCGGAGCCCGGGAACGGCCGAAAAGCCATCATGGTCGCCATCCCGAGCCCTCCATGTCCCTGACGCAGCACGCCCTCGGCGCTCTTCGCCGGCATCCCGCCTTCCGGATCGCCGGCGCCTACGCCCTTGCGGCGGGGCTGTGGATCCTGGTTTCCGACCAGCTCCTGGGCCTCCTGGTGTCGGACCCCAGGACCTTCACCCGCCTGGCCATGCTGAAGGGCTGGCTCTTCGTGGCGACCACGGCGGGCCTGCTCTTCTTCCTGCTGCACCGGCAGTTCAGGACCCTCCGCCTCCGCGCCCTGACCCTGGACAACAGCACCGTCGGCCTGGCCCTGGTGCGGAAGCACGCCTTCGTGTGGGGGAACCCCTCCATGGAGGCCATCCTCGGCTTCCGGCCCGGGCAGCTCCCCGGCAGTCCCACCGGCCCCCTCTTCTCCGACGCCGCAAGCCCAGAGATTCGCCGCCGCCTGGCGGAGGGGCACGAGGGCAGCTTCGAACTTCCCTTGCGCCGCAGGGACGGTTCCCTTCTCTGGTGCCAGCTGCAGGTGCGGACGCTGGATCCCGCGCGGCCCCTGGAGGGCTCGGTCTGGAGCTGCCAGGACATCACGGACCGGAAGCGCACGGAGGAGGCCCTGCACCAGGCCCAGAAGCTGAAGAGCCTCGGGTTGCTGGCCGGAGGCATCGCCCATGACTTCAACAACCTGCTCGCGGCCGTCCTGGGCAACCTGAACCTGGCCCAGGCGGCGCTGGCCGAGGAGGCCCCCGCACGCACCCACCTCGCCGCGGCGGAGGCGACCCTCCTGAAGGCCGCCGAACTCACCCGGCAACTGCTGGCCTATTCCGGCCGGGGGCACTGCGAGGTGAAGCCCCAGGACCTGAACCGCGCGGTGCAGGACGTGGCCCAGCTCCTGAAGGTCTCCCTGCCCAAGAAGATCGCGCTCTCCTTCGCCCTCGACCCCGCGCTGCCCCCCATCGCGGCCGATGCCGCCCAGCTTCAGCAGGTGGTGATGAACCTCGTCACCAACGCCGCCGACGCCATTGGGGACCGGGACGGCGGCATCACCCTCTCCACCCGCACCTGCGCGCTGGACGCGACCGCTCTGGCCTCCGACTTCGCCTCCCAGGGCCTGGAGCCCGGGCCCTACGCCGTGCTGGAGGTGGAGGACACGGGCTGCGGCATGGGAAAGGAGGTGCTGGACCGGATCTTCGATCCCTTCTTCACCACGAAGAAGACGGGCCATGGCCTGGGCCTCTCCGCCATGCTGGGCATCCTCCGCAGCCACCGCGCGGGCATCCGCATCGCCAGCGAAGTGGGGCGCGGTTCCCGCTTCAGCCTCTTCTTCCCCGGACGCCCTGGGCTGCCCCCGCCCCCTCCTCCGGCGGCCCCGGCCCTGGTCCCAGCGCACCTGGAGGGAACCGTGCTCCTGGTGGACGACGAGCCGGTGATCCGGGAGACCGGCGCCGCCAGCCTAAGGGCCATGGGCCTGCGCGTGCTGACCGCCAAGGATGGCGAGGAGGCCCTGGCGACCTTCGAGGCGCACCGCGCGGCCATCGACCTCGTACTCCTGGACCTCAGCATGCCCCACATGGACGGACGCGAGGCCTTCCTGCGCCTCCGCGCCCTCCGGGCCGACCTGCCCATCCTCCTGTGCAGCGGCTTCGGCGACCGGAACGCGCTCCTGGGCCTGCTGGAGGACGGCCCTGCGGGCTTCCTCCCCAAGCCCTACCCCCTGGCGGAGCTTCGACAGGCTCTCCAACGCATGCTCCCGGGCGCTAGGATCACGGGAAAGCCATGATCCCTCCCCCGTCTTCCCTTTCCAGGTGCGGCCGAGCGCTGCTGCTGTTCCTCCTCCTCGCCGCGGCGCCGGCCGGCCAGCGGCTGCGGCAGCTCCGGGTGGGCTGCGACCGGGACTCCCCGCCCTACGAGAGCGTCGTCGCGGCGGGCCACCCCGTGGGCATCAACATCGACCTGCTCCGCGCCGTGGCCGAGCTGAACAACGTCGAACTGGAGTTCCATGCGGGCCCCTGGGCCGAGGTGCGCGCCGCCTTCGAGCGGGGCGAGCTGGACCTCCTCTCGGGGATGTTCGTCAGCCCCGAGCGGGCGAAGCGCATCGACTTCTCGGTGCCCCACAGCCTCGTCACCTACGCGGTCTTCGTGCGGAAGGGCACCCCGGAGCCACGCTCGGAGGCAGAGCTCGCCGGCCGGCGCATCCTGGCCCACCAGGGGGACATCGCCTGGGACAGGCTGCGCGCCCGGGGCTTGGACGTGCGGGGCACCTCCAGCCCCGAGGAGGCACTGAAGGCCCTTTCGGAGGGCAAGGCCGACTGCGCGGTGCTGTGCCGGGCCACGGGCCTCTTCCTGCTGCACGGCGGGCGCTTCCCGAACCTGAAGCGTTCGAGCGCCCCCTTCCTGCCCCAGAAGTACTGTTTTGCGGTCCCCAAGGGCCAGCCCGAGCTCCTGGCCAGCCTCAACGAAGGCCTGTTCGTGCTCAAGGAGTCGGGCCGCTTCTCGGAGATCTCCGCCCGCCACTTCGACGCCCTCGAGTCCCGGGAGCTCCCCTTCCGGACGGTCCTGAAGCGCACCAGCGTGGTGCTGCTCCCGGGCCTTGCCCTCCTGGCCGCCGCCCTGGCCTGGACCTGGACCCTGCGGCGGCTCGTCGGCCAGCGCACCCGGGCCCTGGCCGCGGAGCTGCACGAACGCACGCGGGCCGAGGGCGCCCTGCGGGAGAGCGAAGCCCGCTTCCGGGCCTTCGTGGACCACACCACCGACAACCTGTTCTGGCTGCGGGTGGAGGCGGGCCCCGCCTTCGTGATCGAGGGGCTGAACCCGGCCCAGGCCCGTGCCCTGGGCCACACCCCGGAGGCCCTGCTGGGGCAGCCCGTGGAGGCCGCCCTGCCCCCCGACCTGGGCGAGGCGGTGGTGGCTCGGTACCGGGAGTGCCTGGCGCTCGGACGTCCCACCCTCTACAAGGAGCGCGCACACCTCCATGACGGCCTCCACACCTTCGAGACCCTGCTCGTCCCGGTACGGGGCGACGACGGGCGCATCCAACGGCTCGTGGGCACCTCCCGCGACGTCACGGTGGCCGAGAAGGCGGAGGAGGACCTGCGCCAGGCCCAGAAGCTGGAGAGCCTGGGCCTCCTGGCCGGGGGCATCGCCCACGACTTCAACAACCTGCTCACGGCCATCCTGGGCAACCTGAACCTGGCCCAGGCGAAGCTGGGACCGGCCTCCCCCGCCGAAGGCCACCTCGCCGCGGCGGAGGAGACAGTCCTGAAGGCCTCGGAGCTCACCCGCCAGATGCTCGCGTATTCGGGGCGGGGGCGCACCCTGATCCGCCCTCTGGACCTCAGCGGCCTCGTGCAGGAGCTCGCCCGCCTGCTGGAGGTTTCCATCAGCAAGCGGGCCGTCCTGCGCCTTGACCTGGGGAAGGAGCTCCCGGCGGTGGCGGCGGACGCGGCCCAGCTCCAGCAGCTCGTCATGAACCTCGTCACCAACGCCTCGGATGCCCTCTCGGACCGGGATGGCATCACCCGCATCGCCACCTGGGCGGAACACCCGTCGGAAGCCACGCGCAAGGCCATGGCCTTCCCCCCCGTCCACGACGGCCTCCAGGTGGTGCTGGAGGTGAGCGACACGGGGGTGGGCATCGCCCCAGAGCACCTCGCGCGCATCTTCGACCCCTTCTTCACCACGAAGGAAAAGGGCCGGGGCCTGGGCCTCTCCGCCATGCTGGGCATCATCCGCGGCCACGAGGGGGGCCTGCACCTGGAGAGCCGACAAGGCGAGGGAACCACCTTCCGCATCTACCTGCCGGCCAGCACGGAGCAGGCCGAGCGGCCCGCCCCTCCGCCTGCACAGGCCGCCCCCCAGGCCAAGCGCGCGGTGCTGCTGGTGGACGATGACCCCATGGTGCGCAAGAGCAGCCTGGGGGTGCTGGAGGCTCTCGGCTGCACCGTGGTCCCCGCGGGCGACGGCGTCGAGGCCCTGGAGGCCTATCGCACCCGTGCCGGCGCCTTCGACCTCGTGCTCCTCGACCTCAGCATGCCCCGCATGGACGGCCGGGAAACCCTGGCGGCCCTGCGCCGGGAGGCTCCGGAGCTCCCCGTCCTTTTGTGCAGCGGCTACAGCGAGCAGGACCTGGGGGAGGAGCTGGCGGGCGATCCCAAGGTGGCCTTCCTCCAGAAGCCCTTCCGCCTGGCGGAGCTGCGCCGGGCCATGGGACAGCTGCTCGGGGAAGCGCCACGCGCGTAGGCGCCGAGGCCCCGCGTCAGGCCTCCTCCCGCACCTCCAGCACCTCGCCGCCCGTGGCCTGGAGGAGGGCCTGGAAGGCCGGGTCGCCGCGGAGGCGGTCGGCGGGCCGCTCGGCGCGCCCCGCCTCGAGAAGGACCTCCAGGCGTGCAAGCCCCGGAAGAGCCTGCTGCAGGCAGGCCAGCAGGGCCGGGTTGGCCTGCTCCCGCAGCAGCCCCTGGGCGCTGTTCTGCACTTCGGGGGTGAAGCTCCAGCGCAGGCGCGTCCCGTCAAAGGCCAGGGCGCTCGCCAGGTGCACCAGGGGCGCGAAGCCGACGAATTCCGGCCTTCCCCGCAGCGCGGTGGCGACAACCTGGACCAGGTCGGCGGGCTCCGCTCCCGGCACGGGCGCGGGCACCGGGGCCACGGGCGGAGGTGGAGGCGGCGGCGGGGAGGGCCGCGCCGGGGGACCCGGGTCAAAAGGGCGGGGGGACCCTCCGCGAACTTCCGCCAGGGGCTTGGGGGGCTGGGCCGCAGGGGCCCCGGCGCGCGCCAGAGCGTCCAGGGGGGCGAGGTGGGGCAGCTGGGCGGCGGTGACCAGGGCCAGCTCCACCACCACCTGGGGCAGGCTGCTGTCCCGCAGGTCGCGCTCCCGCCCCAGCAGCAGATGCAGCATGCGGGCGAGACGCAGGGTCTCCTGGGGCGCGCCGCGGCGGGCCTCCGCCTCCAGGCGCCCGCGGAAGGCGAGCATCAGCTCCCGCCAGAAGGTGGTCCAGTCGGTGCCCAGCTCCTCCAGGGCGCGGCACTGGTCCAACACGGCGGAGGCATCCCCCCCCAGGATGGCCTCCAGGGTGGCCTGCACGCGCACCGCGGGCACGATGCCCAGCTGCTCGCGCACGACGGATTCCAGCACCTTGCCGTCCCCGGCGGCGATGACCCGGTCCAGCGTGGTGAGGGCGTCCCGCATGGAGCCCGTGCCGGCCTCCGCCACCAGGCGCAGGCTGCCCTCCTCGCAGGGCACGCCCTCGGCGTCGCAGACCTGCTTCAGGCGCCCCTCGATGAGGCCCACGGGAATGAGGCGGAAGGGGAAGATCTGCACGCGGCTCTTGATGGTGTCCGGCACGTCCTGCAGCTCGGTGGTGGCCAGCACGAAGACCGCGTGGGCGGGCGGCTCCTCCAGGATCTTCAGCAGCGCGTCGAAGGCCGCCTTCGACAGCATGTGGACTTCGTCGATGATGTAGACGCGGTAGCGGCAGAAGGCGGGGCGCGTCTGCACCTGCTCCCGCAGCGCGCGGGCGTCCTCCACGGAGGCGCGGCTGGCGGCGTCGATCTCGATGACGTCGAGGTTCCGGTCCGGCTGCTCCGCGGCCAGGCAGGCGTCGCACCCCCCGCAGGGCTCCGCCGTGGGCCCCTCCTTGCAGTTGAGGGCGCGAGCCAGGATGCGGGCGGTGCTGGTCTTGCCCGTGCCGCGCACGCCCGCGAAGAGGAAGGCCTGGTGGTGGATCTGGCCCGCCTCCCGGGCGCGCTTCAGCGTGTTGGCCAGGGCGCGGACGCTGGCCTCCTGGCCAACGAGATCCGAGAGCAGGCGGGGACGGTATTTGAGGGCAAGGGTGTTCATGGAAGGGCCATTCTCCCACAGGGGCCGCCCCGGGGTCAGAGCCCCTCGAAGAGGCAGGGATGGTGGAGCGCGGCCCGCGGCGGGACCGCCGCGGGGGCCTCCCGCCGGAAGGCCCTGCGGGGAGCGGCGTGGCGGGCGGGAAAGGCCTCCGCGATCACCGCGCGCACCCCGGACACGTAGTCGGGGTCGAGCACCTTCAGCCAGCGGTGCCGGGCCAGCAGCTCGTAGAAGGGGTCGTCCTTCAGGAGGCGCAGGCCCCCCACCCAGGCGCTGGAAGCTCCGCTCTGGCGGGCCCTCCGGGCGAAGCCCTCGGGATCCACCATGGGCATCAGGGGAGCCACGGACACTCCCACGGTCACGCCGCCCCTCGCCAGGCGTTCCACGGTGGCCCAGCGGGAGGGAATGGCCGGCGCCCGGGGCTCGGTCACCTGGCGCACCGTGTCATCGTCCGTGGGGATGCTGAGGTTCACGGTGAGCCTGGGGCCGAAGGCCTTCAGCAGCCCCAGGTCCTGGAGCACCAGGGCAGAGCGGGTGTGCACGAGCACCCGGGTGGCGGGGCAGGCCAGGAGCACTTCCAGGCAGGCGCGGGTCAGGCGGAACTCCCGTTCCAGGGGCTGGTAGGGGTCCGTGGCGGAGGCCAGGAAGACGGTGTGCCCCGCCATGCGGTGGCGCTGGGCCCAAAGCAGTTCCGGCGCATTGAGCTTCGGGGCGCTCCAGCCCCCCCACTGGGAGGCCGGGTGCAGGGGATGGGGATACTCGCGGACGTAGCAGTACCGGCAGCCGTGGGCGCACCCGCGGTAGGGGCTCAGGCTGAAGCTGAAGCCGAAGCCGTAGCGGTCGTCCCGCTGGGGCCTCAGGATGCTGCGCGCCTGCTCGGGCTCCACCAGGAGGCCGCCCTCCCGGAAGGGCTCGGCATCGAAGGGCAGAAGCGGCGTCATGCCCCCATTGTTCGTCTTATTTTCGCCAAGTCAAGGCGCCCACCTCACCCCCTTCCGCCTTTCCTGTAAGCTCGGGCCTGGGATCCCGTGGCCGCCGGGCCAGGACTCCCCCGGAGAGGCACGCCATGGCCGTGAGCACCAAGGAGGACCGCGCCCGCGGCCGCGAGGAGAGCCGCTTCGAGGCCTACCTCCGGGCCCACAAGCTGAAGCTCACCGGAGAGCGCATGGCCATCCTGGCGGCGATCTTCCGGCGGAAAGCCCACTTCGACGCGGAGACCCTGCACGCGGAGCTGAAGGGGGGGGGCAGCGACATCAGCCGTGCCACGGTGGTCCGCACCCTGGACCTGCTGGTGCAGTGCGGCCTGGTGCGCAAGAACAGCCTGGGCGCCAGCCACGCCAACTACGAGGCGGCCCACGAGGACGAGCACCACGATCACCTGATCTGCATCAGCTGCCGCCAGGTCCTGGAGTTCTTCCGCCCGGACCTGGAGGCCCTGCAGGAGGACGTCTGCCGCGCGCACGCCTTCCGGCCCGTGCACCACAGCCTGCAGATCTTCGGCCTGTGCGAGCGCTGCGCCAACCTCCTGGACGAGGGGCAGATCCGCGACCGCCTGGCCCAGCTCCACACCTGAAGGGGCTTGCGCCTCCGCCCATCCCGGCTAGCATGGCAGCCATGCCTTTTTCCGGCCTTCCCGTGGGATCCGCGGCCGGGGTGTCCAGGATGCCCCGAGGTTGCTGTTTCCGGAAAAGCCCCCTTCTCCCGTTCACCTTCCTCATGCAGGTGTAGGTATGCCCAAGCTCAGCCTCCAGGATCTCCAGCGCCTTCCTAAGACCGATCTCCACGTCCACCTGGACGGCAGCCTCCGGCTCGAGACCATCCTGGACCTGGCCACCCAGCAGAAGGTGAAGCTCCCCGCGGACACGCCCGAGGGCCTGCGCCCCTTCGTGCAGATGGGCGAGGACTGCAAGTCGCTGGTGGAGTACCTGAAGGCCTTCGAAGTCACCCTCAGCGTGATGCAGACCCACGAGAGCCTGGTGCGCACCGCCTTCGAGCTCGCGGAGGACGCGGCCCGGGAGAACGTGCGCTACCTGGAGGTGCGCTACAGCCCCATCCTGCACCAGCAGAAGGGCCTCACCCTGCACGGCATCGTGCAGGCGGTGCTGGAGGGCCTCGCCCTGGCCGAGAAGAAATACCCCATCAAGACCGGCGTCATCCTCTGCGGCATGCGCCACATCAGCCCCGAGATCAGCCTGAAGCTGGCGGACCTCACGGTGGCCTTCAAGAACAAGGGCGTCGTGGGCTTCGATCTGGCGGGCGCCGAGGAGGACTTCCCCGCCAAGAAGCACAAGGAGGCCTTCGGACGCGTGCTGGCCAACAACATCAACTGCACCTTGCACGCGGGCGAAGCCTACGGCCCCGAGAGCATCCACCAGGCCATCCACGCCTGCGGCGCCCACCGCATCGGGCATGGCGTGCGCCTCGTGGAGGACGGCGACCTCCTCAACTACGTGAACGACCACCGCATCCCCCTGGAATGCTGCCCCAGCAGCAACGTGCAGACCAAGGCCGTGAAGCGCATGGCGGACCACCCCATCCGCCTCTACTACGACCTGGGCCTGCGGGTGACCGTGAACACCGACAACCGCATGGTCACGAACACCTCCGTGAGCCAGGAATACCTCGTCCTCCACGAGCAGCTGGGCTTCACCCTGGACGAGATCAAGGAGCTCATTATCATGGGCTTCAAGAGCGCCTTCCTGCCCTACGCCATCAAGCGCGCCATGCTGGCGGACGTGGTCGCGGAGCTCAAGGACTTCAAGCCCAAGAGCCTCGAAAGCAAGAAGGAGCAACTGTAGGCATGCCGCAGCTCCCATCGCTGGCCCCCCTCGGCCACCTGCTCGACCGCGCCCGGCGCGTGCTGATCACCACCCACGAGAACCCCGACGCCGACGCCGTGGGCTCGGTCACGGCCCTGGCCCGGGACCTGCGCCTGCGGGGCCGGGAGGTGCGGATCGTGGTGGTCCCCTCCCTGCCCTCCTTCCTGTGCTTCCTGGACGGGGAGAGCCTCTGCGAGGCCTTCGACGCCGCCCGCCACGCCGACCTGGCCTCCTGGCCGGACCTGTGGCTCCTGGTGGACGCCTCGGAACCCGCGCGCCTGGGACCGCTCCAGGCGGCCTTCGCGGCATCCAAGGCCCTGAAGGTCTGCCTGGACCACCACAGGACCCCCATGCCCACGGGTTTCGACCACGTCTTCCTCCGGCCTGAGGCCGCCGCCTCCGCGGAACTCGTGTACGAGCTCCTGGCCGCGCGCACGCCGCGCCTTCCCCTCCCCGTGGCCACGGCCCTCTACGCCGGGCTGGTGGACGACACGGGCGGCTTCCGCTTCGACAACACCAGCCCGAAGGTGCACCGCATGGCCGCGGAACTCCTGGAACTGGGCGTGGAGCCCTCCCGCACCCACCAGGCGCTGTACCACCAGGGGCGCCCCCAGCGCCTGCTGGTGCAGGGCCGCGCCTTCGCCTCCCTCTGCTTCCAGGAGGGCCAGCGCTACGCACGCATGAGCCTCAGCCAGGCGGACCTGGCCGCCTGCGGAGCGAACCACGACGACCTGGAGGGCCTGGTGAACAAGCCCCTCGAGCTGCGGGGGGTGGAGGTCAGCGCCCTGCTGTGCGAGCTGCCGGACGGGCGCTGGAAGCTCAGCCTGCGCTCCCGGGAGCGGGTGGACGTGAACGCCGTGTGCCGGCTCTTCGGGGGCGGAGGCCACCGCCTCGCCTCCGGCGCGAAACTGGACGGTCCCCTCCAAAGCGCCCAGAATGGTCTGGACGCTGCGGTACTCGCTAGGCTCCAGGAGGATCTCCCCGAGGCGTGACGCGGCCATCCCCCAGGCGGCCCCCATGGGCCCGCCCCATTCCACGCCCTCTTTAGACGCACCCTCACACGCCCCTTTGCCCGGAAGTTCCATGACACCCAAGGCCAGCAGCGGCGCCACCCCCCTTGGGCTTTCTCCCGAGAGCCCCCTGGAGCTGGTCACGCGCTTCGAAACCGAGGCCGTGCCCTTCATCGCCAAGGCCCGCGTACCCTCCATCTTCGGCAAGTTCACCGTCTACGGTTTCCTGGAGAAGCTCACCGGCAAGGAGCACCTGGCCATCGTCTCCGGCGAGCTGGACGCCCGCAAGCGCATCGCCGTGCGCATCCACAGCGAGTGCTGGACGGGGGACGTGCTGGGCAGCCTCAAGTGCGACTGCCGCGCCCAGCTCGAGAGCGCCCTGCGCTACATCGGCGAGCACGGCGGCATGGTGCTGTACCTGCGCCAGGAGGGCCGCGGCATCGGCCTGCTGAACAAGCTGAAGGCCTACGCGCTCCAGGAACAGGGCCTGGACACCGTGGAGGCCAACCACCACCTGGGCTTCGACGACGACCTGCGCAGCTACGAGGCCGCCGTGGAGATGCTGCGCTTCTTCGGCATCCACAAGGTGCGCCTGCTCACCAACAACCCCCTGAAGGTGAACGCGCTCGAGGATGCGGGCATCCACGTGCAGCGGGAGGCCCACCAGATGGGCACCAACGCCCACAATCTGCGCTACCTGCGCACCAAGGCCCAGAAGTCCGGCCACCTGCTGGACTTCACCGAGGACCCGACCCTGTAGCGCGGGGTTGTAGCGCGGGGTTGTAGCGCGGGATTGCAGCGCGAAAACGTCGCGAAGGCTTCACGCCCCCGTCACCGGAAAGGCCGAGCCTGGATGCGGGAGGTGTCCCGTGCCCGCCACGACCCTTCGCCCACCGGCCGCTCTCCTGCGCGCCCGCATGCGCCATGCGGCCCTCTGCGCCACCCTGCTGGTGTCCCTCCTGCTGCTGCGCGGCCTCCAGGCCCACCGCAGCTGGCACGATGCGCTGGAGTGGGCCTGGGCCCTGCTCCTCGCGGCCCTCCTGCTCGATCTCCTCGTCGCCCAGCACCGCATTCCCGCCAGCCCCTGTCCCGCCTGCGGAGCGCCGATCGCCCAGGGCCTCTGGCACTTCCCGGGCCCCTTCGCCCTCTTCCGCCGACGCTGCCGCAGCTGTGGCGCACCCCTGGCTTGATCCGGGGCAGACCCTATATTCCCGCCATGGACAAGTCCCCCGTCTGGTCCCCCCTCCGCAAGCGCATGCGCCACGCCGCCTGGGCCTGCGTGGCCATCGTGGCGCTCCCGGCCCTCTTCGTGCTCTTCCTCGAGCACCTCTGGGAGCCCCGCTTCGAGTGGCCCCTGGCCTTCACCATGACCCTGCTCTTCCTCTACATCATGTCGGCGCAGTACCGCCTGGGGAACTGGTCCTGCCCCCGCTGCGGCCGCCCCTGGTTCGGCAGGCCGTGGTACCACCCCGCCCCCTTCCTGCTCTACCGCCACCGCTGCGCCGCCTGCGGCCTGAAGGCGGGGGAGGATCCCTCCACCCCGGAAGAGGACTGAATCCAGGCCCAGCGCCCTCGAGGCGCTTCTGATAGATTCAGGGGATTAACTCCTGGCAGGGACATGCACATCTGGGCCATCGGCGGTGGGAAGGGGGGAACGGGCAAGAGCCTGGTGTCCAACGGTCTGGGCAGCCAGCTGGCGGCCCGGGGCCTCCAGGTCATCCTCGTGGACACGGACTTCGGCGGCCCCAACCAGCACACCTACTGCGGCATCCGCAAGCCCGCCACCTCCCTCGTGCAGTTCTTCGAGAACCGCGTGCCCCTCGAGGAGATCGCCCTGCCCACGCGCATCGAGGGGCTGCGGCTGATCCCGGGCAATATCAACTCCCAGGACACGGACAACCTCACGGTCACCCAGAAGCAGAAGCTCTTCCGCCACCTGAAGAAGCTGCAGGCGGACCACGTGGTGCTCGACCTGGGCGCGGGCACCCAGTACGACACCCTGGACACCTTCCTGCTCGCGGACACCCAGGTGGCCGTCCTGGCTCCGGACGCCCTGGCCACCGAGAACTTCTACCTCTTCCTGAAGAACCTGAAATACCGCCAGCTGAGCCACGTCCTCTCGGAGCTGGGCATCCGGGACCGCGTGCGGGAGCTGTGGAAGCACCGCGCCGAGTACGGCATCACCACCACCAAGACCCTCGTGGCCTACCTGCGCGCCCACATCCCGGAGTTCACGGAGCGCTTCGACCGCGAGCAGGCGCGGCTCCGGGCCCACATCGTCCTCAACCAGGTGCGGGAGTACCGGCAGACCGAGATGGGCCGCAGCGTCACCAGCGCCGTGAACAAGTTCTTCCACATCCCCGCCACCTACGCGGGGCACGTGCGCTACGACAAGGAGGTCTGGAGCCTCCTGGGGCAGGAGGGCCAGGTGCTCCACCCCAAGGCCTCCTTCACCTTGCGCCAGGACCTGGAGAAGATCACCGAGGGCATCCTGCGGATCCAGGGGGAAGCCCAGCCATGACCGAAGCCCATTGCCGCGCCATCCTGGAGGTCTCCGAGGAGGCCGGGCCGGAGGAGATCGCCCAGGCCTACCAGCGCCTGCTGCGCCTCTACCAGGACGCGCGCACCTCCTTCACGGCCCCTGCCATGGAGGAGTTCTCGGAGGAGGCCTGCGCCGAGGTGCTCGCGGAGATCGAGGCGGCCTACCAGGAACTGAGCGGCCTCATGGCCTCGTCCTCCTCCCCCGTGCAGGCGCCCCAGCCGCCGGAGGGGGAAACCCCTTCGGACGGCCCCTCCCTGCGCCGGGTGCGGGAGGCGGAGGGCCTCAGCCTGGAGCGCATCGCCGCCCAGACCCACGTGCGCATCGACTACCTGAAGGCCTTCGAGGAGGAGCGCTTCGGGGACCTGCCCCATGCCGCCGTGAACGTGCGGGGCTTCCTGGCGGCCTACGTGGCCGAGATGAAGCTGCCCGTCGAGGAGGTCGTGCAGGCCTACATGGCCCGCTTCCGGGCTTGGCAGGAGCGGAAGGACCGCTAGTGTGGTGTCCCAGAAAAACGGGGATCATTCGAAGCTGCGCGAGCGCGAATG
>CAXYVC010000073.1:0-13420 GCA_964292295.1 uncultured bacterium
CTCCTGCAGGAAGGTGTGCACCTCCACCCCGAGGCGCGCACCGCCTCCGGGCCCTTGAGGTCCTTCGGGATCCCGCGCCCCCTCCGCCGCGTGCGGCGCCCGCTCCGGGTCCTGCAGGCCGCGCATCAGGGAGCTGAAGGAGAGGCCCCGCGCGGGGCCCCCGCGCGGGCCCCGGCCGGGGAGGCCCGCCCCGGGCAGCCCCGGCGGCGGCCCCGGCCGCCAGGCCGCCAGGCGCGCCGCGGGATCCCCGTCCTCCGGGGGCGCCTCGGGCGCCGGCTGCAGGAGCAGGCCCGGGACGGGCTCCGGGGCGGAAGTGAGAGCCTCGAGCCTCCGGTTCAGGCAGCCGTAGAGGCCGCCCACGCGCGCCCCCCGGTACAGGGGCAGGATCAGCTGGCCCCGGGCGCGGGTGATGCCCACATACACCAGGCGCTCCCATTCCTCGGCCTCCTCCCGCGCGATGGCCTCCTGCACCGCGCGGGGGGCGAGGCTGCGGGAGCCCAGCCAGGCCCGGCGCTCTCCCTGCTCGTGGTAGCGGTGCAAGCGCGCCCGGGTGGGCGCGGACAGGCCGCCGTAGAGCGCCACCACCGGGGCCTCGAGCCCCTTCGCCTTGTGCAGCGTCATGATCTGCACGGCGCCGGAGGCGCGCTCCAGGCGCTGCACCTCGCCGTCCTCCACCGCGGGCCGCCCCCTGCCGTCGATCCAGGCCTGCACCCGCACCGCCAGGTCGAGGGGCGTGGCGTGGCGCGCCAGGGCCTCCCGCTGGAGCAGCTCCAGGATGTGGCAGAGGTTCGTCAGGCGGCGCTGGCCGGCCTCCAGGAAGAGGAGGCGCCGGGTGACGCCGCTCTCGGAGAGGATGCGGCTGAAGCAGGCGCCCCAGCGCCCCTCCAGGGCCAGCTCCCGCCAGGCGAAGAGGCGCAGGAGCACCGGGTGCCGCTCGGGCAGCGTGCGGCAGCGCTCCGCCTCGGAGAGCGTCATGCCGAAGAAGGGCCCCAGCAGCGCCTTGGCGCGGCGGCTCTCCTCAAGGGGGCCACCCAGCGCCACCACCAGGCCCCGGCAGGCTTCGGCCTCGGGGCCGCCGAAGAGGCCCTCCTGGCGGTAGAAGGCCGCCGCCACGCCCGCGCGCCTCAGGGCCGCCGCCACCTGGGCCCCCTCCCGGGCGCTGCGCGTCAGCACGAAGACGTCCTCGGGACGGATTGGCTTCAGGTCCTCCGCCGCCCCGAAGCGCGCGCCCGCCAGCAGCCCGCGGAGGGCCACGGCCAGGGCCGTCGCCGCGTCGGCGCGCCCGCCCACCTCCAGCACCCGCACCGGCGGCAGCGGCGCGCCGGAGGCGTCCATGCAGCGGAGCTCCGGGCGTCCGCAGCCCACGGCAAGGTCGTAGTTCCGGGCGTTGTCGCCCGTGAAGAGGCCGTCCTCTCCTTGGCGGAGGAGCGCGTTGCAGGCTTCCACCACGCCGGGGGCGGAGCGGAAGTTCGTGGTCAGCTGCAGCGGCTCCGGCAGCCTCCCCAGCGCCTCCAGGTAGGTGGGCAGGTCGCCCCCCCGGAAGCCGTAGATGGCCTGCTTGGGGTCGCCCACCAGCACCAGGCGGTGCGGATCCCCCGCCTCCAGGAAGACGCGGCGGAAGATGGACCACTGGCGGGCGTCCGTGTCCTGGAACTCGTCGATCAGCGCCACCTGGAAGCGCTCCCGCAGGCGCCGGGCCAGGGCCTCGCCGCCCGGGCCCTCCAGGGCCTCCTGCACCAGGTGGATCATGTCGTCGTAGTCGTACAGGCCCTCCTCGGCCTTGAGGCGCGCCAGGTGCTCCCGCAGGGGCGGCAGCAGGGCGGCCGCGAGGGCGCCCTCGAAGGCGAGGGGCTGCTCCAACAGGCCCAGGGTGGCGGCGGCCAGGGCGCCCAGCTCCCCCGCCGCGCGGCTGGCCTTCTCGAGGTTCGCGCGCACCGAAGCCTCACCGAGGGTCTTCAGGTCCACGAAGGCGCCCAGGGCCCTCAGGTCGCCGAAGGCGCGCGCCTCGGCCATCCCCGCCAGCAGACCCCGCAGGCGCCCCGCCAGGGCCTTGGCGCTCGCCGTGCCGACGCCCGCGGCGTCCAGGGCCCGGAAGAGGGGCCCCTTGGCCTTCGAGGCCTCGTAGGCCTCCAGCTCCGCCACGAGGGCCGCGGCGGCGGCTTCCGGATAGGCGTCCAGGAATGCCAGGAGTTCTGGTCCCGGAAGCAGCAGGCCCTCGGCCTCAGGCAGGGCCTCGCGCAGCAGATCCCGCAGGGCCTCCGGCCCGCCCAGGCGCGCCAGGGCCAGGGGGAAGAGGGGATGGCGCGGGAAGGCGCCGCGCAGGGCCTCCCGGAAGGCCCGGTCGAAGAGCTCCTCCCCGGAGGCAAGCTCCTGGCGGAAGGGCCGCGCGCCCTCGAAGGCCGTGTCCGCGAGCACCTGCTGGCAGAAGCCGTGGATGGTGCTGATGGTGGCGCGGTCGAAGGTCTCCAGGGCCCGGCGCAGGAGCGCGCGGGCCTCCGGGCCGATCTCCCAGAAGGGCTCTCCCTCCCGCCAGGCGTCCGCCTCGAGGGCCAGGAGTTCCTCGAGCTTGGCGCGCACCCGGGCCACCAGCTCCAGGGTGGCCTTCCGCGTGAAGGTCACCACCAGGATCCGCTCCAGGGGGATGCCCTCCAGCAGGAACTGCACGATCAGGTGCTCCAGCGTGTAGGTCTTGCCCGTGCCGGCGCTGGCCTTGATGGCGCAGGAGCCCTGCCCCAGCCGGTCCAGGAGGGCGGGTTTGGCGACGCGCACCATCAGCGCACCTCCTCGGGTTCACCCGACACCTGGTCCAGGAAGTCGCCGTAGCGGGCCCGCGCCAGGGCCAGGGGATCCGGAGGCGGCGCGTGGCGCAGAGGGTCGGGCACGGGACCCCGGAGGGTGCTGAAGCCCCGGCCCTCCTGGCGGGCCACCCAGGCCCGGAGGGCCTCCGGGTCCAGGTCCTCGCCCAGCTCCAGCACCGCCTCGATGGGCATCAGCACGGCGTGGTCCCCCTCCAGCAGCTCGCGCACCCAGGCGGCGAGGCGGGCCTCCGCCTCCCCGGGCGCCAGGGGACGGAAGGCGTACCGGAGTTCCCGCCCGCCCTTCTTCGCCTCGGCGAAGACGAAGCGGGCCGCGTGGCCGCCGTGGCCGGGTTCCGCCGCGGCCAGCACCAGGTGATCCAGGTAGGCGGCGAGGGCCTTCCGGCGCAGCCCCGCCAGCCCGGAGGCCGTGGGCGGCGCGCCGTCCTCCAGGAACAGGGAACCGCCGCTCTGGGGACGCAGCTCCCCCGCCAGCTCCACGCGCAGGGTGCGGCCCTCCAGGGGCACCTGCAGCGTGAGGGGGGGCTGCTGGCGCGCGGCCGTCCCGCCGCCCCCGCAGGCGCCGAAGCGCACCTGTTCGGGCCGCTCGGGCGCGAGGTGCGCCACCCAGGCCCGGACGGCGGCCAGGTGCGCCTCCCGGGGGCCCGCCGCGTAGAGGCCGAAGGGCGCCTCCGCCCGGTCCTGGAGGCGCTGGAGGGCGGCGTCGTAGGCCTCCTCGGGCGATGCGCCCTCCCGCAGCACCTCCAGGGCGGCGGCCCTGGGCAGGCTCCAGGCCTCCAGCCCGCCGTGGGCGAAGGGCTCGTCCTCCACCGCCGCGCGGTCCTCCACCGCCTCCCTCCGCAGGCCCGCCCGCACGAGGGCGGCGCCCGTGAGGGGGCACTCCAGCCAGGCGCGGAGCTCCGAGAGCCCGAGGCGCAGGAAGTCCCCCGTCGCCTCCGCGGAGGCCTCGACGGGACAGGCGCCCAGAAGCTGCGCCAGCCGGGCGCGGGTGCCGGGGGGCGCCGGAAGAAGGCCCAGGGCGGGCGGCAGCTCCAGGGGGCGGCCCCCCGCGAGCTGTTCCCGCATCCAGGCCGCGCGGGCCTCCTCCCGGGCCACGGGCGCGTAGCTGCGGAGCCCGCGGTCCTCGGTGCCCGGGAACCACGCCGGGAAGTAGCCGGGATCGAAGCGCCGCAGGGGATGCCGCTCCAGCAGCGGATCCCCGTCCCCGCCCGGCGCCCAGGCGGGCCCCAGGGAACGCCCAACCAGGCCCCGGAAGGCCTTGTGGAGGCCCGAGGGCTCCAGCGCCTCGCCGCTCATCTCGTCCAGGGCCACGTAGCTCAGCACCAGGTGTTCCCGAGCGGAGAGCAGGGTCTCCAGGAAGAGGTAGCCCTCCTTCTCGGTCTGGCTCACATCCCCCGGCAGACGCCGGGCGCCCCGCATGTCCAGCGGATGGCGGAGGTCCCGGGTGGGGAAGCTGCCCTCGCCGAGCCCCAGCAGGAACACGGCCCGGAAGGGAATGGCCCGCATGGGCGTGTAGCTCGAGACGACCACGCCCCGGGACAGGCCACCGGGGGAGCGGCGGCGCAGGCCCGCCAGCGCCTCCTGCGCCAGGAAGCGGGCGGCGGCGAAGGCCACCGGAGCCCCCGCCTCCGGGACGGCCTCCCGCAGACCCTCCAGGGCGGCGCGCACCCGGGCGAAGGCTCGGGTGGCGGCCTCGTCCTCCGCGGCGATCCAGGCCTCCAGGAAGGCGGAGATCCGGTCCACCCAGGCCCGCAGGGGCCGGGTGGAGCCGCCCAGCTCCGAGGCCTCCTCCAGCAGGCGGCGGGCCGCTTCCAGAAAGGCGCCGCCCGCGGCCAGGTCCGCCACGGGACGGGGGGTGTAGCGGGCCCCGTCCAGCGCAAAGGCGCAGCCCTCCTCCAGGAAGGCGCCCAGGGCCAGGCGCTTCAGGCCCTGGTCCCAGTGCAGGGCCTCCCGATCCAGGTAGCTGCCCTCCCAGGCGCACCGGTCCAGGCCCCGCACGATGCCCAGGTCCCCGCACCAGCGGGCCCAGGCCCCCGCGAAGGGGGCCTCCGGGCGGCGCCCCAGGGCCGGGTGGCCCAGGACTCGCAGCACCGCCGCGCGGGTGAGCCCCGAGGTGGGCAGCTCCAGCAGCAGCTCCGCCGCCTCCAGGACGCGCCCCAGCACCGGGGAGGGCCCGTCCTCCTGGCTCCAGGGCAGGTCGCCGGTCTCCAGGAAGGCGGCCTGGAGGTGGGCCAGGTAGCCCTCCTGGGCCGCGGGCGGCACGATGACGGCGATGTCGGAGAAGCGCAGCGGGGTTGCGTCGTCCCGGTGGGCCTCCATCAGCCGCCAGATCTCCGTGGCCACGATCTCCGCCTCCCGCCGCGGCCCCGGCGCCGCCAGGAAGCGCACGCTGCCGTCGGGCGCCGCGGAGGAGGGCTCGGGATCTTTGAACAGCAGGATGTCCGTCTGGATCCGCGCCAGCAGGCTGTCGCCCTCGGGCAGCGCGAAGGCGGGGCGGAAGTCGCAGCCGCTCGCCTCGTTGAGCAGGCGGATGTTCTCGCGGCCGGGGCGCCCCCAGCGCCGCAGGGCCTCGGGTCCCTCCAGCGAGAGGCGGTAGAGGTCCTCGTCGGGATCCTCCGGGGCGGCCTGGAGCCGCGCCGGGCCCAGGCGCGCCTCGTCCCGCCGGGGCCGGGCCTGGGCCCGCTCCCGCTCGGTGCGCAGGTCCTCCCAGAACTCCGCGCAGGGGTTCAGGGCGTAGAGGTGCAGCTCCGTGCTGGGCTGTTCCCCCAGGGCGCGGAAGACGGCGTGGTAGGCCTGGGCCACGTGGCTGAAGCCGAAGACGAAGAAGGCGCACGGCAGCTCGGCCTTCCCCAGGCGCCCCGCCCGGACGGCCTCCTCCAGCGTCTCGTGGGGCGCGCCCGCCGCGTCCACGCAGGCCACGGCCCGCCGCCACAGGGCGCGCTGCCAGGGCTCCCGGGCCGGGTCCGCGCCGGGGGCCCGCCGGTCCTCGCGCCAGGCGCGGATCCACTCCGGGCGCCCGTGGTGGTATTCCTCGAAGAGCTTCGCCAGCTCCGAGGCGAGCTGGACGCGCTTCATCCCGCCCGCGTCCCCCGCCAGGTAGTCCCGCACCGCGTCCAGCCCCGGCCCGGCCAGGAAGGCGTGGTCCCCCAGCGCCTGGAGCAGGCCCGCCTGCAGGCGGGCCGCGCCGAGGATCCGCGCCTCCCCCTTCCCCAGCAGCTCCCGTCCCAGGCCGTCCAGGAAGAGGAAGCGCAGGTTCGCGGCCATGCCCGTGTGCCGGGCCAGCTCCCCGCGCACGTAGGCGCGCATGGCCGGGTTGGGCACGACCACGGGAAGGGCCGCCCAGGGCCCCGCGGCGGCCCGGACCTGGGCGAGGTCCCCGGCGAGGCACGCCGCGAGGGCTTCGGTGCGGTTGGCGTAGGTCAGGTGCAGCATGGGGTCCCGGGAGCGGCTTCCAGTCTACCGGCCACTCTGAAGGACCCGGCGCGACATTCCCTGGCGAATCGGCGCGCGCTCCGGCCCGCTATCCTAGAGGCCATGATTGGACGACTGCGCGGCGAACTGGTCCAGAAGCTCCCGGGGCAGGCCCTGGTGGAATGCGGCGGCGTGGGCTACGCCTGCGCCATCTCCCTGGGCACCTACGGCCACCTGCCGGAGCCCGGTGCAGAGGTGGTGCTGCACACCGAAACCCTGGTGCGGGAGAACGAGATCTCCCTCATCGGCTTCGGTTCGCCCCAGGAGCGCGAGGTCTACCGCCTGCTGGTGAAGGTGGACGGCATCGGCCCCCGCCTGGCCCTGGCCGCCCTGGGCGCCCTGCCCCTGGACGAGCTCCTGCGCGCGGTGCGGGGCCGGGACGTGAAAGCCCTGACGCGGGTGCCGGGCATCGGCAAGAAGACCGCCGAGAAGCTGTGCTTCGAGCTCTCGGAGCGCCTGGGGGGCCTGGCGGGCCTCGACGGCCTCGGCACCGGGAGCAGCCCCGCGGATTCCTGGGAGTCGGACCTCCGCAGCGCCCTCACCAACCTCGGCTTCAAGGAGGAGGTCGTGCTGCCCGTGGTCGCGGAGCTCCGCACCACCCGCCCGCCCCTTCCCGACGCCATCCGTCTTGCCCTGAAGGCCCTCCAGAAATGACCGCACGCATCCTCTCCACCACCCCCCTCGTCGGCCAGGCCCTCGCGGACCTGGGCGGCCGCTTCCCCGAACTCTGCATCGCGCCCTACCGCAGCATCGCGTGGCGCATGGGCCTCGCCAGCGCGGAGGCGCTGGTGGTGCTGCTCTCCGAGCCGATCACCGAGGCGGACCTCGCCCTGGCCCCCCACCTGAAGGCCATCGGCACCTACTCCGTGGGCGTGAACCACCTGCCCCTCGCGGCCTGCGAGGCCCGGGGCATCCGCGTGGTGAACACCCCCGGCGTGCTCACGGACGCCACCGCGGACCTGGCCCTGGCCCTCCTGCTGGCGGTGACGCGCCGCGTGGCGGAAGGGGAAGCCCTGGTGCGCTCGGGCGCCTGGAAGGGCTGGGCGCCGGACCAGCTCCTGGGCACGGGGCTCGCGGGGCGGACCTGCGGCATCCTGGGCTCCGGTCCCATCGGCCGCGCCTTCGCGCGGAGGGTGTGGGCCCTGGGCATGAAGCCCGTCTTCTGGGACCGGGACGGGCGCCACACGCCCGTGGACTTCGGGCCGGGCATCGCCCGCCGCCTGCCCCTGCCGGAACTGCTGCGGGAGAGCGTGGTGCTCTCCCTGCACTGCCCCCTCACGGACCAGACCCGCGGCCTCCTGGACCGGAAGGCCCTCGGCCTCCTCCCCAGGGGCGCGATCCTCGTCAACACCGCCCGGGGCGGCATCCTGGACGAGGCCGCCGCCCAGGAGCGCCTGCGCACGGGCGACCTGGGTGGCGTGGGCCTGGACGTCTACGACGGCGAGCCGAAGGTCGATCCCGCCTGGTTCGAGACCCCGAACACCGTGCTGCTGCCCCACCTGGGCTCGGCCACCCGCGACACCCGGGAGGCCATGGCACGCCTGCTCTGCAGGGGCATCGCCGAAGCCCTGGAGGCGGGGGGCTGCTAAGCTGGCCTCGGTATTTCACCGAGGTGTCCCATGTCCCGTCCCTGGCTCAGGCTGCTCGACCGTGACCTCCCGCCCCTGCCCGAGACCGCCCACGCCGTGGCGACCCCGCCGCCGCGGGGGGGCGCCGGCGGGGGGCCCGCGCCCTGAACGCCCGCTGCCGCCACGCGGAGGCGGCCCGGATCCTGGACCAGCTCCTGGCGGAGGACCGCCACCACGGCGAGGCCTGGTTCGAGCGCATCGTGGCCCTCGGCGAGGGGCGCGACCAGGATCTCCTCGACACCCTGCACCGGGAGCTGGAGGCCCTGCGCGACGAGCAGCCGGAGAACGCCACCCACCGGAGGAGCCTCGGTTTCCTGCGCCTCCTCCAGCAGCGGCCGGACGACGCGGAGCGTGCCCTCCGCCAGGCCATGGAGCGCCTGGGGCAGGATCCGCGCACGCTCGAGCTCATGGGGCTCCTGGCCCTCCAGCGGGACGAGCCCGCGGAGGCCAAGGTCTGGATCCTCAAGGCCCTCACGCTTCAGCCGAAGGAGCCGCGGACGCTGCGCCTGCTGGGCCTCGCCTGCGCGGGCCTGGACGACGTGAAGGGCGCCGAGGCCAGCTTCGTGGCGGCGCTGGACGTGGACGCGCACTACTTCTGGGGCTGGCACAGCCTGGGCGAGTCGCTGCTGAAGCGCGGGGAGATCCAGGACGGCCTGCGCTGCCTGAACCGCGCCCGCGCCATCCAGCCGGCGGAACCCGCCAGCTACCTCATCCTCAGCGAGCTCTTCTCCCAGCAGGGTCACCTGGAGCTGGCCCAGGGCGAGCTGCACCGCCTGATGCTCCTGGCTCCGCCCGCGCCCGTGCTGGCGGAGGCCTACGGCCTGCTGGGCGAGCTGCGCCGGGACATGGGCGATCCGGATGGCGCCGTGAGCTACTTCAGCATGGCCGCGGAGACGGACCAGGCCTCCCCGAACCCCTGGGTGGCCCTGGGCGAGCTGGCGCGCGCCTCCGAGCGCTGGGAGGACGCCCTGCGCTGCTACCGCGAGGCCCTGGACCGGGATCCCGGCGCTGCGGACCTCCAGGTGGAACTCGGCTACGTGCTGCTGAAGACCGGCCAGGTCGAGGAGGCGGAACACGCCTTCCTGGCGGCCCTGGAATCCGATCCCTCCGAGTACAGCGCCTACCTTGGCCTCTCCGAGCTCGCCCGCCGGGCGGGCCGGCGGGAGGACCAGCTCCGCATGGTGAAGGAGGCCATGGTCCTCGCGCCGGAGGATCCGGACGTGTGGAACGCCCAGGGCGTCGCCCTGGAGGTCACCGGCGATCTGGCAGGCGCCACCGCCGCCTACCAGAAGGTGCTGCGCCTCGCGCCCACCCACCGCAAGGCCGCGAACAACCTGGGATTCATCCTCGAGAAGCGCGCGAAGGCCGGAGAGCCCGGCCTCCAGGAGCAGGCCGTCGAGGCCTGGAAGCGCCGCCTGCTCCTGTGCCGGGACGAGGGCCAGAGCCTGAAGATGGCCATGGAGCATCTCGCCGGCCTGGGCGTCGACGAGACCACGGTGCGGCGCTGGCTGGACCGGGAGCGCGCCCCCGAGGCGTAGCCTCGTTGCCGGCGCCCTGCCCGCGCAATGCGCAGGGGCGCCGGCGCGCGGAGCCTGTTATGATGACGGGTTCGGAGCATTCATGAACCCGTTCCTGATCACCCTCCACATCCTCACCAGCGTCCTGCTCATCGGCGCCATCCTGCTCCAGCCCGGCGCCAAGGGCGGCGGCCTGGGAGCCACCTTCGGCGGAGGCGGCGCGAACTCGGCCTTCGGGGCCCAGGGTGCGGCGCCGGTCCTCGCCAAGCTCACCTACTGGCTGGCGGGCATCTTCATGGCCACCAGCCTTCTCATCGAGGTCTTCATCGTGAGCAGCCAGCGCTCCGTCATCGAGAAGGTGGGAGGGGCGAAGCCCGCCGCTTCCGCGCCGGCCTCCCAGCCCCCGGCGAAGTGAGTTCCAGCAATATCCAGATCCAGGATTGACGGGCGTCCCCGTCTATGGCATCCTTTGATTTCCGCCTTGCCCGCGTGGTGAAATTGGTAGACACGCCATCTTGAGGGGGTGGTGGCCACAAGCCGTAGCAGTTCGAGTCTGCTCGCGGGCACCAAACGAAAGCGCTCCCCCGGGAGCGCTTTTCCGTAGTTGGAGCTGTCCATGCAGGCCCCTTCCGACGCGTTCCTTGCGCCCCTGGCCCCCTGGTTCGAGCGCGTGCGCCGCGAGCTGCCCTGGCGCGCCCGGGACCTGGATGCTCCCCACCCGGATCCCTGGGCGGTGCTCGTCTCCGAAGTCATGCTCCAGCAGACGCAGGTGACGGCCGTGGTGCCCTTCTTCCTCCGCTGGATGGCGCGCTTCCCGGCCCCCGCCTGCGCGGCGGAGGCGGATCCGGACGAGGTGCACAAGCTGTGGGAGGGCCTCGGCTACTACCGCCGCGCGCGCAATCTCCAGGCCTGCGCCGCCGCCCTGGCCACCTCGGGGTGGCCGACGGACCTGCCCGGCCTCCTGGCACTGCCGGGCCTCGGCCCCTACACCGCTGCGGCGGTCGCGGCCATCGCCTTCCAGCGGCCCGAAGCCGCGCTGGACGGCAACGCCTTCCGCCTCCTGGCGCGCCTGCTGGCCCTTCCCGAGGATCCACGCGGAAAGGCCGGTGCGCTCCGCGTGTGGCTCCGCCCCGCCCTGGCCTCCCACGGCCCCTCGCGCATGACCCAGGCGGTGATGGAGCTGGGCGCCACCCTCTGCGGCCCCGGCACCCCCCGCTGCGGGGACTGCCCCTTGAGCGACCGCTGCGCGGCGCGGCAGCGGGGCATCCAGGCCACGCTGCCCGTCACCCCGCCTCGCCGCCCGCCCCGGGAGCTGGACCTGCTCCTTGCGGCCGTCGGGGCCGAGGGGCACTGGCTCCTGCACCGGCCCGCCGCCCGCGGCCTCCTGGCGGGGCTGTGGAGCTGGCCCCGCCTCGAGGCTCCCGGGCCGTCGGCCCCCGCGGATGGGAGTGCCCCACAGCAGCAGGAGGTCGGAACCTGGGAGGGCTGGACCCAGGCCTACACCCACCGGCGCGAGCGGGTCCAGCCCCTGCTCCTGCGGCTCTCCCGTCGCTTCCAAGCGGCCGAGGGCCTCGCCTGGATCCCGGAGGAGGCGCTGGAGGGCCTCCCCATGGGACGCCGCGACCAGCGCCTGCGGGACCTTCTCGGCCAGCCCCCCCGGGAAGGAGGGGCGCCGGAAGGTCTCGCGGCGCTCCTGGCCGCGGTACGGGCCTCGGGCTCCTAGAAGCCGAGCTCCTCGAGTTCCTGGGTCGCGGTGCGGGCCTCGGGCGTGCCCCGGAAGCCGGAGGCCAGTTCCTTGAAGCCCTGCACGGCGGCGGGCTTGAGCCCCAGCTTCAGCAGGGACTGGGCGCGCTTCAGCTTTGCGGGCAGGAACTGGGCCGAGGCCGCGTGGCTGCGGATGATCTCGTCGAAGGTGCCCTTCGCCTTGTCGAAGGCCTTCTGGTTGTACTGGCAGAGGCCCAGGAAGAAGAGGGCGTCGGGCCTCCGCGCCCCGGAGGGGTGGGTCTTCAGGAAGAGTTCCAGGGACTCGGCGGCGAGGGCGTAGTTCCCCCGGTTGTAGTCGAGGATTGCCGCGTTGTAGGCCTTTTCCTCGTCGCTGGAGGGCTGGGGCGCGACGGCAGCGCCCTCGGGGGCCTTCCCGGCCCGCGTCCGCGGCAGCTCTCCGACGCGGTTGTTCAGGGCGCGGGTGCTGTCCTGGAGCTGCCGGAGGGTCTCCTGGAGATCCGCGCGGAAGCGGCGGTCCAGGTTGCGGGCCTCGCCGGCGGCGTTCCGCTCGGTCTCCGCCTTGGCGTTGGCATCCTCCGCCTCCCGGCGCAGCTTGAAGACCTCGATCTTCAGCTCGGAGAGCTCCTGCTCGACGCGCTTCAGCTGTTCTCCGGAATTGCAGCCCACGGCAAGCAGCAGCGCCGCGGAACCGAGGACGACACGGGTGGCATGTCTGCGCATGGTTCCTCCTTGTTCATCAGCCTGCGAAAAGAGCGGAGACCGGAAGGTCTCCGCTCTTTCCGGACGCGCGGGGACCTACTGGAGCTTGAACTCGCAGCGGCGGTTCACCAGCCAGCTCTCCTCGTCCTTGCCCTGCACCTTGGGGCGCTCCTTGCCGTAGCTGATCGTGGCGAGGCGATCCTCGGACACGCCCAGGCCGGCGAGGTACTTCTTGGTGGCGTTGGCGCGGCTCTCGCCCAGGGCCAGGTTGTACTCCACGGTGCCGCGCTCGTCGCAGTGGCCCTCGAGCTGGAGCTTGGCCTCGGGATAGGCCTTCAGGAAGTCGGCGATGGCCTGCAGCTTCGGCTTGTCGGCCTCGCGGATGGCGGACTTGTCGAAGGCGAAGTTGATGTCCTTGAGGGCGGCCTCGGCAGCCTTCTTGTAGGCCTCGAGCTTGCGGGCCTCCTCGGCCTTGCGATCCTCCTCGGCCTTGCGGCGGGCCTCTTCCTCGGCCTTCAGGCGGGCCTCTTCCTCGGCCTTGCGGCGAGCCTCTTCCTCGGCCTTGCGGCGGGCCTCTTCCTCGGCCTTCTGCTTGGCCAGCTCCTCGGCGCTCGGGCCCTGCTGCACGGGTTCGGGCTTCTTGCAGGCGATGCCCGCAGCCAGGGCGCCGACCACGGCGAGGGTGATCAGGTTGCGCGAGATACGCATGTGTGGACCTCCAGTTGGGATGAGTTTAGCAACGCCCGCGAGGGGCAGGATCAAGGAAATTCCTCACCGGGATCGCGCCCAGCGCGGACTTTGACACCCCGAGAACTCGGTCAGCCTGCGCAGGCCGTTCCCCGAGAGGTCGATGGTGAAGAGCTGCATGCCGCCGCGGCTGCCGCTCGTGAACACGATGCGGCGCTCGTCCGGGCTCCAGTCCGGGTTCTCGGAGGAGGCCACGCCCGTGGTGATCTGGTAGGCCTTCCCCTCCCCCAGCTTGTAGACGAAGAGGTCGAACTTCCCTTCGAAGCGCGACACGTAGGCGATCATGCTGCCGCCGGGGCTCCAGGAGGGGCTCTCGTTGTAGTTCCCCTCGGTGGTGAGGCGGCGCACGTTGGAGCCGTCGTCCTCCATCAGGTAGATCTGGGGCGTGCCGCTGCGGTCGCTGGTGAAGGCGAGCTGCGTGCCCGCGGGATTCCAGCAGGGGCTCGTGTTGATGCAGTTGCTGTCCGTCAGCCGGCGGGCGCGCCCCGTGGCGAGATCCAGCACCACGATGTCGCTGTTCCCCCGACGGTCCCCCTGAACGAAGGCGAGGCGCCGGCCGTCGGGGCTCCAGGCGGGCGCGTAGCAGTGCCCCTCGGTCTTGCCTCCCGCGGGGTACAGCTTCACGTGGGGACCGCCCGGCTTCCGCTGGCCCCAGATCTCGGGGCTCCCGCCCTTGTAGGTCATGTAGGCCAGGCGCCCATCCGCCGCCACCGTGGGGCTCAGGGTCAGGCTGCGGTGGTGGGTGAGCTGGACGGCGTTGGAGCCGTCACGATCCAGCTGCCAGAGCTCCTTGGTGCCCTGGCCGGCGGCCCGCACG
>CAXYVC010000074.1:0-13415 GCA_964292295.1 uncultured bacterium
GGCGGAAGACCAGATTACCCTAACCACACCACTCTGCAAGAAGTTTTTTTGGAAGCACCCTCACGCCTTGAGCTTTTGCCTTGTGACACAAGACTTTCTCCGCGAGCATTTGCCCCTCGAGCGGAAGCCCCGGAACCACGTCATAGAATCGCCCTGCCCCCGGATGACAACGGGTGCGGAGATGAGGAGCATCCATGCGTGGTGACATCCAGGTAATCGGGGCAGGGCTCGCCGGGGCGGAAGCGGCCTGGCAGCTGGCCCAACGCGGACACCAGGTCCTGCTTCGCGAGATGCGTCCGGAGCATCTCACGCCTGCGCACCACACCGGCCAAGCCGCCGAGATGGTCTGTTCCAACTCCTTCAAGAGCGACGATCCCCATTCCGCAACCGGCATCCTCAAGGCGGAACTCCGGCGCATGGACTCGCTCCTTCTGCGCTGCGCCGATGCCACCCGCGTCCCCGCCGGCGGGAGCCTCGCCGTGGACCGGGAAGCCTTCGCGCACACCGTCACCGGAGAGCTCCGAAGCCATCCACGCATCCACTGGGAAGGCGGCCTCGTCACGCAACCGGATCCGGGATGCCCCACCGTCCTGGCAACGGGCCCCTTGACCGCGGAACCGCTTGCCACATGGCTGTTCAGCGCCTGCGGGGGCGAGCGCCTTGCCTTCTACGACGCCATCGCCCCGATCGTCCTGCGCGATTCCATCGACCTCGCATGCGCCTTCCGCGCCAGCCGCTACGGGAAAGGGGAAGCCGACTTCCTGAACTGTCCCATGGACCGCGCGCAGTACGAGCGCTTTCTGGACGCCCTGCTCGCGGCCCCGCGCGCGGAACTCCATGGTCCGGACGCCACCTTCTTCGAAGCTTGCCTTCCCATCGAAGTCATGGTGGACCGCGGCCGTGAGACGCTGCGCCATGGCCCCATGAAGCCGGTGGGCCTCACGGACCCCCGCACCGGACGCTGGCCCTACGCCGCGGTACAGCTCCGCCAGGACACCCTCGCCGGGGACCACTACAACCTCGTGGGCTTCCAGACGCGCCTCAAGTGGGGGGCACAGGCCGAGGTCTTCCGCCTGATCCCTGGCCTCGAAAACGCAGAATTCGTGCGCTTCGGAACCATCCACCGCAACACCTACGTGCAGGCGCCCCTCGTGCTGGACGCCACCCTCGCGGTCAAGGAACATCCGGGACTCTGGATCGCGGGCCAATTGAGCGGCGTGGAGGGCTATCTGGAAAGCGGCGCCAGCGGCCTCGCAGCTGCATGGGCGGCGGACCGTTCCCTGCGTGCCCTTGCACCCGCGCCCTTCCCTGTGGACACCATGCTGGGCGCCCTCCTCCACTACATCACGCACGCCGCACCGAAGGATTTCTGCCCCACCAACGCCATGCTGGGCCTGCTACCGGAACTGCCCGAGGGAAGCCTCGACGTCCGCGCCCTCAAGCGCCAAGGTGGTACCCGCGCCTTGAAGCTCGCCAAGGGGATGGCCCACCGCGCCCGCGCCCTGGCCTCCCTCGATGCCTTCCTGCAGGGGCTTCAGCCCAGGTAGTCGAAGAGGCTGGCCTGGTTCGCGTTCGCCATGGTCCACATCGTGGCCTTCTGGGCGGTCAGTTCCGTGTTCGCCTCCTGGATGGCCGTCGGATAGTCCACGGCCTGGTAGGTCTTCTGCACAGCCTTGAGGCTCAGGTTGTAGGACTCGAGGGCGTCCTCCGTCTGCTGCAGCGCGTTCTCCCGCCCGCCGATCTCCGTGGCCACGTTGCTGAGGCGCTCCAGGACCCCCTTGAGGTTCGTGTAGGCGGTCTGGATGCCGGCGGTGTCGTTGGCCGCCAGCGCATCCCTCAGATCCGTCACCTGCTGGAAGAGATCGGTCGAGCTGCCCTGGCCGCCCGAGCCGAGGAAGAGGTCATCGCCGGTCACGTTCGTGGTCACAGCATTGCCGATGGAGACGTCCAGCGTGATGTCGTTGCCGTCGCCGGCGTAGGTGATGGGCCCCGCGGAAGGGCCGCTGAAGGGCTGCGTCAGGGTCCGGGTGCCCGCGAACAGGTATTTCCCCTGTTCCTGGGTATTGCCGGTCGAGATCAGGTTGCTGCGCAGGGAATCCACTTCCTCGCTGATGCGGCTCCGCCCTGAAGCGCCGCTGGTATCCGAGAGTCCCTGCTCGCAGAGCTCCACCAGACGGGTCACGTCCGTGGTCAGGCTCTCGACGGCGGATTCAGAGGCCTTCAGGAAGGAGCGCGCGTTGCTCACCTGCTGCACATAGGCATCGTTGCGGTCGATGGAGGTCTGGAAGTCCAGGATCAGCGCCGCGCCGGTGGGGTCATCCCCGAGGCGCACGATGCGCTTGCCGCTGGAGATCTGCTCCTGGAGGATCGCCAGGCGTTCCTTGCTCCGCTGAAGGTCGATGGAGGACTGGCGGCTCTGGAAGGGATTGGGCGTTCTCAGGCTCATGGGATTCCCCTATCAGCGTCCGAACTGGTTGATGAGCTGGTCCGTGAGCTGGTCGATCACGGAGACGAAGCGCGCACTGGCCTGGTAGCCCCGCTGGAAGGCCATCAGGTTCGTGGCCTCCTCGTCCAGATCCACGCCCGAGGCCCGGTCCCGCTGGGTCTGGAGCGCCGTCAGGAGGTTCTCGTCGTTCGTGCTGCGGCTTTCCTGATACTGGGCCTCGGTGCCGATCTGGTTGGCCAGCTGGCTCACCACGGAGCTGAACGGGCCCGCATCCCCCACGCCGTCCCCGTTGGTGTCTACGGTCCCGGAAGCGGTCGCCAGGGCAGCCATGGCCTTGGCCGCCCCGTTGTTGCCGGAGGCTCCGGCCGCATCGGCCGCGGCGATGAGGGACGGATTCCCCGCCACGGCGGTATTCACCGTCATCGCGTTCACCATGCCGTAGTAGTCGTTCGCGGCCGAGACGTTGGTGGGCAGCCCGTTGGCTCCATTCGGGAAGGCCGAACCCAGGAAGAAGTCCACCCCCGTGGTGGCGCCATCCAGCGCATAGCCCGCCCGGTGGGCCAGGTTCACGCGGCTCACCACGCCCGCGGCGAGTTCATCCAGGTCCGCCTGGTACCCGGGCAGGATGTTGTCGCGCAGATCCAGGTAGGCGCCCAGCTTCCCTTCCTTGATGCCCGAGGTCACGTCGATGGGCGTCCCGCTCCCCAGCGAGAGGTCGAGCCGCAGGTAGTTGTTGTTGGCGCCGTCCGGCGTGCCCGTGAGGGTGTAGGCGACATTGCCGTTCACCAGCACCCCCTGGCCGCTGTCCAGGGTGATCTGCAGGCTGCCCCGCTCGTCCTCGAAGACCTGCACCCCGATGAGCTCCGCCAGGTTGTCGGCGAGGACCTTCCGCTGGTCCCTTGCATCGTTGTCCGCGCCCGGTTTGACCTCCGTGGCGATGCGCTCGTTGAGCTTCGCAATCTGGCCCGTGAGGGTGTTCACCTCCTCCACGAGGCTGCCCACGGCCATGTCGGCCTGGGCACGCTGTTCCGCAAGGAGCTGGTAGCGCTCCTTCAGGCCCGTGGCCAGGGCCTGCGCACGGCCCACGAGGTTGGTGCGAACGGAGCCGTTCTCGGGGCGCGCGGCGAGTTCCTGGAAGCCCTCGAAAAAGCTCTGCAGCAGCCCCTGGAGGCTGGACTCCCCGCTGTCCGAGAAGGCTTCGGAGACGGTCTCCAGACCGGCATAGCGGACATCCGCGCCGGACTTGCGGCTGGTGGCCTGGGCGATCTGGAGGTCCACGAAGCGGTCCCGCACGCCGATGATGCTGGTGAGGTTGACGCCAGCTCCGTACTGCATGGAACCGAAGGTCTGGCTGGCGTTGGCGGAGAGGACGGCGCGCTGCCGCGTGTAGCCGGGCGTGTTGATGTTCGTGATGTTGTGGCCGACCACGCTGAGGGCGGACTGCGCCGCCTGGAGGCCGGAGAGCCCGATGTTGAGGCTGGAGGTGAGTCCGGGCATGGGACCTCCTACACGCTGTCCTGGAAGCGGAAGGTCAGCCCCTCGAGGGGCGCCATCCGTCCCGTGGCCTGGTAGGCCGGGTTCTCGCACATCGCCATCAGGGTGGCCCGCACGGGCCCCTGAAGCCCATTGATCAGGGCCTTCAGGCCCTGGATCCGTCCCTTCAGGCGGCGTGCCTCGGCCAGATCCTGCGGCCAGTCGACCAGATCAGGCCAGCGAATCCCGCGGATCAGCGGGAGAGGGTCCTCGCCGGACATCAGGCGCCGCTCCAGGTCGTCCAGGACGGCGGGCAGCGAGTGCAGCATGGAACACCTCCGGCCCCCCTTTCGCAAGGGGCGTGCCGCGGCCGGACCAGGGCTCAGGCCAGGAAATCCACGTGGGCCTCGGCACTCCCTGCCGAGTCATCCCCCTCATCCCCCTCTTCGTCCTCCCGGGGAGGACGCTCCTGGCGGCGGCCCCCCGTGCGCTCCTCCGCCCGAAGAGGGTCCGACTTGGGAATGCCCCGCACGGTGTTCTCCTCCTCGGCCAGGCGCTCGTCGGCAGCCTTCTGGAGCCCCTGCTCCCGCTGAAGGGCCCCGCTCACCTCATGGGCCTGGCGCACCGCCTCCACATTCGCGGTCTGGTAGAGCTGGCGCTGAGCAAGAGGGTTGATCACGGCTGCACGTCAGGGTTCCTCGCGGACCGGAAGGTGGGCCTTCACGATCCCGTCGGCCACGGCCTCTCCGTCGGGGCTGTACTGGTCGGCATCCAGCCTGGCCTTCAAGGCCTCCACCCGGCTCGCCCGGATGTCCGGGATGCGCGCGATCTGGGCCTCCGCCACGGCGATGAACTGGGCGGTGCTGCTGACGCTCAGGGCATCCCCCACCTGGGAGGGCCCTCCGGCCGCGCCGACCGGGGCGCTGGGGGAAGCGGCGGGCCTAGCCCCTCCGACGGCCGGAGCGTTCCCGGAGCCACTGGATTTGCTGGATACCCGCATGAAAGCACCTCGACAGCCTTCCTATCGGCAGGGATCCGCCATGCATCAAGCCGTCAGGAGAGGAAGGCTCCATTCTGCCGGGAGGCCCAGCTTTCCTCCAGCCGCTTGGCCAGTCCCCAGCCCTGGCCGGCCTTCATGGCGCTGGCCACCACGGCCTGGTCGAGGAGGTAGTCGTAGGTGGACCGGGCTCCATCGTCCCCCCCAAAGAGTCCCGAGGGCTCCACGGTCTTGCGCATGCTCTGGAAGAGCTGGGCCATCAGGAGCCCCTCGAATTCCCGGGCCGCCTCGGCGTTCCCGCCCGTCCCGGGCTCGGGAAGCGCCGCGGCCACCAGGTCCGTGCCGCGGGGAAGAAGGGCACCCAGGCCCGGGAGGCTCACAGGATCCTCAGTTCCGCGTTGAGCGCACCGGCATCCTTGATGGCCTGCAGGATGGCCACCATGTCCCGGGGACTCACGCCCATGCTGCTGAGCATTTCGGCCAGGCGCCCCACGGGCACGCCGGGCTCCACGCTCAGGGTCCTGCCCTTGTCCTCGAGCACGGCCACGTCCTTCTTCTGGGCGGCCACCGTCTTCCCCTGGCTGAAGGGCGCGGGCTGGCTCGCCACCGGCGTGCTGCTCACCAGGATGGAGAGCCCGCCCTGGACGATGCTCACCGCCCCGATCTTCACGTCGGAGCCCATGATGAGCGTCCCCGTCTTCTCGTTCACCACCACCCGGGCCTTGGGCTGCATCTGCACGGGCAGGTTCTCCAGGCGGGCCACCAGTTCCACCACACGCCCCTGGAAGGCCTTGGGCACCGCCACCTCCACGCTGCGTGCGTCCAAAGCCCGGGCTGTACGCTCGCCGAGTTCCTCGTTGATCGCATGCATCACCCGGATGGCCGTGCTGAAGTCCTCTTCCAGCAGGCTGTAGCGCAGGCTGGGGCGCGCATTGAAATCACCGCCCACCTCGCGCTCCACCAGGGCTCCGTCGGGGATACGCCCGGCGGTGGGGTGGTTCCGGGTCACCGAGGATCCGCCGGCCGAGGCCGCAAAGCCTCCCACCAGCACGGGGCCCTGGGCCACGGCGTAGACCTGCCCGTCGGGCCCCTGGATCGGCGCCATCAGCAGCGTGCCCCCCGCGAGGCTCTTGGCGTCGCCGGTGCTGCTCACGGTCACGTCGATGCGCTGGCCCGGCTTCACGAAGGGCGGCAGCTCGGCCGTGACCATCACCGCCGCCACGTTCTTCACCTTCACGGACTTGGGATCGATGGTGATGCCCTGCCTCGCCATGAGGTTGGTGAGGGACTGCACCGTGAACTTGGTCTGGTCCTTGTCCCCAGTGCCGTCGAGCCCCACGACCACGCCGTAGCCCAGGAGCTGGTTGGCGCGGACGCCCTGGAGGCGGGCCACCTCCTTCAGGCGGGCCTCGACCTTGGCGTCGGGAGCCCCCAGAAGGGCCAGGGAAGCGAGAAGAACAGCCAGGATGCGCATCGCGTGCCTCAGAAGGGCCAGAGGTAGGCCAGGAGCCGGCTCACGTAGCCGGGCTTCAGGGTCTCGTCCACCACACCCGCCCCGCCGTAGCCGATGCGGAGCTCGGCCACCTGGGCGCTGGCGATGATGTTGTCCTTGTCCAGGCGGTGGGGATCGAGCATGCCCGCCACGTACAGGCGCTGGGTCTCGTTGTTGAGCTGGATGTCCCGGCAGCCCTCGAAGATGAGGTTCCCGTTGCCCAGCACCTTCACGACCCGCGCCGTCACCGTGGTGGTGAACGTGGCGCTGCGCCCCGTGGTGCCGTTGCCGGCGAACTTGTTGGCGGTGGCGGTGGTCTTGGTGCCCGTATTTCCGCTGGTGATGCCCCAGTTGCCCAGGCGCGAGAAGAGGCTGGGCGAATCCCAGCTGTTGGAGCCGTCCCGCTTGGTGCTCACGTCCGCCTTGCTGATGGCGTTGGTGCTCTCGGTGATCCTGATGGTCACCAGGTCGTTCAGGCGCCCGGCGCGCAGGTCCCCCACCACGGGGCGGTCCTGCCACAGGCTGCCTTCGGAGAGGGGCGCAGGGGCGGGAACCTCCTCCACGTAGGGGATCGCAGGCTTCTTGACGAGCTTCGGATCGTGGCTCTTGGGCAGACTGCAGCCCAGGCCAACCAGAAGCAGGGCTATGGGCAACATTTTCCGCATCACGGTCCTCCGCCCCTGGAAAGAGCCAGGGACGTGCCAGTTCAGCGCAGGGCCATGAGGATGCGGTCGTGGCCGGCGTGGTCCTGGTGGGCGGCGGCGCGGGACCACCCCGCCTGAAGGGCGCGCTGGACCAGGATGCTCCCCTGTCCGGCGCCGATCTCCAGCACGGCCGCAGGCGCGCCGCGGCGCCAGGCCTCCCGCAGCAGTTCCGTGGCCAGGGCCAGCCCCCCCTCCTCGGCATAGAGCGCCATGGAAGGCTCGAAGGCCAGCTCCCGCTGGAGGCTGGCGGCCTCGGCGGGATCCACGTAGGGCGGGTTGGAAACCACGAGCCCTAAGGGATCCGGCACCGGATCCAGAAGGTGCCCCTGATGGAAGCGGACCCGGGCGCCCAGGTCCCGGGCGTTGCCCATGGCCACCGCCAGGGCCCCCGGGCTGAGATCCGTGGCCGCCACGGTCCAGGGCGTCTCCAGGGCCAGGTTCACCGCCAGGATGCCGCTGCCCGTGCCCACGTCCACACAGCGGGAGACGCCGAGGCGCCGCCCCACGTCCAGCGCCGCCTCCAGCACCAGCTCCGTCTCCGGCCGGGGGATCAGCGTGTTCCGGTCCACCCGGAAGCGCCGCCCGCGGAAGCGCGTCCAGCCGAGGATGTAGGCCCAGGGTTCGCCTTCCCTGCGGCGCTGGAGCCAGGCCTCCACCTGGGCCCGCCGGGCCTCCGGCACGGCTTCCTCGCCGTGCCCCAGCAGCCAGGCCCGGTCCAGGCCGAAGCCTTCCTCCAGCCAGCGCAGGGCTTCGGCCTTCGCCTCCGGTGGATCCAGGAAGGCGGCCAGGGAGGCCGCCACGTCGCGCCGGAGCTGGGCGTAGGTCTGGGTCATGGGGCCAGTGTACCGGAGGAGTTCAGCGCCACACGTAGAGCAGGTGGTCCTCACCCAGGCTGTCCTGCGCGACCCGGAGCTCCGGCCAGCCCGCCTTCCGGGCGGCCTCCGCCAGGGCGGCGCCCTGCCCCGGGCCATGCCCCAGCAGGCAGGCCCGCGCCCCCTTGCCCCAGGCCTGTTCCAGCAGCCGGGCGTTCAGGTCCGTCCCGGAACCGGGGCTCACCAACGCCACCGGGGGCTCGAAGTCCAGCGCGTCGGCAATGCCGCAGGCCCGGGATGGATCCACGTAGGGCAGGTTCGCCACCACGAAGTCGAGGGGCTCCCGGAGGGGCTCGAGCAGGCTGCCCTGGGCGAAGGCCACCCGGGCGCCCAGGGCACGGGCGTTGGCCCGGGCCACCCGCAGGGCCGCAGGGCTCAGCTCCGTGGCAGCCAGGCGCCAGGAGCTCTCCAGGGCCAGGGTCACGGCCAGGTTGCCGCAGCCGGTGCCCACGTCCACGCAGGCACGCACACCCAGCTCCCTGCCCCAGGCCAGCGCCGCCCGTGCCGCGGCCTCGCTGTGGGACCTGGGGATCATCACCTCCGGCGTGATGCGGAAGCGCCGCCCGCAGAAGGGTGCCCAGCCGAGCATCTGCAGGAAGGGCTCGCCCTGCTCCCGCCGGCGCATCCATCCCCGCACCCGGCGCAGGTGGGCGGCGGGCACCACCTCCGTTCCCCGCCGGGCCAGCTCGTGCCGGGGCATGCCGAGCCCCAGTTCCAGCCACATCCGAGCCTCCTGGGCCGCCTCCGCGGGGGCCAGGAAGCGCCCCAGCTCACGCACCAGGCGCGCGCGCAGGAGCAGGTAGCTTTCGCGGGGATCCTCGGGACGCGCGGCCATGCGGAAACAGTCTAGCCATTCTCCCCCGCCCCTGGATTCCTCCCGCAAGGGCACGCCACGCCCACCTGGGCACCCTCCTGGCGGGACGTGGGCGCAATCCGGGTTGCGCGCAGGAAAAGGGGCTTGACCGCGAACAGGTCAGCCTTCGGCCCGGCCAAGCGGATCTGTGAAGGCTGGGATGCGAGCGGGTACGGCTTGCAACCTGGCCCGAAGCACCCTCCGGCTCAGCCGCCCCAGGCCCTGGCCAGGCTGGCCGTGAGCACCACCAGGGGCGTGGGGCTCTGGTTCAGGGCGCGGCCCTTCAGGTCCAAGTCCGTGGCCTGGACGAGCTGCACGAGGCGGTCCACCAGGGCCGTCCCCCCCCGATCCAGGACGCGCTCGCAGCGCTCCAGCACGAAGCCCTGCTTCGGGCTGAGGCCCAGGGCGGCCAGGCGCTCCTGGGCGCTCCGGAGCCCCCGGGAGCGGGCCTCCGCGGGACGGGCGAGCTGGTCCACCGACCGGCGGGCCTGCCCGAGCAGCATGAGGGGCGCGGCGCTGGGTTCGTCCTCCAGGGCCAGGCACAGCGCCTCCAGGGCCAGGGCCAGGTTGCCCTTCTGCCAGGCCTCGGACCAGGCGAAGGCGCCCTGCTCCCCGATGCGGAAGGTGGCCACGTCCACCAGGCTGCGCGCCACCCGCCGGTCCTCCGCCAGGAGATCCAGCACCTCCAGGGCCCTAGAGAGCACGCCCGGGTTGCCCCCGAGGCGCGCCGCCAGCAGCGGGGCCACGCCCGCCTCCAGCTTCAGGCCGAGCTCCCCGGCGCGGGCCTCCACGAAGGCGGCCGCCCCCCGTGCATCGAGAGCCCCCACCTTGAGCACACGCCCCTGCTTCTCCCAGTCGCTGAAGGGCTTGGAGCCGAGGATGCGCCCGGGCCCTCCGCTCAGGGCGGCCCGGCTCACCAGGAGCAGGCGCGTGCCGGGGATCGGCTGGGCCAGCAGGGCCTTCACGGGGGCGGGCAGCTCCTTGGGGCGCTCCAGGAGGTTCTCCGCCTGGGGCACCACGACCACCCGCACCGCGCCGAAGGGGGCGGTCTCCATCAGGGCGTTCTGCACCTCGGGCCAGGGGCAGCCCTCCGGGCACACGGTCAGGGAGAAGTCCACCCACTCGGGATCCACATGACGGGCCTTCCAGGCCTCGAGGGCCGCGCGCCGCCCTTCGCCGTCCTCGCCGTGGAGGAGGGCATACTCCGCGCTCAGCCAGGCGTCCGGGATCGCCACGTCAGTCCGTCCCTTCCAGGAGCTGGGTGAGGAAGCTCTCGGCAAAGTCGTCCGCCAAGCCCTCCAGCACCTCCAGGTCCCGGTTGCTGAAGGAGGCGAAGTTCTGGTCCACCCGGTACTGGTTGCTGAAGGTCAGCCGGGGCCGCGACACGAGCGTGGCGCCGGTCTGGCCGTCCAGGAGCTGCACGGAGGCCTGCACGACCACCTCCACGCGACTGGCCGTCCCCGCCGAGGCGCGACTCGCACCCACTCCCAGGCGGAGCCCCAACGGGCGCAGCTCGTATTTCTCGATGCGGGCCTGAAGCACCCAGCGGGAGCTCGCCGTGGCGGGGACGAGCCGCCAGGGGCTGGCCGCCACGATGCGGTGCTCCAGCGCCTTGCGGAAGGAGGCCTCCAGGCCGAGGCGCGGCGTGAGGTTCTGGAAGGCGGCGATGCGCACCGTCCCCCCCTGCCGCGCCCAGGCGGCGCTGTGGGGGCGGCGGTCCAGACGGTGGTAGCCGCAGCCCGGCAGCAGGAGCAGCGCCAGAGGCCCCAGCGCCAGGACAAGAAGGGAACGGAGGCGCGGCATCAGGCGGGGTTGTAGATCCCGACGTAGGGAAGGTTGCGGAACTTGCCGTCCAGGTCCAGGCCGTAGCCCACCACGAAATGGTCCTCGATGGGGAAGCCCACGTAGTCGACGGGCACCTCCACCCTGCGGCGGCTGGGCTTGTCCAGCATGGTGCAGATCTTCAGGCTGGCCGGCTCGCGGTCCAGCAGCAGGCGGCGCACCTTGTCCAGGGTCAGCCCCGTGTCCACGATGTCCTCCACGATCAGGCAGTGGCGGCCGCGGATGGAGCGGTCCAGGTCGTGCAGCACCTTCACCTCGCCGGTGCTCTGGGTGCCGCCGCCGTAGCTGGCCACCTGCATGAAGGTGACCTCGAAATCCAGGTCGATGGCGCGGGTCAGGTCGGCAAAGAAGGGGTAGACGCCGTTCAGCAGGCCCACCACGACCAGGTCCTTGCCTGCGTAGTCCGCCGCGATCCGGACGCCCAGATCCCGGACGCGCTCCCGGATCTGCTGTTCCGTGAACAGCGGGTAGATGCGGCTCCTCGACATGTTCACGCGCGTCTCCTCCATCGACTGCCTCCATTACACCCCGGAGGGCGCGGACTCGGCTAGGGCCTGCCGCCCTTCAGCCCTCCAGGATCACCGGCACGACCATGGGCCGGGTCTGGGTCGTCTTGCGGATGACCCTCCGAAGGGTCTGCCGCAGGAGCTCCAGGATCAGGTCCTCGCTGCGCAGGATCTCGGGAGGCGCCTCCTCGTACGCCCGGCACACGGCGCTGCGCAGCAGCTCGGCGTAGGTCTCGTCGTCCGACAGCACCACGAAGCCCCGGCTGATCACCACCGGGTCCGCCAGGAGTTCCCGGGTGTCGGGGTCCACCTGCAGGGTGACGATCACGATGCCGTCCTCCTGAAGGATCAGCCGGTCGTGGATCACCCGGGCATCCACCCGGTGTTCCACGCCCTGGTCCACGAAGCACTTGCCCACCGGCACGGTGCCCGCGTGGCGCACCTCACGGCCCGCGCGCACCTGCAGGCACTCCCCGCCGTCCAACAGCTGCACCCGCTCCGGCGGATAGCCCAGATCCTTCGCCAGCTGCCCGTGCACCCGCAGGTTGCGGTAGGTGCCGTGCACCGGCACCATCACGCGGGGCTTCACCGCGCGGATCAGGTCCGCCGCCTCCTCCCGGTGCCCATGGCCCGACGCGTGAACAGGGCCCAGATCCTCGTTGACCGTCTCCACCTCCAGGCGGGCGGCGGTATCCAGCATCCGGCTGATGGAGACCTCGTTGCCGGGGATGGCGCGGCTGCTGAGCACCAGGCGGTCGCCCGCCTGGGCGCGCACACCCTTCACCTCGCCGCGGAGCATGCGCGCCAGGCCGCTCATGGGCTCGCCCTGGCTCCCGGTGCAGAGCACGATGACCTGGCGCCGGGGGAAGAGGGGCACCTCCTTCGGCTCGATGAAGAGGTCGTCCGGCAGGTGCAGGCGCTTCAGGTCCAGCGCCGTGGCGATGTTGCGGTCCAGGCTGCGGCCCAGGATGCAGACCTTCCGGTCCTCCTCGTAGGCCAGGTCCAGCAGGGTCTGGATGCGGTGGATGTTGGAGCTGAAGGTGGCCACGAAGAGGATGCCGGGCGTGCGGCGCATGGCGTCCCGCAGCCCGTCCCGGCATACGGCCTCGGAGGGGGCCCGTCCAGGCCGCAGGACGTTGGTGGAATCCGAGAGGAGCAGGTCCACCCCAGACCGGCCCAGCGCCCGCAGGCGTGCCATCCCCGTCAGGCGCCCGTCCACGGGCGTGGGGTCCAGCTTGAAGTCGCCCGTGTGCACCACCACGCCCATGGGCGTGTGCAGCGCCAGGGCGCAGGCGTCCGGAATGCTGTGGGTGACGGGGATCCACTCCACCTCGATCTCCCCGCAACCCACGGGCACCCGCTCGAAGTCCTCCACGCGCCGGAGCAGGCGCTCGTGCCCCTGCCCCGCCTCCTTCAGCTTCCCCTCCAGCAGCCCCAGGGTGAAGGCCGTGCCGTACACGGGCACCGGCCAGCGCTCCAGGAAGTACGGCAGAGCCCCCAGGTGGTCCTCGTGCCCATGGGTGAGCACCACCGCCTCCACCCGATCGGCGAAGGGCTCCAGGTAGGCGAAGTCGGGGATGACGCTGTCGATGCCCGGCTGGTCCTCGCCAGGGAAGAGCTGGCCGCAGTCCACCAGGAAGAGGCTGCGCGCGCTGTGCACCACCAGCGCGTTCATGCCGAACTCGCCGAGGCCGCCGATGGGGATCAGGCGCAGCTCGTCCGCCTCGGGCGGCTGGTTCCAACCCTCGAAGTTCCGGGAAGGGGAAGCTGGGTTCATGCGGGTTCCTTCAGGCGGTGGAGCAGGCGGAGCCAGGCCTCGGGCGGCACAGCCTCCGCCCGCACGGCGGGGGGAAGGCCCTCCGCCGCGATGAGGTCAGCGATGCGGGCGGGCGGGAGGCTGCCCTGCCAGTTGTTCAGAAGGGTCTTGCGCCGGTGGGCAAAGCTGCGGTGCAGCAGGCGCAGCAGCTCGGCCCGTTCCTGCACGGGAGGAGCGTCCGGACGGGGCTCGAAGCGCAGCACGGCGCTGTCCACCTTGGGGGCGGGGCGGAAGGCCCCGGGCCCCAGCTTCAACAGGCGGGTCACCCGGCAGCAGAGCTGGGCCAGGACCGACAGGGGCCCATAGTCCTTCTCACCGGGCCGGCCGGCAATCCGCTGGGCCACCTCGAGCTGGAACATGAACACCAGGCGCTCGAAGGGCAGCGCCTCCACCAGGAAGCGCGTGAGGATGGCC
>CAXYVC010000075.1:0-13077 GCA_964292295.1 uncultured bacterium
GGGAGCCCAGCCCAGGCCAGCCAGCGCCGCCGCGGACGCATGGCGGCCTGGCCGGTGCGCTCCGGGGCGGAAGCCACCATGGGCGCCGCGAAGGTGCGGTCCGGATCCGCCGGGGCCGCCTCGGGGCCGCCCTCCCCCGTTCCCACGGGCAGCGCCTCCGTCGGCTCCGCCGGGGATGCCATCACGGGCAGTGCCACGGTGCGGTCCGGCAGCTCCGCCTCCGGGATCTCCCGGGTGCTCACCTGGGCCGCCAGGGGGCCGGTCTGCAGCGTGCGCGTGGGGTCCTCGGCGGGAGGAAGGGCTTCATCGGGACGCGGTTCGGTCATGGACGGTCCTTCGGGCTTGGACCCCCAGGATAGCGCCCGGCGCGGCCCCGCGCCCTACCTAGCCCCGCCCCCAGGCGGCACGGCGGGGCACCAGCGCCAGGAAGGCGCAGGGTGCAAGCAGCACGAAGCCCTTCGCGTGGCGCGCGGCGCGGGGGGCGCCGGAGATCCGGTGGGCCAGCCCCAGGAGGGCGATGGGCGCGAGCAGCAGCGCGGCCAGGCGCAGCTCCCGCCCGAGGCGCCGGGGGCGCTCCCCCTCGGGCAGGCCGGGAAAGGCCGCCCGCAGCCGACGCATCCGCTGGAAAACCGCCAGGGCCAGGAGCAGGGCCATGCCCGTGAAGGCGCCGCCGGGATCCAGGGCCCCGGGCTGGGGCACAGGCTCCGGCGCGCGGGCCATCCAGAGCAGGAGCCCCGCAGGCAGGCCCACGCAGAGCAGCAGGCCGAAGGGGTAGGCGCGGCGGAAGGCCCGGACGAGGGGACCCGCGGAAGCCGCCACGGCCGCGCCCCCAGGCGGGCGCGCAGGGCCGCCAGGAAGGCCGACGCCTCCGGGCTCCCCTCCGCGGGCGCCCAGGGCGCCAGTTCCTCCGGACCCAGGGGCGCGTAGGGCCCCGCCTTGGCCTCGAAAAAGACCGAACCCGCCTCCAGGGCCACGAAGCTGTGGAAGCAGCCGCTGGGCACGTCCACGCCGAAAGCCGCCTCGCGGGGGCCGAGGACGCGCGCCTCCCGCACCTCCCCTTCCGCGTCGAAGAGCAGGGCGCCGATGCGCCCCCGCAAGACCAGGAAGGTCTCGTCCTTGGCGGGGTCCAGGTGGCGGTGGGGCCGGATGTAGGAGTCGGGCTCGAGGGCGATGGCCAGCCGCTGGCACGGCGCTTCGGGGCCCGCGTGGAGGTTCAGGTTCAGGCGGCGGCGGGGCGAAGCTTGCGCCTGCGCGACGAGGGCGTCCAGGGCCGCGGCCTCCAGGAAGCGGGGCGCGCCCACCTCAGGCCGCCTGCACGCGGATCTCGCCGAAGAGCTCCGTCTGCACCAGCCGCGCCCGGCCCGTGCGCACCAGCTCCAGCAGGGCGAGGAAGGTGAGCACCAGCTCCTCCCGCGTGCGGCTGCCCGCGAGCAGCCCGCTGAAGGGAACCCAGGTGCCGCCGTGGAGTTCCGCGAGCACCTCGGCGAGGCGCTGCTCCAGCGTCTTGGGGGGCGTGCGCACCTCCACGGGAGGCGGGGGAAGCAGGCGCTTCAGGGCCTCGCGGTAGGCGCCCAGCAGGTCCATGAGGGTGGCCTGGATGGGCTGCTCCTCCACCCGCGCGTGCTCCTGGATGTCCAGGCCGCGGGTGTAGGTGACGCCCTGCTGCTCGGCCTCGCGGGCCGAGAGCTCCCGGGCCGCCTCCTTCACCTGCTGGTAGTCGAGCAGCTTCTGCACCAGCTCTTCGCGGGGATCCTCCGCCTCGCCGTCCTCCGCCGGAGGCAGGGGCAGCAGCATGCGGCTCTTGATCTGCAGCAGGTGGGCCGCCATGGCCACGAACTCCGCGGCGATCTCGAGGTTCAGCTCCTCCATGAGCAGCAGGTAGTCCATGTACTGCTTCGTGACCTCCGCCATGGGCAGGTCCAGGATGTCCAGCTTGTGCTCCCGGATCAGGTGCAGCAGCAGGTCCAGAGGGCCCTCGAAGGCGTCCAGGCGCACGTCCAGGTCCCGGAAGCGGGTTTCGAAGCCCTTGGGGGCCTCGAAGCTCCGGGCCTCCGGCGCAGCTCCTGGAGCCTCCGGTTCAGATCCTGGAGCCTCCGGCTCAGATCCTAGAGCCTCCGGCTCAGGGACTTCCAGGGCGGGTTCGAGGGGGGCGTCGGCCATGGGGCCATTGTACGCTGGGGCGGTCCAGGAGCCGCCATGTCCGCCCCCCGCAAGGTCGCCGTCGTCCACCACCGCGTCGCCGAATGGCTGCCCGTCCTCCGCGAGGCCGAGCCGCGCCTGGAGTTCCGCGGCTGGCGGCCCGAGGAGCTGGACCAGGCGGAGGACGCCTGGCTGGGGGAGGCGGAGGGGCTGCTCGCCTGGAAGTTCCCCGCAGGCTTCCTGCCCCGCCTGCCGCGCCTGGCCTGGCTGCAGGCCCTGGGCGCGGGGGTGGACCACCTGGTGGCCCACCCGGAGCTGCCCGCCCAGGTCCCCCTCACCCGGGCCGACGGCCGCTTCGGCTTCTGGATGGCGCGCTACGTGGCCTACCACCTGCTGGAGGAGGCCCAGCGGGGCGCGGCCTGCCGGGAGGCCCAGGCGGCCCGCACCTGGCGGCCGGAGCTGCTGCCCGAGGACCTGGCGGGCCGGCGCGCGGTGGTGGTGGGCGTGGGCCTCATCGGCCGCCAGATCTGCCGGGCCCTCCGGGAGCTCGGCCTCGCGGTGCACGGCGTGGTGCGCAGCCCCCGCCCGGACCCGGAGTTCCCCCTGCACGGCACCGCGGAGCTGCCCGGCCTGCTGCCCGAGACCCGCGTGCTGGTGCTCGCGGCGCCCCTCACGCCCGAGACGCGGGGCCTTCTTGACGCCCGCCTGCTGGCCCGCGGGCACGGGGGCCTCACCCTGGTGAACGTGGGGCGCGGCGCCCAGGTGGTGGAGGCCGACCTGCTGGAGGCCCTGGACGCCGGGCGCCTGGGGCGCGCGGTGCTGGACGTCTTCCCCGAGGAGCCCCTGCCCTCCGGCTCGCCCCTCTGGACCCACCCGAAGGTCACCGTCACGCCCCACCACAGCGGCCCCAGCACCCCCAAGGACATGGTCCCCGAGCTGCGGGAGAACCTCGCCCGCTTTGCCGAAGGCCGCCCCGTCGAAGGCGCCCTGGATCGCGCGCGGGGGTACTGACTCCGGATCCCGCAGCCAAGCCGGCTTTCAGCCCGGCTGGGTCACGCCGCAGTCTGAACAGCGCTGGAACCACTGGCCGCGCCGGGTGCTCGGGATCACCCGCATGGGTTTGCCGCAGGTGGGACAGGCCTTGGGCTCCGGGCGCCCGGGCTCGCCCTCCCGGGCGCCGCACAGGATGCAGGCCTTCTCGCCGTCCTTGAAGCTCCGCAGGGGCCCGCCGCAGGGGCAGGTGGCCAGGGGCTGGCCGGCCGCGTCCGTGTCGTAGGCCACGCGGCAGTCCTCCCCGTCGCAGCGCACGTAGAAGCGCCCCTCCCAAGCGCGCAGGTGCAGGCCTCCGCCGCACTTCGGGCACGCGGCCAGGGGTGGCGTGGTGGGACGGAAGACCGCCTTCGGCGCGGAGCTGCGGATTTCGGACACCAGCTGTCCCACGAAGCCCTTCACCTGTTCCATGAAGGCATCCCGGGCCTCCTGGCCGCGGCGCATGCGCTCCAGGCGGGCCTCCCAGTCCCCGGTGAGCTGGGGGCTCTTCAGCGCCTCGGCGCGCAGGGACTGGATGAGCGCGATGCCCTTCTCCGTGGGCAGCAGCACGTTGCGCTTGCGCTCCAGGTAGGCGCGCTTCAGCAGCGTCTCGATGATGCTGGCGCGGGTGGCGGGCGTCCCCAGGCCGCAGTCCTTCATGGCGCCCCGCAGGGCGTCGTCGTCCAGCAGGCGCCCCGCCCCCTGCATGGCGGCCAGCAGATCCGCCTCGCTCATGCGCTTCGGAGGGCTCGTCTTCCCGGCCTTGGGCTGGAGTTCCTTCACCTCCACGGCCTCCTTCTTGGCGAGGACGGGCAGTTCGCCGGCGTCGGCCTCCTCCTCGGCCTCACCGTCCCCGGGGCCTTCAGGGGCGTCGGCCTCCTCGCCCTCGACGGGCCCCGCCTTGGCCGCCTTGCGGGCCCGGGCGTGGGGCGGATCCACCGCGGACCAGCCCAGCTCCTTCACCACGGTGCCCGTGGTCTTGAAGCTCTCCTCAGCCACCACCGTCACCACGGTGGTCTTGGCCTCCACCCGCTCGGGGAAGTAGGCCGCCAGGAAGCGCCGGGCGATGAGTTCGTAGATCTTCAGGCGGTCGCCGGCAAGGCCCCTGGCGGGGCTTTCCGTGGGCACCAGCGCGCTGTGGTCCTCCACCTCCTTGTCGTTCACGAAGCGCTTGTCGAGCTTCCTGGGCCAGCGGCTCCGCAGCTCCTCGATGAAGGGCGCGAGATCCTGGAGCTGGCCGCCCGCGAGGGCCTTGATCCAGTGCGCGGCCTTCTTCTCGTCCGCCTCGGTCAAGTGGCGGCTGCTGGTGCGGGGATAGCTGATCAGCTTCGCCTCGTAGAGTTCCTGGGCCACCTCCAGCGTGTGCTCGGCGGTGAAGCCGAAGCGCTTGTTGGCCTCCTTCTGCAGCGCCGTGAGGTCGTACAGCAGCTCGGGTTTCTTCTTCTCGGTGCGGCTCTGCACCGAGGCCACGCGCCCGGGCAGCCCCGCCAGGCGTGCCGCCAGCGCCCGCGCTTCCGCCTCGGTGTCCAGGCGGTCCAGCTCCTTGCCGTCCTCTCCCTTGCGGAACCACTTGCCCTTGTAGGCGCCCTTCTCGGCGCCGAAGGCGGCCCAGAGGGTCCAGAAGTCCTTGGGCACGAAGTCGCGGATCTCCAGCTCGCGGTTCACCAGGATGGCCAGGGTGGGCGTCTGCACGCGGCCGACGCTCCACACGCCCTCCCCCCCGGCGCGGCGGCGGGACAGGGTCTGGGCGCGGGTGCAGTTGATTCCCACCAGCCAGTCCGCCTCCTGGCGGCAGCGGGCGGCGTCCCGCAACCCCACGTAGGCTTCGCCGGGCTTCATGGCGCCGTAGGCCTCCCGGATGGCCTCGTCCGTGAGGCTGGAGGTCCAGAAGCGCAGCACGGGCTTCGTGCATTCCGCCAGGCGGTACACCAGGTCGAAGATCAGCTCGCCCTCGCGCCCCGCGTCTGTCGCGTTCACCACCTCGGCGACATCCCCGCGGTTCAGCAGCCGCGCCACCACGTCGAACTGGTCCCGCGTCTGGGCGATGGGCGCGTAGCGGAATTCTGGGGGGAAGAAGGGCAGCGCCTCCAGGCTCCAGCGTTTCAGGGCGGGATCGTAGCCCTCGGGCTCCAGGGCCTCCACCAGGTGGCCCACACACCAGGTGACCAGCACCCCCTTGCCCTCCATGAAGCTGCGGCCCGAACCGGACAGGCCAAGGGCGGCCGCGATGGCGCGGCCCATGCTGGGCTTCTCTGCAACGATCAGTCGGGTCACGGGGCGTCCGGGCCTTCCATCCTACCCGGCGTCAGTCCGACCACATCCGGCCCACGAAGTCGGGGCGGAAGTCCGCGTGGCGGTGGCAGAGCACGCCCGCGGAGCGGGAGGCGTCGAAGAAGGGCTGCAGGAAGGTGGTGAAGCGGTCCAGGGTGGTGCCCTTGGCCACGTCCTCGTCGAAGAGCAGCACGGGCCCCTCGCGATAGGCCGCCAGGAAGCGCAGATCGCTGGCGCCGATCACCGGGGCCGTGTCCTTGCGTTTGAAGAGGCTGAAGCGGATGAAATACAGCGGGGCCTCCAGCAGGTTCGCAAAGAGGAGCCCGGCCATGATGGAACCGTGGGCCGCGCCCACCACGGCGCGGGGCCGGAGTTTCGCCTGCACGTCCTCCGCCAGGGCGCGCACCTTGCGGGGATCCGAGGCCCGCCACGTGTACTTGTCCGGGGTGCTGGTGTAGACGAAAGGACGCACCGCCTCCGGCGTCTCCGCAGCGAAGGCGCGAAGGATGCTTGGCCCGGCAGGATCCAGCGCCACCACGGCCCTGGCGGCCGAGATGGCCGACAGGAAGAAGGCCTGGGCGGCCTCCGCCTGCGGGGCGGGATAGGACAGCGCGTGGCGCGTCTTGTCCGAGACCTCGAAGTACTGCGTGGGGTGCAGGGGCAGGCCCTGCTCCACGCAGATCTTGTGGTTCAGGGTGATGTTCACCAGGGCCGGCGCCCGCAGGTACAGGTCCAGGCAGTCCTCCCAGTAGGAGGCCGGCATGGCGGCAGGATGCGCCAGCGCCTCCTCCACGCGCGGGAGCACGCGGGCCAGGCGCTCCGCGAGCCCCTCCACCGCCTCGGCCAGGGAGACCTCGAAGGCCATGGCGTCGGGCGCCTCGTTCCAGTCGGCATAGAGCAGGCGATCCAGCACCTCGGGGGCCTCCAGCCTCCATCCTACGGGAGGACGGGGTGTAGACTGGGGGGCCAGAGGAAGCCCATGGCCTTCAGTACCGGCACCAAGCATGGCCAGATGGCCGACATCAACATGACGCCCCTCATCGACGTGATGCTGGTGCTCCTCATCATCTTCATGGTGGCGGCCCCCATGCTCACGACGGGCGTGGACGTGAGCCTGCCCGAAAGCCACACGGGCAAGAGCCTGGAGGCCCAGGCGCTGGTGGTCACGCTGGACCGGGAAGGCCGCATCGAGTTCGATGACCGCCTGGTGAACCAGGGCATGCTGCGCAAGCTCCTGGCCCAGCGGGCCGCGGAGGGCCGCAAGCGCCCCATCCTGGTGCGGGCCGACCACAACATCCCCTACGGCCGCGTGATCGCGGTGGTGGACCTCATCCGCGAGGCGGGCTTCAGCCAAGTGGGCTTCGTGACCCAGGCCGTGCCCACCCCCGCCCCTGGAAGCGCGCCGGTCGCCCCATGAGCCAGGACCTCTACGGCCTGCTCAAGGAGCGCGCGCGCCTTGGGCGCTTCAGCTGGCCCATGGCCCTCGCCTTCAGCGCGCTCGTGCACGCGGGGCTGACCGCGGCCCTGGTGGCGTGGCCCGGGCGCGGCGGGAAGGCCGAGGACGCCAAGGTCACCTGGGTCACGCTGCCCGCCGCGGGCGGCGGCACCCCGGGCGGCGCCTCGCCCATGGAGGAGGGCCAGACCGGCGAACGCGTGCGCCGGGTGGAAGAGGTGGCGCCCAAGAGCGGGGAGGACACCCGCGGCCACGCCACGCCGGATGCCTTCGGCACCAAGGGCCGCCTGCCCGTCAAGGGAACCAGCGACAACCCCGCCAGCACCGGCAAGGCCCCAGAGGCCTCGAAGGGCGCGCACACCTCACCCAGCCTCGCCCGGGGCACCGCGGGCCAGGGCAACGGCAGCGGCGTGGGCATCGGGACCGGCGTTCCGGGCCTGAAGAACTCCTTCGGCGTGGACGGCGGCACGGGCCTCATCGGCGACCTGGACGGCAGCTTTCCCTTCCTGTGGTACCTCCAGCAGGTGCAGAACCGCATCACCGCGAACTGGAGCCGCATGAGCTCCGCACCGGGCCGGGTGCAGGTCTACTTCCGCATCCGCAAGGATGGGGGCCTGGAGGGCATCCGCGTCGAGGTCCCCAGCGGCAACGCCGCCATGGACCAGAGCGCGCTCCTGGCCGTGCGCCGCTCGGACCCGCTGCCCCGCCTTCCGGACGGCTTCGACGCCAAGACCCTGGGCGTGCGCTTCTGGTTCAGCTACGTGGGGCCGTGAGCCCCGGGTAGGCTCGGGCATGGCCTTCTTCCACCGCTGGTTCGGACATCCCTCGCCCCGCGCCTTCCTGCGCCTCGTGGCCCGGGAGCTGCGGAAGCGGGATCCCATGCTCACGGTGCACCCGGACCTGGACGCCTTCGCCCTGGTGCTGCGCCGGGGCCGCCACCGGGAGGCGGAGCTCAACCTCGCCGTGGCCCACGCCGAGTTCTGCGAGGCCCCGCCCCTGGCCCGCCGACGCGTGCTGGCGCGCTGGTGCGGCCTGCCCTTCCTGGAGGCTCAGGGCGAGGCCACGCTCGACGAGGCCATCCCGCGCCTGCTGCCCCGCCTGCGGGAGCGCTTCTTCTACGACGCCAACGCGCTGTACCTCCGCGCGGAGGGACGCCCGCCCCTCGCGGCCTGCACCCGCCCCTTCGCCGGGGATCTGGCCCTCGCCCTGGTGCAGGACCACCCGGAGACCATGGTGGACGTGCAGGCCGCCCAGCTGGAGGCCTGGGGCGTGGATTGGGACACGGCCATGACCCACGCCCGGCGCAACCTGCGGGCGCGGAGCGAAAGGCCCTTCGCACCGGTCGCGCCGGGGCTCTTCCGCAGCCCCTGGGAGGACAACCACGACGCCACGCGCCTGGTGCTGGAGGACCTCTTCCGCGCGCTGCCCTTCGACGGCGCGCCCGTGGCCATGGCACCCCATCGGGACGCCCTGCTGGTGGCGGACGAGGCGTCTCCAAAGGCCCTTGCGCGGATGGCCGAGCTCAGCCTCGGCATCCTCCAGCGTCCGCGGGCCCTCAGCGGCACGGCCCTGCGCCTGGGCCCCGCGGGCTGGGAGCCCTGGCTGCCCGGAGACGCCCTTCTGCGCGCGGCCTTCCTCCTGCTGCGCGAGCAGGTGCACGTGCGCACGTGCGAGGAGCAGGGCGAACTGCTGCGCCTGCTCTTCCGCCGGGAGGGCCGGGAAGCCCACGTGGCGCCCTACCGCGTGGAGGTGGACCGGACCACGGGGAACGCCGCCAGCACGACCCTGCTGCCGCGGAAGGGCGAAACCTGGCTTCCCCGCGCCGAAACCGTGCGGCTGCTGGAGGCCGACGGGACCCTGCGCCACACGATCGCCTGGGAGGAGCTGGAGGCCTGGACGGGCATCCCTCCGGTGCCGGAGGACGGGCTCTGGCCCCCGCGGTTCCGCCTCCCCGGATGGCGTCCGATCGAGGCCCCTGACGGCTGAAGCACCAAGCCCCTCGCGGGTTCCGTCCTCCCCGCGCACACTGGAGGCCATGCTCCTCCGTGCCAAGCTCGGCCACCGCGCCCGCCGCCTCGGACTCCTGGCCGAAAGGGCCACCGCCTGGCTGCTGTGGCTGCGGGGCTGGGACCTGGTGGCCCGGAACCTAAAGGCGGGCCGCCGGGAAATGGACCTCCTCGTCAGCCGCGGCCGCGAGCTGCGCCTGGTGGAGGTAAAGGCCCGCCGCGCGGGCGCCTGGTGCGCCGCGGACACCGCGCTCTCCGACGCGCAGCGCCTGCGCCTCCAGCAGGCCCTGCGCGCCTTCCTGGACCGCGTGCCCTGGCCGGGGGACGTGGGCTTCCAGCGGGTGAGCTGGGCGGGATGGCGCTGCCGCTTCCACCCGCCCGAACGCTGGGAGGCGCTGAAGATCCCCGGCGACAGCGAAGGCCATGGCCCTACCATGGATGGGACCAACCCCCGGTCTGCCGCGCCGCCTTCCCGGGCCTGAGGACCAGACCTGCATCCCGCTCATCGGGCCTCATCGCCGGCCGTCGGCGTGGCCCCGTTCCGGAGCCCCCATGCACATCCACCCCCCGAAGGAAGCCATCCGGTCCCTCCGGCACTTCTCCCTCGAGCTCTTCACCGTGACCTGCGGCATCCTGATCGCCCTCTCGCTGGAGGGCCTCGTGGAATCCATGCACCACCGCAGCCTGGTCAAGCACGCCCGAGGCACCCTCCAGGCGGAGTGCGGCGAGAACCGCAAGCGCCTGCGCACCATCACCGACGCCATCCCCGGGGAGCTGAAGGAGCTGGAGAAGCTCATCCGCGTATGCAGGAAGGAACTGGCGCAGCGCGGTTCCACCGACAACGGAGCGGATGCCACCTTCAGGCTCAGCTACTCGGCCGGACCGCTGACCACCACCGCCTGGAGCGCCGCAGGAAGCTCCGGGGCCCTGGCCCGGATGGACTACGAGGAGCTTCGGAGCTTCACCAGGGTCTACGCCACCCAGGAGTTCGTGGGTTCCCTCCAGCAGCAGGCCCTGTCCCGCTGGCTCCAGCTGCAGCGCCTCAGCCTCCTCCTCCCGGGCGAGGATTCGCGCATGAAGGACCTCACACCCGAGGAGCTCGTGGATCTCAAGCGCAACGCCATCGAGGCGCACGCCGTCACCACCAGCCTGAAGAACTGCTCCGAGGACCTGATCGCGGAATACGACCAACTTCTAGCCGGAAAGAGGTAAGCCGAGGAGCCCGGAAGCCCTCCGGCCCCCTTCCCCCTCCATCCGCGACCACCAAGCCTGGAGCCCCCATGCGCCATGCCACCGCCCTCCTCCTCGCCGCCGTCGCCTTCGCAGGCCCCGCACTCCTGGCCGGCGGCGAGCAGTATGAAAACCGCCCCTGCACGGTCTGCAAGGGCACCGGAAAGGAACGCGCCGGGGACCGCCGCGACACGAAGCTCTACCCCTGCCGGAACTGCAAGGGCACGGGCTCGGTGAAGGTGCTCGTGAAGAAGGACCCCGTGAAGCCCGGCAAGACCATGCCCGTGCGCTGACATCCTGCTTTTCTCAAGACTCGGTCCTCCCCCGCGGTCATACTGAAGGGGCGCCCGGTTCCCGGTTGCATTCCGGGAGGCCGCGATGCCCAGTTCCCTCTTCGCCAGCCCCCTGCCCGTCCTGCAGGGCTGGCAGGCGCCCGGCGCCCTGGACCTCCAGGCCGCCTTCCTCCGGGCCGGCGGCTGGGCGCTGCCCCGCACCGAAGCCTTCCCGGACGCGGCCCGCCTGAAGGCCCGCCTCCAGGAGCTGGCCTCCCAGCTCCGGGAGAACGCGAAGCTGGGCCTGGACCTGCGCGGGCTGCGCGGCGGCGCCGATGCCGTGCTCGCCGCCGCCCGGGAGGCCGGGGTGGCCTTCGTGCTCCACACAGCGGACATTGCCCCGGAGCTGAACCTGGTGAAGGCGGCCAACCTGCCCCGCATCGTGGCCGTGACCAGCCCCGAGGAGGCCCGCCGGGCCCAGGCGGAGGGCGCCTCGGCCCTCCTGGCCGACGCGGGGGTGCTGGACACCCTGGGCCCCCTGGACCTCCCCGTGCTGGCCTCCGCCGACTGCGACCGGGAGGCCCGGCAGGCCCTGGACGCCGGAGCGGCCGGGCTCCTGCCCCGCAGCCCCGCCCTGCTGGAGAGCCAGCCCCTCGGCGCCTTCCGGGGCCGCCTGATGGCGGGGCTCGACGGGTCTGACCAGCTCCTGCTGCGCCGGGGGCCCTCCGCCCTGCCGGGGCTGCGCATCCGCAACCTGAAGCTCAGCTACCCCATCCAGCAGGGGGGCATGGGCATCGGCGTCTCCTGGGAAGGCCTGGCGGGGGCCGTGGCCGCCGAGGGCTGTGTGGGACTGGTGAGCGCCATCGGCACCGGCTACCACCCCTCCGCCCACTCCACCCGCCGCCTGGGGCGCCCGGACGGCCCCGCCGCCCTGAATCCGCCTGAGACCCTGGCGGGCATCCTGCGCGAGGCACGGGCCCGTGCGAAGGGGCGGGGCGCCGTGGGCGTGAACATCCTCTGCGCCATCGAGGGCTATGAAGCCGCCGTGCGCGCCTCCCTCGCCGGCGGGGCCCAGCTCATTGTGAGCGGCGCGGGCCTTCCCCTGGCGCTGCCCGAATACGTGGGGGACGCGGACGTGGCCCTGGTGCCCATCGTGTCCTCCGCCCGAGCCCTCGGGGTCATCTGCAAGCACTGGCAGCGCCGGCACGGGCGCCTGCCCGACGCGGTGGTGCTGGAGGGGCCCGAGAGCGGCGGCCACCAGGGCTTCAGCGTGGAGGCCTGCGGCAGCGCCGAGCACAGCCTGGAGCGCATCCTGCCCTCCGTGCTGGCGGAGCGCGACCGCTGGGGCGACTTCCCCGTGCTGGTGGCGGGCGGCGTGTGGGACCGCGCCGACATCGAGCGCTTCCTGGCCCTGGGTGCGGGCGGCGTGCAGATGGGCACCCGCTTCATCGGCACCTTCGAGTGCGACGCCGCGCCGGCCTTCAAGGAGACCCTGCTCAAGGCCGGTCCGGAGGACATCGGCCTCATGAAGAGCCCCGTGGGCATGCCCGCCCGGGGCGTGCGCACCCAGCTCCAGCGGGACGTGGACGCGGGCTGCGCCCCCGCCATCCGCTGCGTCAGCCACTGCCTGCAGCCCTGCGGCCAGGGCCGCGGCGCCCGCGAGGCGGGCTACTGCATCGCCGACCGCCTGGCCGACGCCCAGGCCGGCGACACGGCGCGCGGCCTCTTCTTCAGCGGCAGCAACGGCGCGCGCCTGAAGGAGCTGGTGAGTGTCCACGACCTGGTGGAGGAGCTGACCCAGGACCCGGGCCTGCAGCGCCGCGCCGCGGCCTGCTGAAGGGGGGCGGACGCCGCTATCCTGGGAACATCTTCCCCGGAGCCCCCATGTTCCTGCGCCTCATCCCGGCCCTGCTGTGCGCCCTGTCCCTGTCTGCGGGGGATGTGGAGCGCTTCCCCGCCCCGGAGCGGCGGGATCTCTCGGCCATGGGCTTCGTCGACCTCAAGGGAAAGCCATGCACCGTCGCCGCCTTCCGGGGCAAGGTGGTCGTGGTGGACTTCTGGGCCGTCTGGTGCGGCCCCTGCCGGCGCAGCCTACCCGCCCTCAACACCCTGCAGCGCCAGGCCGCCGAGAAGGGGAACCTGGTGGTGATCCCCTGCAACCTCGACGACGAGATGTGGCCCGACACCGTGCTGCGTTTCCTGCGCCAGAACGCCAAAGCCCTGCCGGGCTTCCTCTGCTACCGCTCCCAGGTGGGAAAGGCGGGCGTCGCCACGAACCTGGGACGCGACATCGACGCCTTCCCCACCACCCTCGTCATCGACCGGAACGGCCGCCTGGCCGCCACCTGGTCCGGCTTCAACGAAGCGCTCCTACTCCAGGAGATCAACCGCGTGCTGGCAGAACTTCCCTGAGCCCGCATTGTGCTTGGAGCAGCCAGCCTCCGTCAGGAGGCTGGCGTGGAGCGGCGGCGCACAGGCTTGGTGAAGCACCAAACGGTGCACCGCCGCGACTCCAAGTGCCGTTATGCGACACCGCATTGGGCCGATTTTTCGGGACCAACTGCAGGATGCGGGCTGAGCCCCAGTCACTCAAAAGCCAGCTCTGGGTGCCTGGGGCCGAACGATCTCGGCCCGGGCATCGCTCTGCATTTGGGCAGATCGGGCAGAAACCGCGCCA
>CAXYVC010000076.1:0-12691 GCA_964292295.1 uncultured bacterium
GGGGGCCCCGGGGGAGGCCAGGGCTCCCAGTTCGACCCCAGCCAGTTCGCCGACATCCAGGACAGCTTCGGCGGCTCCATGGGCGGCATCTTCGGGGACCTCTTCGGCGCCCCCCGCCGCCGCGGCACCGCCGGTGAACCAGGCTCGGACCTGCAGTACAACCTCCGCCTGGGCTTCCGGGAGGCCGTCTTCGGCGTGGAGAGCCAGGAGATCGAGGTGCCCCGCCTGGAGACCTGCGACACCTGCGGCGGCAGCGGCTGCGCCCCGGGCACCTCGCCCCAGGCCTGCCCCCACTGCCGGGGCACGGGCCAGGTGGCCATGCGCCAGGGCTTCCTCCAGATGGTCGTGGCCTGCCCCCACTGCGAGGGCCGGGGCCGCATCGTGCCGAGCCCCTGCACCTCCTGCCGCGGCGAGGGGCGCGTCCACCGGCGCAGCAAGGTGAAGTTCCGCATCCCGGCGGGCATCGACCGCGGCCAGCGCCTGCGCCTGGAGGGCGAGGGCGAGGCCGGCCGCCAGGGCGGCCCCACGGGCGACCTCTTCATTCTCTTCGACATCGCCGAGGACCCGCTCTACGAGCGCAACGGCGTGGACCTGCACCGCGCCCTGGAGGTTCCCTGGCCCCTGCTGGCCCTGGGCGGCGAGCTGCCCTTCGAGACCCTGTACGGCAAGGACAGCCTGCGCCTCGCCCCGGGCACGCCCGGCGACAAGGTGGTGAAGGTTCCCAACGCCGGCGTGCCCCGCCTGCGCGGCTCCGGCCGCGGGGACCTGTACGTGCACCTGAAGGTGGCCGTGCCGAAGAAGCTGGATGCCGACCAGGAGCGCCTGGTGCGGGAGCTGCTGGCCGCCATGCAGGCGGAGGGCAGCGCCCCCGAGGCCGAGGGCGGCTTCATCTCCAAGATCCTCGGCTCGGACAAAAAGAAGAAAAAGAAGAAGTGATGCCAGGGTGCTTCCAAGGGGGTGCCTTCGAAGCAAAGCACCCGGAAGCGGCGGCTCTGGAACCCGGCCCCATAGGGCCGATTCCAGAGCAGGGCGCCCTTGAAAGCCCGGACTCCTTGGATCCCAGCGGAATGCACATGGGTATGAGCCAGGCCTTCACCTTCCGCCCCATCGGCGTGGTGCACTCGCCCTATGGGCGGCGCATCGACGCGCCCCACCAGGCCACCGTGGTAGAGGGCACGGAGGCCGGCGAGGCCCTGGAGGCCCGGATCGAGCTGGATCCCGGGCTCCCCCTGGAGGTCCTGCAGGACCTGGAGGGCTTCGAGCGGATCTGGGCCATCTTCGCCTTCCACCGCAGCGACGGCTGGCGGCCCCTGGTGAAGCCGCCCCGGGGCGGCGGCAGGCGCGGCGTGCTGGCCACCCGCTCCCCCCACCGCCCCAACGCCCTGGGGCTCAGCGCCCTGGAGCTCCTGGGCGTGGAGGGCCGCACCCTGCGCGTGCGCGGGGTGGATCTGCTGGACGGCACGCCCATCCTGGACCTCAAGCCCTACGTCCCCTACGCGGACGCCTTCCCGGATGCGCGGGCGGGATGGATCGACGCGATGGACGCGGCCACGGGCCGCCTCTCCGCCCCGGGCCCCCGCCGTCCGCGCTGAGCCCGGTCACTCGGAGGCGGCGGCCTCCGTGAGGAGACCGAGGCGAAAGAGGAACACCACCCCTCCTTTCCCGCGCCTCGCCCCAGGAGGGATGTGCGCGGCGACGGGTCCTGGGATCATGCGGGACTTCCCCCGCCTCCCATGCGTAGCCCCCTGCCCGCCCTGTGCCTCGCGCTGGCCCTTCCGGCCGTGGAGGCGCCCCGCCGCCTTGAGGCGCGCCGCACGGCTCAGCCCATCCACCTGGACGGGCGCCTGGACGAGGAGGCCTGGGCCGCGGCCCCGGTCCTGCGGGAGTTCACGCAGTATTCCCCGCAGCTGGGCGCGCCCTCCCGCAAGCGCACGGAGGTGCGGATTCTCTACGACGCCCACAACCTCTACGTCGGCGCCCGCATGCACCACCCGCCCGGCAGCGCCGCGGTGGTGGGCCAGGTCCACCGCCGGGATCAGAGCAGCTCCAGCGACTGGTTCGGCATCCTCCTGGACAGCCCCCATGACCACCGTACCGCCTTCACCTTCCTCGTGAACGCCTCCGGCGTGCAGAGGGACGGCCTCCAGTTCGATGACCGCAGCGAAGACTGGAGCTGGGACGGGGTCTGGTCCTCCGCGGTGTCGGTGGATGCAGACGGATGGACCGCCGAGCTCCAGATCCCCCTGGCCCTCCTCCGCTTCGAGCGGGGGGGGCGGCCCCCTGACGTGGGGCGCGAACGCCGTCCGCCGGGATGAGGGCGCGGCACGGGAGCTGAGCTACTGGTACGTCCCCCCCCGCAGCGAGAACGCCTGGGTGAGCCGCTTCCCCCACCTGGAGGGACTGGAGGGCTTGGCGCCGACGCCGCGCAGAGAGTGGATCCCCTACGTGAGCCTCCAGCGCAAGTTCGAGACGGCGCAGCCCTACGACGACCGTGCCTGGGAGGCCAGGGCCGGCCTGGACGCGCACCTGGGCCTGGGTTCCGAGGCCCAGCTGGACCTCACGCTGCGCCCGGACTTCGGCCAGGTGGAGGTGGACCAGGCCGTGCTCAACCTCGGCACCGTGGAGACCTTCTTCCCCGAGAAGCGCCCCTTCTTCCTGGAGGGCATGGACATCTTCAAGGTCCCGGGCCCCACGCTCTTCTACAGCCGCCGCCTGGGCCGCGGCCTGGAGGGGCCTGGGCCGGAGCAGCGGGTGAGGGACTGGCCGAAGGCCGCGGAGATCGCCGCTGCCGCCAAGTTCACGGCCAAGTATCCAGGGGGGCTGGCCCTCGGCGTGCTCGGGGCGGGCCTCGAAGCGGCCAGGGCCGCGGTGGAGGAAGCCCCGGGCGCCCCGTCGCACATCGAGATCGCCCCGTACACGAGCGCTGCCGTGGCCCGGGCCACCCAGGCGCTGGACGGCCGCGGCGGCTACGTGGGCGTCTTCGGCTCCTTCCTGCGCCAGGCTGGTCCGACGGGCCGGAGCGCAGCCGTGGGCGCCCTGGACGGCGCCTGGAAGTCCAGGGACAGCAGCACGCGCCTGGAGGGCATCCTGGCCGCCAGCGAAGCCGGCCCCAAGGGAAGCCCCGAGCGGGGATCCTTCCTGAAGGTCCACGGCGTCACCGCCTGGGGAGGCGGGTGGAACCTGGACGCCAACGCCTTCACGGTCTCCAAGCGCTTCAATCCCAACGACCTCGGCTACCTGGATCGGCCCGACCGGGACGGCTTCACCTTCGACCTGGACCGGCGATGGGACCTGCAGCGGGGCGCCTTCCGCAACCCCTTCCTGCGGCTCACCTACTGCGAGTTCCGCGACCGGGCCGGCAGGCCCTACCTGAAATACTGGGAGAGCTGGGGCAAGACAGAGTCCACGGCGGAGTGGTCCGCCTTCCTGGGAGGAGGGGTGTCGGCGGAAACCTGGGATGACCGGGAACTCCGCACCTTCCAGGCCCCCGTGAAGAAGTACCTGCGCGTCCCCCGGAACGGCTGGCTCTTCTGGGGGGTGGAGACGCCCCCCAACACCCCCTGGAGCCTCAGCTTCCAGTGGAACCAAGCCTGGCAGGAGGGCGGCCCCAAGCAGGAGCTCTCGCTCGGCCAGATCCTGCGCCCGAACCCGAGGCTGGAGCTCCGCCTGGACGCGGCCTACACCCACAGCCAAGGCGCCTGGAGCTGGCTGGAGACCCAGGGCGCCACCCCCATCGTGGGCCGGCGCCGGCTGAGCCAGCTCGACCTGAACCTCCGCGCGGCCTACGCCTTCAGTCCCACCCTCACGCTGCAGGCCTACAGCCAGTGGCTGGCAGGAAGCTGGTGCTTCCGCGACCTCCACCGCTACGTGGACGACGACACCCTCGCCCCCGGCGCCACCGCCCAGGGCCCCACCACCGCAGGCGATCGCCTGTGGAAGGGCAACCTCATCACCCGCTGGGAGTTCCGCCCGGGCTCCACGCTCTTCCTCGTCTACACCCACGGGGTCTGGAGCGGGGAAGCCTCCAGCACGCGGGGGGGCCTGAGCCCCGTGCGGGACCTCGCCTGGCTCCGGCACCTGCCCAGCGACGACGCAGTGCAGGTGAAGCTCAGCTGGCTGTTCCGCTAGAGCCGCGCCCCAGGCCCGCGAGGGGCCGCTCCAGCCAGCGTTCCGCGCAGGCCGCGGCCGCCAGGGCGGCCAGGAGGGCCGCGGCGAAGGCGGTCCAGCCCGTGAGGCCAAGCGCCACCGCGGCACGATGGGTGAAGGGGTGCAGCAGGTAGAGGCCGTAGCTCCAGGCCCCCACCCGCGCGAGCAGGCGGCCGCAAAGGCCGGAGCGCCCGCCCTGGAGGGCCGCCAGCAGCAGTACCAGCGCCGCGAAGCCCAGGTAGCGGTAGCGCAGCCCGCCCGTGAGGGCCACCAAGTGGTCGTAGAAGAGGGGAACGGGCCGCAGCAGGCCCCAGAGCGGCAGCGCGGCCAGCGCCAGCACGCCGCGCCAGGACAGCCTCCAGGCCAGGCGCCCATGCAGCTCCGCCAGCAGGGCGCCGAGGGCGAAGAGGAAGAGCTGGTTGCCCGGCTGCACGTACAGGTGGAAGCGGTCCCCGAGGGGCGCCTCCATCACGCGGTGCAGGGTGGCGGGCAGGCTGCAGGCCGCGAGGACCAGGAGCAGCGGCAGCAGGAAGGCCAGGCCCCAGCGCGCCCGCGCCCAGGCCAGGGGCGGATAGGCCGCGTAGAGCAGCGCCACGAGCCCCACGTACCAGCCCCCCGTCACCAGGGCGTGGTTGGGGTGGATGGCGCCGAAGGCGAAGGTGAGGTTCTCCAGCACGAAGCGCGGGCTCGCCTCGGGCCCCATGCCCAGGGCGAAGGCCACGTTGAGGCCCACCGCCAGGTAGAAGACTGGAGCCAGGCGCAGCCAGCGCCGGAGGTAGAAGCGGGCAGGGCCCTCCCGGCGCAGCTTCTCCCAGGGTGTGAAACGGAAGAGCAGGAAGCCCGACAGCACGAAGAAGGTGGAGACGCCGAAGTTGCCCAGCTTGGACACCGCCATGTTGGCGCGGCTGCCCGTGGGGAAGAGCTCCGTCCACACGCTCAGGTGGTAGGTCGCCACCGCCAACGCCAGCAGGCCCCGCAGCGCATCCAGCCCCGGCATGCGGTTCCCCTCGGGCTCCGCCAGGAACCAGGCCCGTAGCCTTGCGCGCAGGGTCTCCATGCCCTGCAGTGTGGCAGGGCGCGGCCCTCAATGCCCCCGGCGCCGTGCCCGCGCCTTGGCCTCCCGCACGGCGCGGACGTGGCGTGCGTGCGCTTCCCGCAGTCTTCTCCGCGCCTGGCGCGCTTCCAGCGCCCCCTGTTCCCGGGCGGCGGCCAGGGCCTCCTGGGCCTTGCGGCTGGGGGTTCCGGCTCGGCGGGCGCGGGCCATGTCCCGCGCCGCGCGCTTCGGAGACCGGGCCTTCGGCGTCGCCACCGCCACCGCCGGACGGCCGCGCAGGGCCCTCCACTGCGTGAGCAGGAAGGCCAGCACCTCCGGCCCGCTGGGTTCGGGGCCGAACACGTGCCGCCAGGCCCGAAGGCCGTCCTCATCCTCCACCTCGAGCACCCCCACCCAGAAGGGGCCCTCGAAAAAAACCGTGAATGTAGCCACACGCCCTCCGAACGGAGGGCGCGATGGACATCCCCGGCGGGGGAAGGCTACTGACACCCGGAAAGGGTGCGCCCGGGCTACCTACCGGGCCGCGTTTTTTCGCGCCGTACCTGCGAAAGGGCCAGCCTAGCCGCTCAGCGGTAGAGGACCTTCCCCGCCCCCGGCACCAGCTCGCCCAGGAGCCAGGCGGCCTCGCCCGCGGCCTTCAGGTCGGCCAGGACGGCCTCGGCGCCGGCCTTCGGGGCCACCAGCACCATGCCCACGCCCAGGTTCAGCGCCTGGCGGGCGTCCTTGAGGCTCAGCTGCCCCTTCTCCATGAGGAAGGTGAAGAGCGCCGGGATCTCCCAGCTCCGCGTGTCGATGGCCGCGTCCAGGTGGGCGAGCAGCACGCGGGGCAGGTTGTCGGTCAGGCCGCCTCCGGTGATGTGGGCCATGGCGCGCAGGCGGCGGGCCTGCACCAGGGGCATCACGGGGCCCAGGTAGCTGCGGTGGGTCGCCAGCAGGGCCTCGGCCACGGTCTTCCCCGTACCGGGCAGTTCGTCGCCCACCTGGAGGCCCGCCACCTCGAAGCAGACCTTCCGGGCCAGGGAGTAGCCGTTGGTGTGCAGACCCGAGCTGGGCAGGCCGATCAGCACGTCGCCCGCTCCCATCTCCGGCAGGCGGGGCAGCAGGGCGTCCTCGTCCACCACGCCGGTGATGGTGCCCGCCACGTCCACCTCGCCCTTGGCGTAGACGCCCGGCATCTCCGCCAGCTCGCCGCCGATCAGGGCGCAGCCCGCGGCGCGGCAGGCGTCGGCCATGCCCTTCACGATGGCCTCGATCACGGCCGGCTCGAGCCGCTCCGCGGCGATGTAGTCCAGGAAGAACAGGGGCCGCGCGCCCTGCACCAGGATGTCGTTGATGCAGTGGTTCACCAGGTCGGCGCCCACCGTGTCCCAGGTGTCGGCCAGGCGGGCCACCTTCATCTTCGTGCCCACGCCGTCCATGCTGGCCACGAGCACGGGGCGCGCCTCCGGGAACTGGGCGCTGAAGAGGCCGCCGAAGAGGCCGATGTCGCTGCGCACGCCCGGCGTCTTCGTGCCCTTCACGATCGGCTTGATGCGGCGCAGGGCCTCATCCTGGCGGCTGATGTCCACGCCCGAGGCTGCGTAGCTGACCGGCTGCTGGCTCATGGGGACTCCAAAAAGGGAGTTTCCCACAAGGAGCCGGAGAAAAGGGTCACGGCAAAAAAGGAGCCTTCCTTGATCCCCGTCAAGGCCGCACCCTTCCGCGGCTGCTAGCCTTGCGTCAACCGGCGGCCCGCCCGCCCGATCCCTTGGAGGAGCCATGTCCATGTTCTGCTTCCAGTGCCAGGAGGCCCTGCGCAACGAGGGCTGTTCGGTGAGCGGCGTCTGCGGCAAGAAGCCCGAGACGTCGAACCTGATGGACCTGCTGATCTTCAACCTCAAGGGCCTCGCCCTCCTGGAGGAACTGGCCCAGGCGAAGCGCCCGGCGGATCCCGGCACCGGGCTCTTCCTGGCCCAGAGCCTCTTCATCACCATCACCAACGCCAACTTCGACAACGCGCGCATCACCAACCAGATCCTGGAGACCCTGCGCCGGAAGCGGGCCATCAGGGCCCTCCTGGGCGACGCGGCGCTGCCCGAGGCGGCCACCTGGGAGGGCAGCGAGGAGGCCTTCCAGGCGAAGGCCGCCCTGGTGGGCGTGAAGGCCGAAGCGAACGAGGACCTGCGCAGCCTGAAGGAGCTGGTGGTCTACGGCCTGAAGGGCATCTCCGCCTACGTCGACCACGCGGCCATGCAGGGCTTCGAGAAGCCCGAGGTCTACGCCTTCCTGGTGAAGGCCCTGGCCGCCACGGCCAAGGACATGGGTGCGGAGGCCCTCACGGCCCTGGTGCTGGAGACGGGCCGCTGCGCGGTGGACGCCATGGCCCTGCTGGACGAGGCCAACACGCGTACCTTCGGCCAGCCCGGCATCACCGAGGTGAAGCTGGGCGTGGGCCGCAACCCGGGCATCCTCGTCTCCGGCCACGACCTGCTGGACCTGAAGGAGCTGCTGGAGCAGACCGCGGGCACGGGCGTCGACGTCTACACCCACAGCGAGATGCTGCCCGCCCACGCCTACCCCGAGCTGAAGAAATACCCGCACCTGGTGGGCAACTACGGCGGCGCCTGGTGGCAGCAGGACAAGGAGTTCGAGCGCTTCAACGGCGCGATCCTCATGACCACGAACTGCATCGTGCCGGTGCGGAAGAGCTACGAGGACCGCATCTTCACCACCGGCATGGCGGGCTACCCCGGCGTGGCCCACATCGGGGATCGTCCCAAGGGCGGCCGGAAGGACTTCAGCGCCCTCATCGCCCGGGCGAAGACCTGCGCGCCCCCGGAAGAGCTGGAGGCGGGCACCCTGACGAACGGCTTCGCCCACGCCCAGGTGCTGGCCCTGGCGGACAAGGTGGTAGAGGCCGTCAAGAGCGGCGCCATCAAGCGCTTCGTGGTCATGGGCGGCTGCGACGGACGCCACGCCTCCCGCGCCTACTTCACCGAGGTGGCCAAGGCCCTGCCCCAGGACGCGGTCATCCTCACCGCCGGCTGCGCAAAATACCGCTACAACAAGCTGGAGCTGGGCACCATCGGCGGCATCCCCCGCCTCCTGGACGCGGGCCAGTGCAACGACAGCTACTCCCTGGCCGTGATCGCCCTCAAGCTGAAGGAGGCCTTCGGCCTGCAGGACATCAACCAGCTGCCCATCTCCTTCGACCTGGGCTGGTACGAGCAGAAGGCCATCGCCGTGCTGCTGGCCCTGCTCCACCTCGGCGTGAAGGGCATCCGCGTGGGGCCGACCCTCCCCGCCTTCCTGAGCCCCAACGTCGCCAAGGTGCTGGTGGAGACCTTCGGCCTGAAGCTCATCGGAAGCCCAGAGGCCGACGTGGCGGAGATGATGGGCGCGGCCTGCTAGACAGGAACGCGGGAACAGAAGCGGAACGGTCGGAGGGCATGCGCTTTCCGGCCGTTCCGCTTCCTGCCACCCTAGGGCGGAGGCCCCCATGCACCTGGATCCCGCCCGCGCCACCGCCGCCGTCCGCGACCTGCTCGCCAGCTTCGGCGTGGATGCGGACAGCCCGGAGCTGCGGGATACGCCCCGGCGCGTGGCGGAATACTGGGCCGAACGCCTGGACGGCTACGCCCTGGACCCGGCCGCCCTGCTGCGGCCCCTGCCCGGGGAGCTGGCCCCCTGCCCCGTGATCCTGGAGCGCGTGCCCTTCGTGAGCACCTGCGAGCACCACCTGGCGCCCTTCACGGGCCTGGCCACCATCGGCTACCTCCCGGGCCCCGGGGGCACCGTGGGCCTGTCCAAGCTGGTGCACCTGGTGCAGGGCTTCGCCCATCGCCTTCAGGTCCAGGAGCGCATGACCCGGCAGATCGCCGAAGCCCTGGAGACGCACCTGCGGCCCCAGGCCTGGGCGGTGAAGCTGGTGGCCGAGCACAGCTGCATGGCCCACCGGGGCGTGAAGACCCCGGGCGTGCCGGTGGTGACCGCGCTGGCCGGCGGCCTGTGGGCGGAGCGCCTTCCGGAGGCCTTCCGCTGAAGGCCCGGAACCGTAGACTGGAGCCTCCTCCCCGGAGTGCCCGTCCCATGCGGATCCTGCTCGCGCCCCTCGCCCTCCTGGCCGCCCTGGCCGGCCTGGGCTGCGGCTTCCTCCAGCCCGATCCGCCCGTGCCCGTCGCCCTCTGCGCCTGCGAGGCGGGTCCCTACCGCCAGCTCCCCCGGCTCTTCGACCTGAAGGGCGAGGGCGCCTTCTCCTCCCGGCCGCGGCACCTGACGCCGCTGATGGAGGCCAGCACGCCCTTCACGGCCGAGGCGACCCTGACCTCCGAGGGCACCTACCTCGTCCTCATGGCCGAGGATCCCCGCCAAGGGCAGGCCCCGGTGCCCTTCGGCACCTACGCCGCCCAGCCCGTCGACAGCCCCCAGGCCCCCGCGAGCGTGCCCGTCTTCCGGCAGCCCGGCCAAGGCGAGTGGGCCCTGGGCGCGGATGCGTCGGGAACCCTCCTCGCCTTCGGCGAGGCCGGCACCCGGGTGCTGGGCGCCCTGGCCTACCGCAGCGCCTACCTGCCGGACGGCACCCAGCAGACCCTGGTGATGCACCGGGGCGCCCTGACGGGCAACACCTGGGTCGGAGACCTGGAGGGGCGCATCTACCGGGAGCGCACCGAGGGACACCTCGTGCAGATCGGCTGGGTGGGCTGGCGCCGTGCCGTGCTCCCCAACGGCCGGCGGGTCCCCATGCTCATGACCCGGGGCCTCGGACGCCGCGCCTTCTGGGCAGGCCGCCACCAGGGAACCTGGTACCGCGATCCGGAAGCGTGAACGCGGGAGGCCTTCCGCGCATCCGAGAAGGCAGAAGTCATCCCCCTTGGCGATGCACCTGGAGGTTTCCATGGCCTATACCCCAAAGAACTACGAGCACCTGAAGGGCGCCCTGAAGGGCTTCTCCGACAGCCAGCTGGAGCAGCACTTCACCCTGTACAAAGGCTACGTGGCCAAGCTCAACGAGATCGAGGAGAGGCTGGCTGGCGCCGACAACACCAAGCCCAACTACAGCTTCAACGAGTACAGCGAGCTGAAGCGCCGGGAGGCGGTGGCCTTCAACGGCTCCTTCCTGCACGAGCTCTACTTCGAGAACCTGGGCGCGGACGGCGAGGTCAGCCCCGAGCTCCAGAAGGCCCTGGAGGCCGCGGGCGGCCGGGAGAAGGTCCTGGCGGACCTCAAGGCCTGCGCCCTGGGCGGCCCGGGCTGGGCCCTGCTCACCCGCAACCGCCGGGACGGCCGGCTGCACACCTACTTCGTGGCCGAGCACCACCTGGGCCTTCCCATCGAGCAGGACCTGCTGGCCGTGGTGGACTCCTGGGAGCACGCCTTCATGGTGGACTATGGCATCAAGCGCCCCGACTACCTGAACGCCCTGCTTGAGAACCTGAAGTGGAGCGAGATCTCCCGGCGCTTCGCCCGGGCCGGCGCCTAGAAGCTCCTACCGGAAGCGCCAGGCCAGCACGCGGCTGCGCTTCTGGCCCTGCCCCATCTCCAGAACCCGCACCTGGGCCGCTCCCGCGCGGCGCAGGTGCGCCTGGAGGCGCGGCAGGTGCTCCGAGCGGGAGACGAGGCTGCTGAACCAGCGGCAGCGTTCCGGGTCTTCGGCGCTTTCCTGGATCATCCGCTGGATGAAGCCCAGCTCGCCGCCCTCGCACCACAATTCCGCATCCCGGCCGCCGAAGTTCAGGCCCGCACCCTTGCCGAGCTTGCGCCACTTCTCCCGGGCCGTGGCCCGCACCGCGGCCGCAGAGGCGTGGAAGGGCGGATTGCAGAGGCAGAGGTCGAAGCGCTCGTCCGCGGCCACCACGCCCCGGAAGAGGCGGGAGCGGTCCGGCTGGAGGCGCAGGGCCACCGCATGCTCCAGGCCGTTGACCTTCAGGATGGCCGCGGCGCTGGCCAGGGCGGCGGCGTCCACGTCCGTGCCCACAAAGCGCCATCCGTACTCGGCGTGCCCGATCAGGGGGAAGATGCAGCTGGCGCCGACGCCGAGGTCCAGCGCACGCACGGACGGCCCCGTGGGGATGCGCCCGCCGGCCTCCTCGCCCAGGAGCCCCGCCAGGTGGTGGATCAGGTCCGCCCGGCCCGGCACGGGCGGGCACAGGAAGCCCTCGGGGAAGACCCAGCCGCGGATCCCGTACTGCAGCGCCAGCAGGGCGCGGTTGAGCGCGCGCACGGCACGGCCGTCGGCGAAGTCCACGGTGGGCCTCCCATCGGGACTGCGGCGCACGAAGGGCGCGAGTTCCGGACAGGCCCGCACCAGCGCGCCGAAGTCATACTCCCCCTGGTGGCGGTTGCGGGGATGGAGGCCGGGACGGGAGGGCACGGGCAGACTCCTTCAGCGGCAGGCGGAGGGATCGTTGTAGTCCGTGTATTTCCGGGCGCTGCCCCGCACCCGCTCGGCGGGATACTTCAGGGCATTCAGGGCGATCTTGTCCCGGGCGGCCTCCAGCAGGTCGAAGCCCGCACGGTCCGCCAGGCGCACCAGGTAGAGCAGCACGTCGGCGGCCTCCTCCTGCACACGCGCCTTCCGCGGGGCGTCCAGCGCCAGGCTCTCCGCCTCCGTGAGCCACTGGAACTCCGCCGCGAGTTCCCCCGCCTCGCCCGTCAGGGCCATGGCGAGGTTCTTGGGGCTGTGGAAGGTCTCCCAGTCCCGCTCCGCGGCGAAGCGGCGCAACTGCAGGGTCAGGTCGTCGAGGCTATCGGGCGGCATGGGCATTCCTGGGCCTCCAGCTTCCCACATGGCATGCGGCTCCGCAGCGCCCCATCCTTGCCCCATGTCCGACGCGCCCCTCCTCCAGCTGCACGCCCTCGTCGCCCACCGCCTGGGGCGCGGCCCCGAACCGGCGCTGGACGCAGCGGCCTTCCAGGCGCCCTGCACGATGGTGTTCACCACCTTCACCGTGGACGGCGAGCTGCGCGGCTGCGTGGGCTGCCCGGGCCCCACGGTGGGCGAGGCCGCCCGGCGCGCCCTCGAGGCCACCCTGGAGGATGCGCGCTTCGCGCCCCTCCGCCCGGAGGAGCTCCCGCGCCTGCGCCTTTCGCTCTCGATCCTTCCCCCCGACGCCCTGGAGCCGGTGATGGATCCGCGGGAGATCGCCCTCGGCACGCACGGCGTGAAGGTGAGCCGCGACGGCCTCGGTGCCATGTTCCTTCCCCAGGTCGCGCAGCACGCGGGCTGGCGCACGCCGGAGGAGATGTTGGACGCCTGCTGTCGCAAGGCGGGGCTTCCCCTCCATGCCTGGCGGGAGGGCGGGCGCGTCTGGCGCTTCACCGTGCGCTGCTTGGCGGACCCCAGCGCGGCGTAGACCGCCCCGGCTTCCCATCCCCACCGCCTGAGCTACACTTCGGGGTTGCCTCAAACCCATCACCGGGGCCCGGAAACCGTCCCCAGGGCCACATCTGCAAGGAGACCGGATGGATACGCGAGCGAAAGAGGAGATGCTGGTTCGGTTGCGGGAGGAGTCG